>NZ_JAAAUB010000001.1:0-366886 GCF_012911495.1 Tepidiphilus baoligensis
ATTTTTTAGACAGGACCCTTGGTTTGATGCGATTGCCCTGGTGAGGCGTTGACTTTTTCTCGGGTATCCTTCACAATGCCGATTCTCGCGGAGGGGTACCCAAGCGGTCAACGGGAGCAGACTGTAAATCTGCCGGCTCAGCCTTCGTAGGTTCGAATCCTACCCCCTCCAAACGAACATGGCAGCGGTTTTGGGTATCGAGCGGGTGTAGCTCAATGGTAGAGCAGAAGCCTTCCAAGCTTAAGACGAGGGTTCGATTCCCTTCACCCGCTCCAGTCGAGCCTTAGGTCGTACGTACGCTCTCGTTGCGCACGCCCATGTAGCTCAGTGGTAGAGCACTCCCTTGGTAAGGGAGAGGTCACGTGTTCGATCCACGTCATGGGCACCACGAAACGGTACGTAACCAGTCATTCTTCTTCAGAGCGGGTCTCGGAAAAATAGGGGTCTTTCATGGCAAAAGCGAAGTTCGAGCGCACCAAGCCGCACGTGAATGTGGGCACGATCGGTCACGTGGACCATGGGAAGACGACGCTGACGGCGGCGCTGACGACGGTGCTGTCGAAGTACTACGGCGGCGAGGCGAAGAAGTACGACGACATCGACGCGGCGCCGGAAGAAAAGGCCCGTGGGATCACGATCAACACCGCGCACGTCGAATACGAGACGGAGAAGCGCCACTACGCGCACGTCGACTGCCCGGGCCACGCCGACTACGTCAAGAACATGATCACGGGCGCGGCGCAGATGGACGGTGCCATTCTGGTGGTGTCGGCCGCCGACGGTCCGATGCCGCAGACGCGCGAGCACATCCTGCTGGCGCGCCAAGTGGGCGTGCCCTACATCGTCGTCTACATGAACAAGTGCGACATGGTCGACGACCCCGAGCTGCTCGAGCTCGTCGAGATGGAAGTGCGCGAGCTGCTCTCCAAGTACGACTTCCCCGGTGACGAAGTGCCGGTGATCAAGGGCTCCGCGCTCAAGGCGCTCGAAGGAGACCAGAGCGAGATCGGCGAACCCTCGATTCTCAAGCTCGCCGAAGCGCTCGACACCTACATTCCCACGCCCGAGCGCGCCATCGACAAGCCCTTCCTGCTGCCGATCGAAGACGTGTTCTCCATCTCCGGTCGTGGCACGGTGGTCACGGGCCGGGTCGAGCGCGGCATCGTCAAGGTGGGCGACGAAGTCGAGATCGTCGGTCTGCGTCCGACGCAGAAGACCACGGTCACGGGCGTGGAGATGTTCCGCAAGCTCCTCGATCAAGGGCAAGCGGGCGACAACGTCGGGGTGCTGCTGCGCGGCACCAAGCGCGAAGACGTCGAACGCGGGCAAGTGCTCGCCAAGCCCGGGACGATCACGCCGCACACGCACTTCGAGTGTGAAGTGTACGTGCTCTCCAAGGAAGAAGGCGGGCGTCACACGCCGTTTTTCAGCAACTACCGGCCGCAGTTCTACTTCCGCACCACCGACGTCACCGGTGCCATCAAGCTGCCCGAAGGGGTGGAGATGGTGATGCCCGGTGACAACGTGAAGCTGGAAGTGAAGCTGATCGCCCCGATCGCGATGGAAGAAGGCTTGCGCTTCGCCATCCGTGAAGGCGGCCGTACCGTCGGCGCCGGCGTCGTCTCCAAGATCATCGAGTAAGCCGGTTTTTTGCCGGAGTCGTTTCCGGCAGTCGCAGGGGCATAGCTCAATTGGCAGAGCGTCGGTCTCCAAAACCGAAGGTTGGGGGTTCGATTCCCTCTGCCCCTGCCATTTCTCATTAGCGGACGGTCGTATCCATGGATCGCCTCAAATTTATCGCTGCACTGGTGCTGCTGGCTGCCGGCATCGCCGGTTTTTATGTTTTTGCCGATTTGCCGTCCGTGGCCAGGGGGGCACTGGTCGTGGTCGGCGTTCTCGCTGCGGGCGGGATCTCGTTGTTTGCCACCGAGGCGGGAGCGAAGTTTCGTGAGTTTGCGCGCGGGACCGTGGCCGAGGTGCGCAAAGTCGTTTGGCCCTCTCGCAAAGAGACGATCCAGTCGACGTTGATCGTCTTCGCCTTCGTGACTGCGATGGCGATTTTCTTGTGGTTGGTCGACAAGACCCTCGAGTGGGGTTTGTACGACCTGATCCTTGGGTGGAAGTGATGGCCAAGCGCTGGTATGTCGTACAGGCCCATTCGGGCTACGAGAAGCAGGTGCAAAAGGCGCTGCAGGAGCGCATCAAACGTGCCGGCATGGAAGACCTCTTCGGTCGCATTCTCGTGCCCGTGGAGAAAGTCATCGAAATGCGTGCGGGGCAGAAGACCGAGACCGAGCGCAAATTCTATCCCGGATACGTGCTCGTCGAGATGGAGATGAACGACGACACGTGGCATCTGGTCAAATCTTTGCCCAAGGTGTCCGGGTTCATCGGCGGCACGCCCACCAAGCCGGCCCCCATTCCCGAGCGCGACGTCGAGAAGATCCTGCAGCAGATGCAGGAAGGCGGCGAGAAGCCGCGTCCGCGCATCGTCTTCGAGCCGGGCGAGGTGGTTCGGATCAAGGAAGGGCCGTTCGCTGATTTCATGGGCACGGTGGAAGAGGTCGACTACGAGCGCAGCCGCCTCACCGTGGCCGTGACCATCTTCGGTCGCGCCACCCCGGTTCAACTGGAATTTTCCCAAGTCGAGAAGACCTGAGAAACCGCGGCACTGCCGCACCCCGAGGAGCCGCCCAAATGGGCGGCGTTTGCACTCACATTTAGGAGTCATCATTCATGGCGAAGAAAATCGTCGGCTATATCAAGTTGCAAGTGCCGGCGGGCAAGGCCAACCCCAGCCCCCCGATCGGCCCCGCGCTCGGCCAGCGCGGTCTCAACATCATGGAATTTTGTAAGGCTTTCAATGCCAAGACCCAGGGGATGGAGCCCGGCCTGCCGATCCCGGTGATCATCACCGCTTATTCGGACAAGTCGTTCACCTTCGTGATGAAGACGCCGCCGGCCACCATTCTCATCAAGAAGGCCATCGGCGTCCAGAAGGGCTCGTCCAAGCCGCACGTCGACAAGGTGGGCACCATCACACGAGCCCAGCTCGAGGAGATCGCCAAGACCAAGATGCCCGATCTCACTGCGGCGGACCTGGATGCGGCCGTGCGTACCATCGCTGGTTCGGCGCGCAGCATGGGCGTGACCGTGGAGGGGGTGTGACATGGCCAAACTCAGCAAACGCATGCGTGCCCTGAAGGAAAAGGTCGATCGCAACCGCGCTTATGCCTTGAGCGAGGCGCTCTCGCTCGCCAAGGAAACGGCGTTGGCCAAGTTCGACGAATCGATCGACATCGCCGTCAACCTGGGCGTCGATCCGCGCAAATCCGACCAGGTCGTGCGGGGCGCCGTGGTGCTGCCCGCCGGAACCGGCAAGTCGGTGCGTGTGGCCGTTTTCGCTCAAGGACCCAAGGCCGAAGAGGCCAAGGCTGCCGGAGCCGATCTGGTCGGCATGGATGACCTCGCCGAGCAGATCAAGGCGGGCAAGATCGATTTCGACGTCTGCATCGCCTCGCCCGACGCCATGCGCGTGGTCGGCCAGCTCGGTCAGATCCTCGGCCCCCGTGGCCTTATGCCGAACCCGAAAGTCGGCACGGTCACGCCCGACGTCGCCACCGCGGTGAAGAACGCCAAAGCGGGTCAGGTGCAGTTCCGTACCGATAAAAACGGCATCGTGCACGCCCCGATCGGCCGTGCCTCCTTCCCCGTGGAGGCGCTCGAGCAAAACGCCAAAGCGCTCATCGACGCGCTGATGAAAGCCAAGCCGGCAGCGGCGAAAGGCTCCTATCTGCGCAAGGTTGCGGTCTCGAGCACGATGGGCGTGGGCATCAAGGTCGATCCGGCCTCGGCCGTGCAGGCATAAAACAGAACTTTGGGCCGTCGCGATGGCATGCCGTCGCGGCGGGTTGTCAAAGACCGCTGGGGGTTCGCCTCAAACGCATCGTTGCGATGCGCCCAGCGTAGATGGCGTCACCCGAAGCAGGAACCTTCCGGTTCGCCGGAGCCGCTCCTGATGAAGGTCGCCGTGGCGCACCCCGGAAACGGGGTGCAGTAACCGTAGGAGTAGACCGTGGGACTCAATCTCGACGAGAAAAAGGCGATAGTCGCCGAAGTCGCGGCCCAGGTGGCCGGGGCGGGGGCGATCGTCGTTGCCGAGTACCGTGGTCTCGATGTCGCGCAAATCACCGAGCTGCGCAAGAGGGCCCGCCAATCGGGCGTCTATCTGCGCGTGCTGAAAAATACCCTGGTGCGTCGGGCGATTGCCGGGACTCCCTTCGAGTGCCTGGCCGATCGCCTCGTCGGCCCCCTGATCTACTGCATCGCTCCAGATCCGGTGGCCTGTGCCAAGGTGTTGCACGACTTTGCGAAGGATGCCGAAAAGCTCGTGATCAAGGGCGGCGCCATGCCCAACTATCCGCTCGACGTGGCGGGAGTGAAAGCCCTGGCGTCCATGCCGAGCCGCGAAGAGCTGCTCGCGACCTTGGTTGGCACGCTGCAGGCGCCGATCGCGAAGTTCGTGCGCACGCTCAACGAGGTGCCCGGCAAGTTCGTGCGCACGCTCGCCGCGGTGCGCGACGCGAAAGAGACCGCTTGACCCTTCATTACCCCTTTTTGCCATTCAGGCCAAACCCATCAGGAGTGAATCATGGCTTTGACGAAAGAAGAAATCCTTGACGCGATCGCCAGCATGTCGGTGCTCGAACTCTCCGAGCTCATCAAGGCGATGGAAGAGAAATTCGGCGTCTCCGCCGCTGCGGCCGTGGCCGTGGCCGCAGCGCCTGCCGCCGGCGGGGCCGCTGCCGCGCCTGCTGCCGAAGAGAAGACCGAATTCGACGTGATTCTGCAAGAAGCCGGTGCGAAGAAAGTCGAAGTCATCAAGATCGTGCGTGCGGCCACGGGCCTCGGCCTCAAGGAAGCCAAGGACCTCGTCGACGGCGCGCCCAAGCCCGTCAAGGAAGGCGTTTCCAAGGACGAAGCCGAGAAACTCAAGAAAGAGCTCGAAGCCGCCGGTGCCAAGGTCGAGGTCAAGTAATCGCCCCGAAGCCGTGCTGGAGGCTGGCGCCCACAGGGCGTCAGCCTTTTCGCGCTTGTGTCGTGAGAAGGCAGCACCGAGCCCGTCTTCGGCGGGCTGAGTCCTGTTTCCTCCCCCACGTCTGACATTGCCTGGAGCACTCATGGCGTACTCTTACACCGAAAAGAAACGCATCCGCAAGAGCTTTGCCAAGCAAAAGCCCGTCTTGGATGTGCCGTTTTTGCTGTCCACCCAGGTCGATTCCTACGCCGAATTCCTCCAGCTCGGAGTGCCGCCCGAGCAGCGTGAGAACAAAGGACTGCAGGCAGCCTTCAACTCCATCTTCCCCATCGTCAGCGTCACCGGCAATGCCCGGCTCGAATTCGTGCAGTATTTTCTGGGTGAACCGGTGTTCGACGTCAAGGAATGCCAGCTGCGCGGGCTCACTTACTGTGCCGCCTTGCGCGCGCGCGTGCGCCTGGTGTTGCTCGACAAGGCCACCAATTACGAGACGGTCAAGGAAGTGAAGGAGCAGGAAGTGTTCATGGGCGAGATTCCGCTCATGACCGAGAACGGCTCTTTCATCATCAACGGAACCGAGCGTGTCATCGTCTCGCAGCTGCACCGCTCGCCCGGCGTCTTCTTCGAGCACGACAAGGGCAAGACCCACTCTTCTGGCAAGCTACTCTTCTCGGCGCGCATCATTCCCTATCGTGGCTCTTGGATCGACTTCGAGTTCGATCCCAAGGATTGCCTCTACTTCCGGATCGACCGTCGCCGCAAAATGCCGGTCACGGTGCTGCTGCGCGCCATCGGCATGACGACCGAACAGATCCTCGAGACCTTCCATGATTTCGAAGACTTCCGGATCGAGAACGGGCGTTTCTACTACAAGATCGTGCCGGAGCGCCTGCGTGGTGAGATCGCCCGCTTCGAGATTCGCGACGCCGACGGCAACGTCATCATCGCCAAAGACAAGCGCATCAATGCCAAGAACGTGCGCGACCTCAAGCGTGCGGGCATCGAGGAAGTGGCGGTCGACGACGAATTCCTCTTGGGGCGCATCGTCGCCCGTGACCTGGTCGACCCCGAAACCGGCGAGATCATCGCGCGCGCCAACGACGAGATCACCGAAGAGGTGGTCGAGCGCCTGCGTCAATCCTCGCTCAAGGGATTCCAGACCCTGCTCGTCAATGACCTCGACCGCGGCCCCTATATCTCGCAGACCCTGAGGCTGGACGATACCACCGACGCCTGGTCGGCCAAGGTCGCGATCTACCGCATGATGCGTCCTGGCGAGCCGCCCACCGAGGAAGCGGTCGAAAACCTCTTCCAGGGTCTCTTCTATTCGCCCGATCGCTACGACCTCTCGGCGGTGGGGCGCATGAAGTTCAACAGCCGCGCCTATCCGCCGCTCGAGCAGCTCGACCCGAATTCGCCCGACTGGATCAAGCGTTTCTTCGAGCGCGTCGGCCCGAAAGGTGCCGAAGGCAAAGGGACGTTGGACGACGAAGACCTCATCGCCGTGATCGCGCTCCTCGTCGAGCTGCGCAATGGCCATGGTGAAGTCGACGACATCGACCACTTGGGCAACCGTCGCGTGCGCTGCGTCGGGGAACTCGCGGAGAACCAGTTCCGTACCGGGCTCGCCCGGGTCGAGCGGGCCGTCAAGGAGCGTCTGGTGCAGGCCGAAGCGGAAAACCTCATGCCGCACGACCTCATCAACGCCAAACCGATCTCGGCGGCGATCAAGGAGTTCTTCGGCTCGAGCCAGCTCTCCCAGTTCATGGACCAGACGAACCCGCTCTCCGAGATCACGCACAAGCGGCGTGTTTCGGCGCTCGGCCCTGGTGGCTTGACGCGCGAGCGTGCCGGGTTCGAAGTGCGCGACGTGCACCCGACGCACTACGGACGCCTGTGCCCGATCGAGACCCCTGAAGGCCCCAACATCGGCCTCATCAACTCGTTGGCGGTCTATGCCCGCACCAACAAGTACGGCTTCATCGAGACGCCGTACCGCAAGGTGGTCGATGGCCGGGTCACCGACGAGGTGGTCTATATGTCGGCCATCGAGGAAGGTTCCTATGTCATCGCCCAGGCGAACTCGGAAGTCGACGCCGAAGGCCGGCTCACCGGCGCGCTCGTCTCCTGCCGGCAGAAAGGCGAATTCGTCATGGTACCGCCGGAGCAGGTGCAGTTGATGGACGTGGCGCCGCAGCAGATCGTTTCGGTGGCTGCCTCCCTCATTCCCTTCCTCGAACACGACGACGCCAACCGTGCGCTCATGGGCGCGAACATGCAGCGTCAGGCCGTGCCCTGCCTGCGCCCCGAAAAACCGCTGGTGGGTACCGGCATGGAGCGCATCGCCGCAGCCGACTCCGGCACGGTCGTGCGCGCACGCCGCGGTGGGGTGGTCGACTACGTCGACGCCAAGCGCATCGTCGTGCGCGTGCACGACGACGAAACCGCTCCGGGCGAAGTCGGGGTCGATATCTACAACCTCACCAAGTTCACGCGCTCCAACCAGAACACCAACATCAGCCAGCGCCCCATCGTGCGCAAGGGTGATGTGATTGCCGCCGGCGACATCATCGCCGACGGGGCCTCGACCGACCTCGGCGAGCTTGCCCTGGGGCAGAACGTGCTCGTGGCCTTCATGCCGTGGAACGGCTACAACTTCGAGGATTCCATCCTCATCTCCGAGCGCGTGGTGGCCGAGGATCGTTTCACCTCGATCCACATCGAGGAGCTCACGGTGGTGGCGCGCGACACCAAGCTCGGTCCCGAGGAGATCACGCGCGACATCGCCTCCTTGGGCGAAGCGCAGCTCACGCGTCTGGACGAATCCGGCATCATCCACATCGGCGCCGAAGTCAAGGCGGGCGACGTGCTGGTGGGTAAGGTCACGCCCAAGGGCGAAGCCCAGCTCACGCCGGAAGAAAAACTGCTGCGGGCGATCTTCGGCGAGAAAGCCTCCGACGTGAAGGATTCCTCGCTGCGCGTGCCCACCGGCATGAGCGGCACCGTCATCGACGTGCTCGTCTTCACCCGTGAGGGCATCGAGCGCGACAAGCGGGCGCAGTCCATCATCGACGACCAGCTACGGGCCTATCGCAAGGACCTCAACGACCAGATGCGCATCTTCGAGCGCGACGCTTTCCAGCGTGTGCGCCGTCTGCTCGTCGGCCAGAAGGCCAACGGCGGTCCCAAGCGTCTGGCCAAAGGCAGCGTGATCGACGAGGCCTATCTCGATTCCCTCGAACCGTATCAGTGGTTCGACATCCGCGTCGAGGACGAGACGCTCGCCGCGCAGCTCGAAGCCGTGCGCGACGGCCTCGAGAAGATGCGCAAGGCCTTCGACGAAGCGTTCGAGCACAAGCGCCGCAAGCTCACCCAAGGGGACGAATTGCCCCCGGGTGTGCTCAAGATGGTGAAGGTCTATCTCGCCGTCAAGCGGCGGCTGCAGCCCGGTGACAAGATGGCCGGCCGCCACGGTAACAAGGGGGTGGTCTCCAAGATCGTGCCGGTGGAGGACATGCCCTTCATGGCCGACGGCCGCCCGGTAGACATCGTCCTGAACCCCTTGGGCGTGCCCTCGCGCATGAACATCGGCCAGATCCTCGAGACCCACCTCGGCCGCGCCGCACGGGCGCTGGGCGAGCGCATCGGTGAGATGCTGCGTCGCCAGGCCGCGGTGCAGGAAGTGCGCGAATTCCTCGAACGGATCTACAACGAACGCGGACACCGCGAGGCGCTCGGCGAGCTCACCGACGAGGAACTCCTCGAGATGGCGCGCAACCTCGAAAAAGGCGTGCCTTTCGCTTCGCCCGTCTTCGAGGGGGCCACGGAAGAGGACATCGCCGCCATTTTCCGGCTCGCCGGCATCGAAGGGACCGAACAGGTCACGCTCTACGACGGTCAGACGGGCGAGCCTTTCGAGCGTCCGGTCACGGTGGGCTACAAGCACATGCTGAAGTTGCACCACCTGGTCGACGACAAGATGCACGCGCGCTCCACCGGTCCGTACTCGCTGGTGACGCAGCAGCCGCTCGGCGGCAAGGCGCAGTTCGGCGGCCAGCGCTTCGGCGAGATGGAAGTCTGGGCACTGGAGGCCTACGGCGCGGCCTACACCCTGCAAGAGATGCTCACTGTCAAGTCCGACGACGTGGTCGGCCGCACCAAGGTCTACGAGAGCATCGTCAAGGGAGAGCACCGCATCATCGCCGGCATGCCCGAGTCCTTCAACGTGCTGTTGAAGGAAATCCGCTCGCTTGCGCTCGACATCGATCTGGAACGCTATTGATCAGGCGGAATGATCCCGCCAGGAGAACTCATCCATGACTAGCACTAGCTTGCTCGCCGACCTGTTCAAACAGTCGCTGCCGCAGGAAAACGAGTTCGATGCGATCACCATCCGGCTCGCCTCGCCGGAAAAGATTCGCTCGTGGTCCTACGGCGAAGTCAAGAAGCCCGAGACCATCAACTACCGCACCTTCAAGCCCGAGCGCGACGGCCTTTTCTGCGCCAAGATCTTCGGCCCGATCAAGGACTACGAGTGCCTGTGCGGCAAGTACAAGCGGCTCAAGTACCGCGGCGTGATCTGCGAGAAGTGCGGCGTCGAAGTGACCGTGGCGCGCGTGCGCCGCGAGCGCATGGGCCACATCGAGCTGGCCTCGCCCGTGTCGCACATTTGGTTCCTGAAGAGCCTGCCGAGCCGCCTCGGCCTGGTGCTCGACATGACGCTGCGCGACATCGAGCGCGTCCTCTACTTCGAAGCCTATGTCGTCATCGAGCCGGGACTCACGCCGCTCAACCGCGGCCAGCTCATGACCGAAGAGCAGTACCACGCCGCCTTCGAGGAATACGGCGACGATTTCGTCGCCATGATGGGGGCCGAGGCCATCCGCGAACTCCTGCGCACGCTCGACATCAAGCGCGAGATCGAGAAGCTGCGCGGCGAGCTCGAGACCACCGGGTCGGATGCCAAGATCAAGAAGCTCAGCAAACGGCTCAAAGTGTTGGAGGCCTTCAACAAGACCGGAATGCGCCCCGAATGGATGGTCCTCGAGGTGCTGCCGGTGCTGCCGCCCGACCTGCGCCCGCTCGTGCCGCTCGACGGCGGGCGCTTCGCCACCTCGGACCTCAACGACCTCTATCGCCGCGTCATCAACCGCAACAACCGCCTCAAGCGCCTGCTCGAGCTCAAGGCGCCCGACATCATCGTGTGCAACGAGAAGCGCATGCTGCAGGAGGCAGTCGATTCGCTGCTGGACAACGGTCGTCGCGGCAAGGTGATGACCGGGCCCAACAAACGGCCGCTCAAATCGCTCGCCGACATGATCAAGGGCAAGGGCGGGCGCTTCCGTCAGAACCTGCTCGGTAAGCGCGTCGACTACTCCGGCCGCTCGGTCATCGTCGTCGGCCCGCAGTTGAAGCTGCACCAGTGCGGCCTGCCCAAGCTCATGGCGCTCGAACTCTTCAAGCCCTTCATCTTCAACCGGCTGGAGAAACTCGGCTATGCCACCACCATCAAGCAGGCCAAGAAGATGGTGGAGAACCAGGAGCCGGTGGTCTGGGACATCCTCGAAGAGGTGATCTACGAGCACCCGGTGCTGCTCAACCGCGCCCCGACCCTGCACCGCCTGGGTATTCAGGCCTTCGAACCGGTGTTGATCGAGGGCAAGGCGATCCAGCTGCACCCGCTGGTGTGTACGGCGTTCAACGCCGACTTCGACGGCGACCAGATGGCCGTGCACGTGCCGTTGTCGCTCGAAGCCCAGCTCGAGGCGCGCACCCTGATGCTCGCCTCGAACAACGTCTTGTCGCCTGCCAACGGTGAACCCATCATCGTCCCCTCGCAGGACATCGTGCTGGGTCTTTACTATGCCACGCGCGAATCGGCCGTGGCCAAGGGCAGCGGCATGATGTTTGCCGACGTCGCCGAAGTCAAGCGTGCCTTCGAGACGGGAGTGGTATCGCTGCACGCTCGCATCACCGTGCGCATCAAGGAGTACGACCTCGGCCCCGACGGTGAGCCGATCGAGCGCATCACCCGGCGAGAGACGACCGTCGGCCGGGCGATCCTCTCCTCGATTCTGCCCCCCGGCTTGCCGTTCGAGCTCATCGACCAGCCGCTCAAGAAAAAGACCATCTCCAAGCTCATCAACCATGCGTACCGCAATTGCGGGCTCAAGGCCACGGTGATCTTCGCCGACAAGCTGATGACTACCGGCTATCAGCTCGCCACCCGCGGCGGCATTTCCATTGCCATCAAGGACATGCTCGTTCCGCCGCAGAAAGAGGAGATCATCCGCAAGGCCGAGGAAGAGGTCAAGGAAATCGCCCAACAATACGCTTCGGGTCTGGTGACGGCGGCCGAGCGCTACAACAAAGTGGTCGACATCTGGGGTACGGCGGTCGATCAAGTAGCCAAAGCGATGATGGAGCAACTGGCCAAGGAGAAGATCGTCACCGAAGATGGCAAGGAGATCGAGCAGGAATCCTTCAACTCCATCTACATGATGGCCGACTCCGGCGCGCGCGGCTCTGCTGCCCAGATCCGTCAGCTCGCCGGCATGCGCGGCCTCATGGCCAAGCCCGACGGCTCGATCATCGAAACCCCCATCACCACCAATTTCCGCGAGGGGCTCAACGTCCTGCAGTACTTCATCTCGACGCACGGCGCGCGTAAAGGTCTGGCCGACACGGCACTCAAAACCGCCAACTCCGGTTACCTCACGCGGCGGCTGGTCGACGTCACCCAGGATCTGGTCGTCACCGAAGAAGATTGCGGCACCCACGAAGGCTTTGCCATGAAGGCCCTCATCGAAGGCGGTGAAGTCATCGAGCCGCTGCGCGACCGTATCCTCGGGCGTGTGGCTGCCGACGACATCATCGATCCCGATACGCAGGCCACCCTCATCGAGGCGGGTACGCTGCTCGACGAGAAACTCGTGGCTCTCATCGACGAGAAAGGGATCGACGAGGTCAAGGTGCGTAGCCCGCTCACCTGTCAGACGCACTTCGGCGTGTGCGCCAAGTGCTACGGGCGCGATCTGGGGCGTGGTGGTCTGGTCAACGTCGGAGAGGCGATCGGTGTCATCGCCGCACAGTCGATCGGCGAGCCGGGTACCCAGCTCACCATGCGGACCTTCCACGTCGGTGGTGCCGCCTCACGAGCGGCCGCGGTCTCGGGAGTGGAGGCCAAGTCCGGCGGGACGGTGCGTTTCTCCTCGAACATGCGCTACGTGGTCAACGAGCGCGGAGAAAAGATCGTCATCGCCCGCTCGGCCGAAGTGCTGATCCTGGACGATGCCGGCCGTGAGCGCGAGCGCCACAAGGTACCTTATGGCGCTACCTTGTACATCGATGATGGCCAGGTGGTCAAGGCGGGGGTCAAACTCGCCGCTTGGGATCCGCACACCCGGCCGATCATCAGCGAATACGCTGGCACGGTGCGGTTCGACAACGTCGAAGAAGGCATCACGGTCGCCAAGCAGGTCGACGAGGTCACCGGTTTGTCGACCCTGGTGGTCATCGATGCCAAGCAGCGCGGATCGAGCGCCAAGATCGGACGGCCGCAGATTCGCCTACAGGACGAGGCGGGCAACGATGTGCGCATTCCCGGGACCGATCATCCCTTCATGCTCACTTTCCCGGTGGGCGCCATCATCACGGTGCGTGAAGGGCAGTATGTCGGCGTGGGCGAGGTGCTCGCCCGTATTCCTCAAGAATCGGCCAAGACCCGGGACATCACCGGGGGTCTGCCGCGCGTGGCCGAGCTCTTCGAAGCCCGTTCGCCCAAGGATGCCGGCATGCTCGCCGAAGTCACCGGCACGGTCTCGTTCGGCAAAGAGACCAAGGGCAAACAGCGCCTCATCCTCACCGAGCCGGACGGCACCACCCACGAGTTTCTCATCCCGAAGGAAAAGCGTCTCTTGGTGCACGATGGCCAGGTCGTCAACCGGGGTGAGCTGATCGTCGATGGACCGGTCGATCCGCACGACATCCTGCGTCTGCAAGGCGTCGAGGCGCTCGCGCGCTACGTCATCGACGAGGTGCAGGACGTCTATCGCCTGCAGGGGGTGAAGATCAACGACAAGCACATCGAGGTGATCGTGCGGCAGATGCTGCGTCGCGTCGTCATCACCGATCCCGGTGACAGCCGTTTCCTGCGTGAGGAGCAGGTCGAGCGCTCGGACGTGCTGATCGAAAACGCTCGTCTGGAGAAAGAGGGCAAGATCCCGGCGCGATTCGAGAACGTGCTGCTCGGTATCACCAAGGCGTCTTTGTCCACCGACTCCTTCATCTCGGCGGCCTCCTTCCAGGAAACCACGCGGGTGCTCACCGAAGCCGCGATCATGGGCAAGCGCGACGAGCTGCGCGGGCTCAAAGAGAACGTCATCGTCGGTCGGCTCATTCCTGCGGGTACGGGCTTGGCGCATCACCGGGCGCGTCGTCAGCGCACCCAAGCGCAGTCGGCCGAGAGCGCCTGGGCGCAGATCACGACCGGGGCCGCCTCGAGTCAGGCCGAAGGATGAGAACGATGGGGTGTGCTTGACGCACACCCCTTTTCAAGATAACATCGCGCGTTTATCGAACCGGCCAATCGTAGTCGGGTCGCCGAATCGCCAACGAAGGAAAAGAAACTATGCCGACGATCAACCAGCTCGTGCGCAAACCGCGTACCCGCGTCCGGGAGAAGAGCGCCGCTCCGGCGCTGGAATCCTGCCCGCAGCGGCGTGGAGTGTGCACCCGCGTCTATACCACGACGCCGAAAAAACCCAACTCGGCCTTGCGTAAGGTCGCCAAGGTTCGACTCACCAACGGCTACGAGGTCATCGCCTACATTGGGGGTGAAGGGCATAACCTGCAAGAACACTCGGTGGTGCTGATCCGTGGCGGCCGGGTGAAAGACCTGCCGGGGGTGCGCTACCACATCGTCCGCGGCTCGCTCGATCTTCAAGGCGTCAAGGACCGCAAACAGGCCCGTTCGAAGTACGGTGCCAAGCGTCCCAAGAAAGCCTGATCGGTTCGAAACGTCATCTAGAAATCGCGAGAGGTCGAAATGCCCCGTCGTCGTGAAGTTCCCAAGCGTGAGATTCTGCCGGATCCGAAATTCGGCAACCAGAACGTCTCCAAATTCATCAACGTGATCATGGTCTCGGGCAAGAAGTCCGTGGCCGAACGTATCGTCTACGGTGCCTTCGAGGCGATCGCCGCCAAGGGGGGGAAAGATCCTCTGCAGGTTTTCAGTGCGGCGATCGAAAACGTCAAGCCGGTGGTCGAAGTCAAGAGTCGTCGTGTCGGTGGTGCCAATTATCAAGTGCCGGTGGAAGTGCGGCCGTCGCGGCGCCTCGCCTTGTCGATGCGTTGGCTGCGTGATGCGGCGCGCAAACGCTCCGAGAAGTCCATGGCGCAGCGGCTGGCCAATGAACTGCTGGAGGCCGCCGAAGGGCGTGGTGCCGCCATGAAGAAGCGTGACGAGGTTCACCGCATGGCCGAGGCGAACAAGGCCTTTGCGCATTACCGTTATTGATCGCAAATCCATGGCGCGGCGGGCCCCATCGAGGCTGGCCCGCTTTTGCGTTTTCGACGAACGATATTTTGGAACTCTTGGCGGGAAACGACGTGGCACGCAAAACACCCATCGAACGCTACCGTAACATCGGTATCTCGGCGCACATCGACGCCGGTAAAACCACGACCACCGAACGCATCCTGTTCTACACCGGGGTCAACCACAAGATCGGGGAGGTGCACGAAGGCGCCGCCACCATGGACTGGATGGAACAGGAGCAGGAGCGGGGCATCACCATCACTTCCGCCGCCACCACCTGTTTCTGGCGCGGCATGGAGATGCAGTTCCCCGAACACCGTTTCAACATCATCGACACCCCGGGGCACGTCGACTTCACCATCGAAGTCGAACGCTCGATGCGCGTGCTCGACGGGGCCTGCATGGTCTACTGCGCCGTGGGCGGCGTGCAGCCCCAGTCCGAGACCGTGTGGCGTCAGGCCAACAAGTACAAGGTGCCGCGTCTGGCTTTCGTCAACAAGATGGACCGCCAAGGGGCCAATTTCTTCAAGGTCTACGAGCAGATGCGCGCCCGCCTCAAGGCGAACCCCGTGCCGATCGTCATCCCCATCGGGGCAGAGGATTCGTTCGCCGGCGTGGTCGATCTCATCAAGATGAAAGCGATCGTCTGGGACGAGGCTTCCCAGGGCACCAAATTCGAATACCGCGACATTCCCGCCGAACTGAAGGATCAGGCGCAGGAGTGGCGCGAGAAGATGCTCGAGGCTGCCGCCGAGGCGAGCGAGGAGCTCATGAACGAGTACCTCGAAAACGGCGACCTGCCCGAGGCCAAGATCGTCCAGGGGCTGCGGCTGCGCACCATCGCCACCGAGATCCAGCCCATGCTGTGCGGCTCGGCCTTCAAGAACAAGGGCGTGCAGCGCATGCTCGACGCGGTCGTCGAATTCCTGCCCTCTCCGGTCGACATCCCGCCGGTTCAGGGAACCGATTTCGACGGCAACGTCGTCGAGCGCCGTGCGGCCGACGACGAGAAATTCTGCGCCTTGGCGTTCAAGCTGATGACCGACCCCTTCGTCGGTCAGCTCACCTTCCTGCGCGTCTATTCCGGTACGCTCAACTCTGGCGACACGGTGCTCAACGCCAACAAGAACAAGAAGGAGCGCATCGGGCGTCTGCTGCAGATGCATGCCAACGAACGCAACGAGATCAAGGAAGTGCTCGCCGGCGACATCGCTGCCGCCGTGGGTCTGAAGGAAGTCACCACGGGCGAGACTTTGTGTGATCCGAGCGCCCCGATCAAGCTCGAATCCATGGTCTTCCCCGAGCCGGTGATCCACGTCGCCGTGGAGCCCAAGACCAAGAGCGACCAGGAGAAAATGGGCGTGGCGCTGCAGCGCCTGGCGATGGAGGATCCGTCCTTCCGCGTGCGTACCGACGAGGAATCCGGTCAGACCATCATCTCCGGCATGGGCGAGCTGCATCTCGAGATCATCGTCGATCGCATGCGCCGCGAATTCAACGTCGATTGCAACGTCGGTGCGCCGCAGGTGGCCTACCGCGAGACCATCCGCAAGTCAGTCGAGCAGGAAGGAAAATTCGTCAAGCAGACGGGCGGCCGTGGTCAGTACGGTCACGTCTGGCTGCGCGTCGAGCCGAACGAACCGGGCAAGGGCTACGAGTTCATCGACGCCATCAAGGGCGGGGTCGTTCCTCGTGAATACATCCCGGCCGTCGACAAGGGAATACAAGAGGCGATGCAAAGCGGAGTGCTCGCCGGCTTCCCCGTGGTCGATGTCAAGGTCACTCTCTTCGACGGTTCGTATCACGAAGTCGACTCCAACGAGAATGCCTTCAAGATGGCTGGTTCCATCGCCTTCAAGGAAGGGATGAAGAAGGCCAATCCGGTGTTGCTCGAACCCATCATGGCGGTGGAAGTCGAGACCCCCGAAGAGTTCATGGGCAACGTCATGGGCGATCTTTCCGGGCGCCGCGGCGTCATCCAGGGTATGGACGACCTTCCCGGTGGCATCAAGTCCATTCGTGCCGAGGTGCCGCTCGCCGAGATGTTCGGTTATGCCACCCAGCTGCGTTCGCTCACCCAGGGGCGTGCCACCTACTCGATGGAATTCAAGCACTACGCCGAAGCGCCCAAGTCCGTTGCCGAGGCGGTGATCAACAGCCGGAAGTGAGCGGTTTTTCTTTATCACGTTTGCAAGGGGAAATACGATGGCAAAAGCGAAGTTCGAGCGCACCAAGCCGCACGTGAATGTGGGCACGATCGGTCACGTGGACCATGGGAAGACGACGCTGACGGCGGCGCTGACGACGGTGCTGTCGAAGCACTACGGCGGTGAGGCGAAGAAGTACGACGACATCGACGCGGCGCCGGAAGAAAAGGCCCGCGGGATCACGATCAACACCGCGCACGTCGAATACGAGACGCCGACGCGCCACTACGCGCACGTCGACTGCCCGGGCCACGCCGACTACGTCAAGAACATGATCACCGGCGCGGCGCAGATGGACGGTGCCATTTTGGTGGTCTCGGCCGCCGACGGCCCGATGCCGCAGACGCGCGAGCACATCCTGCTGGCGCGCCAGGTGGGGGTGCCCTACATCGTCGTCTACATGAACAAATGCGATATGGTCGACGATCCCGAGCTCCTCGAGCTCGTGGAAATGGAAGTGCGCGAGCTGCTCTCCAAGTACGACTTCCCTGGCGATGACGTGCCGGTGATCAAGGGTTCGGCGCTGAAAGCGCTCGAAGGCGACCAGAGCGAGATCGGCGAGCCCTCGATCCTGAAACTCGCCGAGGCGCTCGACACCTACATCCCCACGCCCGAGCGCGCCATCGACAAGCCCTTCCTGCTGCCGATCGAAGACGTGTTCTCCATCTCCGGTCGTGGCACGGTGGTCACGGGCCGGGTCGAGCGCGGCATCGTCAAGGTGGGCGACGAAGTCGAGATCGTCGGTCTGCGCCCGACGCAGAAGACCACGGTCACTGGCGTGGAGATGTTCCGCAAGCTCCTCGACCAGGGTCAGGCGGGTGACAACGTCGGGGTGCTGCTGCGCGGCACCAAGCGCGAAGACGTCGAGCGCGGTCAGGTGCTTGCCAAGCCCGGGACGATCACGCCGCACACGCACTTCGAGTGTGAAGTGTATGTGCTCTCCAAGGAAGAGGGCGGGCGTCACACGCCGTTTTTCAGCAACTACCGGCCGCAGTTCTACTTCCGTACCACCGACGTCACCGGCGCGATCAAGCTGCCCGAAGGGGTGGAGATGGTGATGCCGGGCGACAACGTCAGGCTGGAAGTGAAGCTGATCGCCCCGATTGCGATGGAAGAAGGCTTGCGCTTCGCCATCCGTGAAGGCGGTCGCACCGTCGGCGCCGGCGTCGTCTCCAAGATCATCGAGTAATCGTTTTGCTGCTCTGACCCGGCGGGACATTCCCCGCCGGGTTTTTCTACCTTTCGCTCTTTGGAATGAATCATGAACAATCAGAAGATCCGCATCCGCCTCAAGGCATTCGACTATCGCTTGATCGACCAGTCCGCGCACGAGATCGTCGAGGCGGCCAAGCGCACTGGGGCCGTCGTTCACGGCCCGATTCCTTTGCCGACCAAAATCGAACGCTACAACGTACTGCGCTCGCCGCACGTGAATAAAACCTCGCGTGACCAGTTCGAGATCCGTACCCATCGGCGCCTCATGGACATCGTCGAGCCCACGGACAAGACCGTCGATGCCTTGATGAAGCTCGACCTCCCTGCCGGGGTGGACGTCGACATCAAGCTGATGTAAGCCTTGCCTTGCATTAGAGATCGATCCGGCCTATAATTGCGCGTTTACCCACTTCGGCGGGTTTTATTTCGTACACGTCCGGTCAATCGTAACCGGTTCGAGGAGAACAACATGAGTCTAGGCCTTGTCGCTCGCAAGGTGGGCATGACTCGGATTTTCACCGACGATGGTCAGTCCATTCCGGTGACCGTGCTCGAAGCCTCCGCCAACCGCGTGACGCAACTCAAAACGCCAGAGACCGATGGCTATGCAGCCGTCCAGGTCGGTTTTGGCGCGCGAAAGCCTTCGCGCACCACCAAGCCGCTCGCCGGGCATTTCGCCAAGGCGGGCGTCACTGCGGCGCGTGTCTTGCGTGAATTCCGCGTCGCCCCCTCCGATCTCGCCTCGTTGCAGCTCGGCCAGGAGCTTTCCGTGACGATGTTCCAGCCGGGACAGAAAGTCGACGTCACCGGTCGCTCCATCGGTAAAGGGTTCGCCGGCGCGATCAAGCGCCACAACTTCAGCTCCAACCGTGCCTCGCACGGGAACTCGATCACTACGCGCGCGCCCGGCTCCATCGGTATGGCGCAGGATCCCGGTCGCGTCTTCCCCGGCAAGCGCATGGCGGGGCATTTGGGCGACGAGACCGTCACGGTGCAGAATCTCGAGATCGTGCGCGTCGATGCCGAACGCAATCTCCTGCTCGTCAAGGGGGCGGTTCCCGGTGCCAAGGGCGGCGACGTGATCGTGCGCCCGGCGGTCAAAGGCTAAGGCGAGGTGGATATGGAACTCAAGCTATTGAATGCGCAGGGTCAGCCTGCCGGAACCACTCAGGTCTCCGACGCGCTCTTCGCCCGCCCTTACAACGAAGCGCTGGTGCATCAGGTCGTCGTCGCTTATCAGGCCAATGCCCGTCAAGGTACGCGCGCTCAGAAAGATCGTTCCCAGGTGCATCACTCCACCCGTAAGCCCTGGCGGCAGAAGGGGACGGGGCGTGCGCGCGCAGGGATGACTTCCAGCCCCCTGTGGCGGCATGGCGGAAAGATTTTCCCCAGTTCGCCGGACGAGAATTTCAAGCAGAAGGTCAACCGTAAGATGTACCGCGCGGCAATGGCCACCATCCTGTCGCAGCTCGCCCGCGAAGAGCGCCTGGCGGTGATCGACGATTTCCGCGTCGATGCGCCCAAGACCAAACTCGTGGCACAAAAGCTCAAGGAAATGGGGCTTGCGGGGACGCGCGTGCTGCTGATCACCGACGAGCTCGATGAGAATCTGCTGCTCGGCAGCCGCAACCTCAAAGATGCGCTGGTGCTGGCGGCGCACGAGACCGATCCGGTGGCTTTGGTGCACTTCCCGAAAGTGCTCCTCACCAAGGGCGCCGTGGCCAAATTCGAGGAGATGTGGCAATGACGATCAGCGAAGAACGCCTCTATCAGGTTCTGCTCGGACCGCAGATTTCGGAAAAAGCCACGATGCTCGGGGAGCGTCTCAATCAAGTGGTATTCCGCGTCGCGCGCGATGCCACCAAGCCCGAAATCAAGGCCGCCGTCGAGAAGCTCTTCGAGGTCGAAGTCGAGGGCGTGCGGGTGCTCAACGTCAAAGGCAAGGAGAAACGGACGGGGCGAATCACGGGCCGCCGTGCCGGTTGGAAGAAAGCCTTCGTCTCGCTCAAGCCGGGCCAAGAGCTCAGCTTCATGGCCGGGGAGTAAACCATCATGGCAGTGATCAAGATGAAACCGACTTCGCCCGGCCGTCGTGCCATGGTGCGGGTCGTCAACAAGGAACTCTACAAGGGTCGGCCGTATCCTTCACTCGTCGAAGCGATGACGCGTCTCGCGGGTCGCAACAACGCCGGACGCATCACTACCCGGCACAAGGGCGGCGGGCACAAGAAGCACTATCGCATCGTCGACTTTCGGCGTAACAAGGACAACATCCCGGCCAGGGTCGAGCGGATCGAGTACGATCCCAACCGCTCAGCGCACATCGCACTGTTGTGCTACGCCGACGGGGAGCGCCGTTACATCCTCGCGCCAAAAGGGCTGACGGTCGGCCAGACCATCATGAGCGGTCCGCAAGCGCCGATCAAGCCCGGCAATGCGCTGCCGATCCGTGCCATCCCGGTGGGAACGACGCTGCACAACGTCGAGCTCGTGCCGGGCAAGGGCGGGCAGCTCGCTCGCGCTGCAGGAACTTCGGTCCAGCTCGTCGCGCGTGAAGGTGCCTATGCCCAGGTGCGTCTGCGCTCGGGCGAAGTGCGCAAGGTGCACGTCGAATGTCGCGCCACTATCGGGGAAGTGGGCAATGGTGAGCATTCCCTGGAAAAACTCGGCAAGGCGGGGGCTTCCCGCTGGCGTGGCGTTCGTCCTACCGTACGCGGTGTGGCGATGAACCCGATCGACCACCCGCATGGTGGTGGTGAAGGGCGCACGGGCGAGGGCGGCGTGCCGCGCAGCCCATGGGGTCAGCCGACGAAAGGGTATCGCACTCGCCGCAACAAGCGCACGGACAACATGATCGTCCAGCGTCGGCACAAGCGTTAAGGGGTAAGTCATGGCACGTTCCGTCAAAAAAGGGCCGTTCGTCGATGCCCATCTGCTCAAGAAGGTCGAGCAAAGCCGCGCGACCAACGACAAGCGTCCGATCAAGACCTGGTCTCGCCGCTCCACGATCCTGCCCGAGTTCATCGGGTTGACGTTCGCGGTGCACAATGGCCGGCAGCACGTCCCGGTATTCGTTACCGAGGCCATGGTTGGACACAAACTCGGCGAATTCTCCTTCACCCGCACCTTCAAAGGGCACGCCGCGGGTAAGAAGTCTAAACGCTAAAGGTCGAGGAAACGAGATATGGAAACCAAGGCTATCGTGCGCGGCGTGCGCCTTTCTCCCCAGAAAGGTCGTCTCGTCGCCGATCTCATCCGCGGCAAACCGGTGGCGCAGGCGCTCGACATCCTCGCCTTCTGTCCGCAAAAAGGCGCGCATTTGATTCGTAAAGCGCTGCTTTCGGCCATCGCCAATGCGGAGCACAACGACGGTGCCGACGTCGATGAACTCAAGGTCAAACGCATCATGGTCGAGAAGGGCGTGGTGCTCAAGCGCTTCCGGGCGCGGGCCAAAGGGCGTGGGGCGAAGATCCTCAAGCCTACGTCGCACATCATCGTCGCGGTCGGAGAATAAGGAGCGAACATGGGACAGAAAATCCATCCGACCGGCTTTCGCCTCGTCGTCACGCGTGACTGGTCCTCGCGCTGGTTTGCCTCGAGCAAGGACTTCCCGCGCCTGCTGCAGCAAGACGCCCAGGTTCGTGGGTACTTGAAGAACAAGCTCAAGCATGCGGCCGTCAGTCGTATCGTGATCGAACGCCCGGCCAAGAGTGCAAAGATCACGATCCACTCGGGGCGTCCCGGTGTGGTCATCGGGAAGAAAGGTGAGGACATCGAGCTTCTCAGAGCGGATCTGAACCGTCGCATGGGCGTGCCGGTGCACCTCACGATCGAGGAAATCCGCAAACCCGAGCTCGATGCGCAGCTCATCGCCGAATCGGTCGCGACCCAGCTCGAGAAACGCATCCAGTTCCGTCGCGCCATGAAACGTGCGATGCAAAACGCGATGCGGCTCGGGGCGAAAGGGATCAAGATCATGACCTCCGGCCGTCTGGGCGGGGCCGAGATCGCACGCTCCGAATGGTACCGTGAGGGTCGGGTTCCCCTGCAAACCCTGCGCGCCGACATCGATTATGGTTTTGCCGAGGCACAGACCACCTACGGGATCATCGGCGTCAAGGTCTGGCTCTACAAGGGCGACATCCTGGCGCGTAATCAGGCACCGCAGGAGCCTGTCGAGCGGGAAGCTCGGCGTCCCGCGCGGGGTCGTCGTGACGAAGGGGAAGGCGCGCGTCGCGGTCGTCGCACCCGCGCCGCCAAAGCGAACGTAACTTCGGGAGTGGGCGATGCTGCAGCCGAAACGAACTAAATTCCGCAAGGTCCAGAAGGGCCGCAACAAGGGACTGGCAACGCGCGGGACCTCCGTTTCCTTCGGCGAGTTCGGTCTCAAGGCGATCGGCCGCGGACGGCTCACGGCTCGCCAAATCGAAGCAGCGCGGCGCGCCATGACCCGTCACATCAAGCGCGGCGGGCGGATCTGGATCCGAGTGTTTCCCGATAAACCCATCTCCCGGAAACCTGCCGAGGTCCGTATGGGAAGCGGGAAAGGAAACCCTGAATACTGGGTCGCCGAAATCCAGCCGGGCAAAGTCTTGTATGAGATGGACGGTGTGAGCGAAGCGCTGGCCCGTGAGGCGTTCGAACTCGCCGCCGCGAAGCTGCCGTTCAAGACCGTCTTCGTCACCCGCAAGTTGGGAGCGGCATGATGAAAGCAAAAGACATGCGTGAAAAGAGCGTCGACGAGCTCGAGAAAGAATTGCTCGAGTTGCGCAAGGCGCAATTCTCGCTTCGTATGCAACAAGCGACGCAGCAACTGACCAATACCGCGGCGATGCGTGCTACCCGGCGCGATATCGCGCGGATCAAGACCCTCCTGCGGGAAAAAGGGGTGCGTAAATGACCGAAGAAATGCAAAACAAGACCCGGCAGCGCATGGTTGGACGCGTCGTGAGTACCGCTCGGGCCAAGACGGTCGCCATATTGGTCGAACGTCGCGTGGCGCATCCCCTCTATGGGAAGATCGTCACCAAATCGCGCAAATTCCATGCGCACTGCGAAGATCCGGAAGTGGCGCTCAACGATGTCGTCGAGATCGAAGAGTGCCGTCCGATTTCCAAGACAAAAACCTGGAAGGTCGTCCGGCTCGTGTCCAAGGCACGTCTTGCCTGATTCGCCCTTGCAATTTTCTGCCGCATCGGTTATAGTGCTGGACTCTTGCCCCGTCGCAAGGCGGGGCACTTCGTTTTCCTTCGTCGCTTGAGCCGTGTGCGCGCCGAAGGTGTTTGAGTCCAAAACTGTCCGCTCTAGCGGTATAAGTTGGAGATTTTCATGATCCAGATGCAGACCCTCTTGCAGGTCGCCGACAATAGCGGCGCGCGCAAGGTCATGTGTATCAAAGTGCTTGGGGGCTCCAAGCGCCGCTATGCCAACGTCGGCGACATCATCAAGGTGTCGGTCAAGGAAGCGGCCCCGCGCGGGCGCGTCAAGAAAGGCGACGTCTATAACGCCGTCGTCGTTCGCACCGCCAAAGGGGTGCGCCGTCCCGACGGTTCGCTCATCAAGTTCGATGGCAACGCCGCCGTGCTGCTCAACAACAAGCTCGAGCCGATCGGTACGCGTATTTTTGGCCCTGTTACGCGTGAATTGCGTACCGAGCGATTCATGAAGATCGTCTCGCTCGCCCCCGAAGTCATCTGAGGTGTCGCAATGAAGAAGATCCGTAAGGGCGATCAGGTGATCGTGATCGCCGGCAAAGACAAAGGGCGCCGGGGGGTAGTGACGCGCCGCGTCAGCGACGAAAAAGTCATCGTCGAGGGGATCAATCGCGTCAAGAAACACGTGCGCCCCAATCCCTTGCGCGGAATCGCAGGTGGGATCATCGAAAAAGAGATGCCTATCCACATCTCCAACGTCGCGCTATTCAATCCGCAGACCCAGAAAGCCGACCGGGTCGGGATTCGGGTGCTCGAAGATGGCCGTAAAGTGCGCTTCTTCAAGAGCACCGGCGAAGTGGTGGACGTCTAAGGAGCGAACATGGCCCGGTTGCTACAACAGTACAAAGAAAAGGTCGTGCCCGAACTCGTCAGCAAGTTCGGCTACAAGTCGATCATGGAAGTGCCGCGCATCACCAAGATTACGCTCAACATGGGCGTAGGTGAGGCCGTGGCCGACAAGAAAGTCCTGGAGAATGCCGTCAAGGATCTGGCGGCGATTTCGGGGCAAAAGCCCGTGATCACCAAGGCGCGCAAATCGATCGCCGGTTTCAAGATCCGCGAGGGGTACCCGATCGGATGCAAGGTGACGCTGCGCGGCGCTCGGGCATACGAATTCCTCGATCGGCTCATTTCGATCGCTCTGCCCCGCGTGCGGGATTTCCGCGGCGTTGGCGGCAAGGGGTTCGATGGTCGTGGCAACTTCAACCTGGGTGTGCGTGAGCAGATCATCTTTCCGGAGATCGAGTACGACAAGGTCGATGCGCTGCGCGGCATGAACATCACCATCACGACCACGGCGAAAACCGACGAAGAGGCCAAGGCGCTGCTGGCCGCGTTCAAGTTTCCCTTCCGGAATTGAGGCTGACATGGCAAAGAAATCGATAATCAATCGCGAGGAAAAACGTCGCAAGCTGGTGGCCAAGTACGCGGCCAAGCGCGACGCTCTGCTCGCCAAAATACGGGACATGAGTCTGTCCGAAGAAGAGCGCATGCAGGCGCGCCTCGAGCTGCAGCAACTGCCGCGCAACGCCAGCCCCACTCGGTTGCGGAATCGTTGCGCGATCACCGGCCGTCCGCGCGGAACTTTCCGTAAATTCGGTCTGAGCCGAAACAAGTTGCGTGAAATGGCTTTCCGCGGCGAAGTCCCCGGCATGACCAAGGCGAGCTGGTAAGGGAGTCCGAAGATGAGCATGTCTGATCCGATCGCCGATATGTTGACGCGCATTCGCAATGCGCAAAAGGCGGAAAAGCCTACCGTCGAGGTTCCTGGCTCCAAGCTCAAGTCCGCGATCGCTCGCGTATTGCACGAAGAGGGCTACATCGATGGGTTCGAGGTGCGTCAAGAGGGGCCGAAGTCGACCCTGGTATTGAAGCTCAAGTATTACGCCGGTCGCCCCGTGATCGAACACATCGAGCGGGTGTCGCGTCCTGGTTTGCGCATCTACCGTTCCGTCGCCGACTTGCCCAAGGTCATGAACGGTCTGGGAGTGGCCATCGTGTCTACGCCCAAGGGGGTGATGACCGATCGTGCCGCCCGCAAGGCGCAAGTTGGTGGCGAAGTGCTCTGTTACGTCGCCTGAGGGAGATCGAGATGTCGAGAATCGCAAAACAACCGATCGAGGTTCCGGGTGGCGTCGAGGTCACGATCGACGGCAGCCGCGTCGCGGTCAAAGGTCCGCTCGGCGCGCTCGAGTTCTCGTTCAATTCCGCCGTGCGCATCGTCCGGGAGGGCAACGTGCTGCGCTGCCAGGGCGACGAGAAGACCCCCGGCAGCGTTGCTCAAGCCGGTACTGCGCGGGCCATCCTCGCCAACATGGTGCATGGGGTCGCGAAAGGGTTCGAGCGGCGCCTTACTTTGGTCGGAGTGGGTTACCGCGCACAGCTGCAGGGTAACAAGCTGAATCTCTCGCTGGGCTACTCGCACCCGATCGAGCACGAGCTTCCTGCGAGTATCAAGGCCGAAGTACCCCAGCCGACCGAGATCGTGCTCAAAGGGGCCGACAAGCAACAACTCGGCCAGCAAGCCGCCAAGATCCGCGGTTACCGTCCGCCGGAGCCTTACAAGGGCAAGGGTGTACGCTATGCGGATGAAATCGTGGTCTTGAAAGAGACCAAGAAGAAATAAGGGCATTCGATCATGAACAAGAAACTTGCACGTCTGCGCCGTGCCCGCAAAACCCGGGCGAAGATCGCGCAGCTGAAAGTGCCGAGCCTCACGGTTTACCGTTCCAACTCGCACGTCTACGCGCAGATCATCTCCCCGTGCCGTTCACGCGTGCTCGCTGCCGCGTCTACGCTCGACAAGGAGCTGCGCGACAAGGTGAGCAACGGGGGTAACAAGGCCGCTGCGGCGCTCGTGGGTCGTGCCATCGCCGAGAAAGCCAAGGCGATCGGCATCGAGACGGTCGCGTTCGACCGCTCGGGATATCTCTATCATGGTCGCGTGCAAGCCTTGGCTGAGGCCGCGCGCGAAGCCGGGCTCAAATTCTGATACGGGAAAAGCGATGGCCAGGAATCAGCAAGACAAGCGCCGACCTGCGGAAGAGCGGCAGGACGAGCTCAATGAAAAGATGGTGTCGATCAACCGCGTCAGCAAGACCGTCAAGGGTGGGCGCATCCTGAGCTTTGCGGCGCTGACGGTCGTCGGCGACGGCGACGGTGGCATCGGCATGGGTAAGGGTAAGGCCCGTGAGGTACCGGTCGCGGTGCAAAAGGCCATGCAGTCGGCCCGTCGTGACATGGTCAAGGTGCCTTTGAAAAACGGCACCATCCAGCATACCGTGATCGCCAAGCACGGTGCTTCCACGGTGATGATGAAGTCGGCTCCTCCGGGTACCGGAATCATCGCCGGCGGTGCCATGCGCGCGGTGTTCGAGGTGATGGGCGTCAAGGACGTCATCTGCAAGATCGTTGGCTCGACCAACCCGTACAACGTGGTGCGCGCCACGATCAAGGGATTGACGGCCACACGCCGTCCTTCCGAGCTTGCCGCGAAGCGCGGCAAGTCCATCGAAGAGATCACGGAGTGAGCCATGGCGAACGACAAAGTCAAGGTGACGCTGGTCAAGTCTTTGATCGGCACGCGTAAGGATCATCGTGCCACCGTGCGTGGGCTCGGCTTGCGTCGGCTCAACCACACGGTCGAGCTCGCCGACACCCCTCAGGTGCGTGGCATGATCGCCAAGGTGTCTTATCTCCTGAAGGTCGAGGGCTGACAAATGCAACTCAACACCATCAAACCGGCCGATGGGGCCAAGAAAGCGAAGAAGCGGGTCGGCCGCGGCATCGGTTCCGGTCTGGGCAAGACCTGCGGCCGGGGACACAAGGGCCAGAAATCCCGCTCCGGGGGCTTTCACAAAGTCGGCTTCGAGGGCGGTCAAATGCCGCTTCAACGCCGTCTGCCCAAGCGTGGTTTCGTCTCGCTCACGGCTGGCGAAGTCGCCGAAGTGCGCCTCTCCGACCTCGAGCGGATCCCGGTCGACGACATCGACCTGGTCGTACTCAAGCAGGCGGGCGTGGTGCCGCGCGCTGCCAAGGCGGCCAAGGTGATCCTGGCCGGAACGATCACGCGCAAGCTCATCCTGCGGGGAATCGCGGCCACCAAGGGGGCCAAGAGCGCCATCGAGGCGGCCGGCGGCACCCTCGTCGAATCCTGAGTAGGGAAACGTCGTGGCCAAAGCGACCCAACACGCGACGGTAGGGAAATTTGCCGACCTGAAACGGCGTCTCTGGTTCTTGCTGGGGGCGCTCGTCGTTTATCGGATCGGGGCGCACATCCCTGTTCCGGGCATCGATCCGGCCAAACTTGCCCAGCTCTTCCAGACGCAAGGTGGCGGGATCCTGGGGGTGTTCAACCTCTTCTCCGGCGGGGCGTTGTCGCGCTTCACGATCTTCGCGCTCGGGATCATGCCGTACATCTCGGCATCGATCATCGTGCAGCTCATGTCCTACGCCTTCCCTGCGCTCGAGGCGCTGAAAAAAGAAGGCGAGGCGGGTCGGCGCAAGCTGACGCAGTACACGCGCTATGGTACCTTGGTGCTCGCGCTCGCGCAGGGCTTGGGAATCGCGGTCGCCCTCGAATCCCAGCCCGGGTTGGTGCTCGAACCAGGATTGATGTTCCGTTTCGTCACCGTGGTGACGCTGGTGACCGGCACGATGTTCCTGATGTGGCTCGGTGAGCAGATCACCGAACGGGGTATTGGGAACGGCATCTCTCTCATCATCTTTGCCGGGATCGTCGCAGGGTTGCCTCAGGCGCTGGGCGGGCTCTTCGAGCTCGTTTCGAGCGGGGCGATGCATCCTTTCTCCGCCCTCTTCGTCTGCGTGCTGGTGTTGCTGGTGACGGCCTTCGTCGTCTTCGTCGAAAAAGGTCAGCGGAAAATCCTGGTCAATTACGCCAAGCGACAGGTGGGCAACAAGATCTATGGGGGTCAGAGTTCGCATCTGCCTTTGAAGCTCAACATGGCCGGTGTGATCCCGCCGATCTTCGCCTCGTCCATCATTCTTTTCCCCGCCACGCTGGCGCAGTGGTTCGGGTCGGGCGATCGCTTCATCTGGTTGAGAGACCTGGCTGGAGCGCTGTCGCCTGGGCAGCCGGTCTATATCCTGCTCTATGCCTTGGCGATCGTCTTTTTCTGTTTCTTCTACACCGCCCTCGTCTTCAATGCCAAGGAGACGGCGGAGAACCTGAAGAAGAGCGGTGCGTTCGTGCCAGGCATTCGGCCGGGCGAGCAGACGGCGAAGTATCTCGACCGCGTGTTGATGCGACTCACGCTCGCCGGGGCGATCTACATCACGCTCGTGTGCTTGATCCCCGAGTTTCTCATCCTCGAGTGGAACGTGCCCTTCTATTTCGGGGGGACGTCGCTACTCATCATCGTGGTCGTGACGATGGATTTCATGACGCAACTGCAATCCTATGTGATGTCGCACCAATACGAGAGTTTGCTCAAGAAGGCGAATTTCACGTCTGGCGCGTTGCGGAGGAAGTAAGGCATGGCCAAGGAAGACGTCATCGAAATGCAGGGTGAAGTGATCGAGACGCTGCCCAACGCCACCTTCCGCGTGCGTCTGGAAAATGGTCACGTCATTCTCGGTTATATCTCGGGCAAGATGAGAATGCACTACATCCGCATCCTGCCCGGAGACAAGGTCACGGTGCAGCTCACCCCGTACGACCTGACGCGCGGGCGCATCGTATTCCGTTCCAAGTGAAGAATCCAGGGAGAGCTCCATGAAAGTCCAAGCCTCAGTGAAGCGGATCTGCCGCAATTGCCGCATCGTGCGGCGCAAGGGCGTGGTGCGGGTCATTTGTAAAGAAGCGCGCCACAAGCAGCGTCAAGGTTGAACCTTGGGCGCGAATCTTTTATACTTGAGAATTTCGTTTTTGGGGTGATTGCAGATGGCCCGTATCGCAGGGGTGAATATCCCCAACCACAAACACACCGAGATCGCGCTCACGGCGATCTACGGCATCGGTCGTTCCCGTGCCCGCAAGATTTGCGAGGCCGCAGGCATCCAGCCATCGGCCAAGGTCAAAGATCTGACGGACGCCGAGCTCGAGCGCTTGCGCGAGGAAGTCGCCAAATACAAGGTCGAGGGCGACTTGCGGCGTGAGATCACCATGAACATCAAACGCTTGATGGACTTGGGTTGCTATCGCGGCATGCGCCATCGCCGGGGGTTGCCCGTGCGTGGACAGCGTACTCGCACGAACGCGCGTACCCGCAAGGGGCCGCCCAAGACCATCGCCGGCAAGAAGAAATGATGAGGTCACTCCATGGCTAAAACTACGACGAAGGCCCGACGTAAAGTCAAAAAGAATGTTGCGGAGGGCATCGCGCACATCCACGCGAGTTTCAACAACACGATCATCACGATCACCGATCGGCAAGGCAACGCGCTTTCCTGGGCCTCGTCCGGTTCGGCGGGTTTCAAGGGCTCGCGCAAGAGTACCCCGTTTGCCGCCCAGGTGGCGGCCGATGCGGCAGGCAAGGCAGCCCAGGAATGTGGCATCAAGAGCCTTGAAGTGCGTGTGCAAGGTCCTGGCCCAGGGCGTGAATCGTCGGTGCGGGCGCTTGCCGCGCTCGGCATCCGCATCGCCAGCATACAGGATGTAACGCCGATTCCGCACAACGGCTGCCGTCCGCCCAAGAAACGTCGGATCTAACAGGAGTCGAACGTGGCACGTAATCTCGATCCCAAGTGCCGGCAGTGCCGGCGGGAAGGCGAAAAGCTCTTCCTCAAAGGGGAAAAATGCTTCACGGACAAGTGCGCGATCGAGCGTCGCAGCTATGCACCCGGTCAGCACGGTCAAACCTCGGGGCAGCGCTTGTCCGAATACGGAAAACAGCTGCGTGAGAAGCAAAAGATCCGTCGGCTCTACGGCGTTTTGGAGATGCAGTTCCGTCGTGTCTACGCCGAAGCGGCTCGCCGTCGCGGCCAGACGGGCGAGAACCTTCTGCAACTCCTCGAAGGCAGGCTCGACAACGTCGCTTATCGCATGGGTTTCGGCGCCTCACGCGCCGAGGCGCGCCAAGTCGTGCGCCACAATGGCGTAATGGTCAACGGTCGCCGGGTCAACATTCCTTCTTACCTCGTTCGTCCGGGCGACGTGGTTGAGCTCACCGAAAAGGCCCGCGCCCAGCTCCGCGTGAAGGCTGCGCTGGAAGCGGCGGCGCAACGTGGTTTCCCCGAGTGGATCGAAGTCGACGTGCAGGCGGGCAAGGGGGTGTTCAAGGCCTATCCGCAGCGCGCCGAGCTTTCGCCCACGCTCAACGAAAACCTCGTGGTCGAACTCTACTCGCGATAAGCCCCTCGCAGCGGCGAGAAACAGAGGATAGCATCGATGTCTTTGGAAAGCCTGCTGAAACCGCGCAGCATCGACGTGGAAAATCTGTCGCCGGTGTTGGCGCGCGTCACGATGGAACCGTTCGAGCGCGGCTTCGGCCATACGTTGGGCAACGCGCTGCGGCGCGTGCTCCTGGCTGCGCTTCCCGGTAGCGCTCCTACCGAGGTGCGGATCACTGGCCTGTTGCACGAGTATTCGACGATCGAAGGGGTGCGCGAAGACGCCGTCGATTTGCTGCTCAATCTGAAAGGCGTCGTGTTTCGACTGCACGAACGTGAAGATGCGACCGTGCGCCTCGAAGCCGTGGGGCCGAAAGTGGTTCGCGCGGCCGACATCCAGTTGGGCCATGGCGTCGAAGTCATCAACGGGGATCACGTCATCGCCCACGTCGAAGAAGGCGGGCGCCTCGAGATGGAAATCCGTGTCCAACGAGGCCGAGGTTACGTTCCGGCCTCCGCGCGCAAAACCGAGGGCGATCGTGCGATCGGTCATATCCTGATGGACGCCTCCTTCAGCCCGGTGCGTCGGGTCGCCTATACCGTCGAGAGCGCCCGGGTCGAGCAGCGTACCGACCTCGATCGTCTGGTCCTCGAACTCGAGACGAACGGCTCGATCGATCCCGAAGAGGCGATTCGCTATGCCGCACGCGTGCTGGTGGACCAACTCGCCGTCTTTGCCGATCTCGAAGGACGCCAGCCCAGTGCACGCTCCGAGAGCGGCGCAGCGATCGATCCGCTGCTGTTGCGCCCCGTCGACGATCTCGAACTCACGGTCCGCTCGGCCAATTGCCTCAAGGCCGAGAACATCTACTACATCGGTGATCTGATCCAGCGCACCGAACAGGAACTCCTGAAAACCCCCAACCTCGGTCGCAAGTCGCTCAACGAGATCAAGGAAGTGCTCGCAGCGCACGGGCTGACGCTGGGGATGAAACTGGAAAACTGGCCTCCGCCCGGTTTGGAAAAACTCGGCTGACGGATAACGCACGAGGAAAGAAAAATGCGTCACGGAAACGGATATCGCAAGCTCAACCGCACGACGAGCCATCGTCAGGCGCTGATGCGCAATCTCGCCAACGCCCTGCTGCGCGAGGAAGTCATCAAGACGACTCTGCCCAAAGCCAAGGAACTGCGCCGCTTCGTCGAGCCGCTCATCACGCTGGCGAAGAAACCGACGCTGGCCAATCACCGGCTCGCCTTCGCTCGCCTGCGCGATCGTGAGATCGTGCTCAAACTCTTCAACGAAATTGGCCCGCGCGTGCAAAATCGTCCAGGTGGGTACACCCGCGTGCTGAAGTTCGGCTACCGCGATGGTGACAACGCGCCGATGGCGATCATCGAGCTCGTCGATCGGGCGGGTAGCGAAACGCAAGCTGCACCGCAAAACGCAGGCTGATCGCCCTTTCCTTTCAGGGAAGAATGATGGACGCCGCATCCATTCGAGGGTGCGGCGTCCGTTTTTATCCCGCCGAGCCGATCCGCTCGGCGAGGTAGCGTCCGGTCACGGAATCGGGGTGGGCGGCGATCACCGCGGGGGTGCCGCAAGCGACGATTCGGCCGCCTGCTTCGCCCGCTCCTGGTCCCAGGTCGATCACCCAGTCGGCATGGGCGATTACGTCGAGGTGATGTTCGATCACCACCAGCGTGTTTCCGCGATCGCGCAGCGCGAACAGCGCGGTGAGGAGCTGTTCGACGTCGACCCAGTGCAGCCCCGTGGTTGGCTCGTCGAGCACGTATAGCGTTCGTCCCGTGTCGCGGCGCATCAACTCCGCAGCCAATTTCAAGCGCTGCGCTTCTCCCCCCGAAAGCGTCGTGGCCGGTTGGTTCAAGGGTAAGTAGCCCAGCCCCAGCGACTGCAGAATCTCGAGCTTGCGCCGCAGCGTGGGGTGCGAGCCGAAGGGATGTAGCGCTTCCTCCACGGTAAGGGAGAGGGATTCGTGGATGTTCAGCCCGCGGTAGCGGATCTCCAGCGTCTCACGGTTGTACCGCTTTCCGCTGCAGGCTTCGCAGGGTAGATAGACGTCGGGCAGAAACTGCAAGTCGATGCGCCGATATCCTTCACCTTCGCATACCTCGCAGCGCCCCCCTCTCAGGTTGAAGGAAAAGCGGGCGGCGCGGTAGCCGCGCATGCGTGCTTCGGGTGTGGCGGCAAAGAGTTCGCGCAACCCATCCATGATGCCAGTATAGGTTGCCGGGTTGAGCGCGGCGTACGGCCGATCGGCGATTGATCGACGACGATCAGCTTGTCGATCGCCTCTAGACCCGAGGCTCCCGTACACGGGGCGCGGCAGGGGCGCCCCGAGAGGTGATCGCGCAGGATGGGAACCAGCGTGTCCTCTACGAGCGAGGATTTTCCCGAACCGGAGACCCCGGTGACGACCACGAGGCATCCCAGGGGGATCTCGACGTCGATTCCCTGCAGATTGTGGGCGTGGCAGCCTTGCAGCCGTAGCGTGGGCCTGTCTTCTTCGCAAGGGAGAGAACGATGCGGCACGTGCAAGGGGCGTTGCAGATAAGGGGCGGTTCGCGAGCGCGGCGAAGCGAGCAGCGCTGACAGCGACCCGGAGACGAGAATCTCACCTCCCTCACGTCCAGCACCCGGGCCGACTTCCACTACGTGATCGGCACGGCGAATCGTCGCTTCGTCGTGTTCGACCACGACGACGGTGTTGCCCAGATCGCGCATCTCTTCGAGCGTACGCAGCAAATCGTCCTGATTGCGCGGATGTAGCCCGATGGAAGGTTCGTCGAGTACGTAGAGCACGCCGGTGAGTCCCGAGCCAACCTGACTGGCGAGCCGGATGCGCTGCGCCTCTCCGCCGGAGAGCGTGTGCGATGCGCGATCGAGACTCAGGTAGGAGAGCCCGACTTGCAGCAGGAAGCGGAGACGCGAGCGGATCGCCCCGATCGTCATCTCGGCCACGGGATGCGTTCCGCACACGGTGGCGATGCGTTCGATCGCACTCGCACAGTCCGACAAGGGAAGTGCCGTGAGCTCCGGCAGACTCATGCCCGCCACGCGTACCGCCCGGGCAAAAGGTTGCAAGCGGCTACCACCACAGGTGGGGCAGGGGCGTTCCTGCCAAGGGAGATCCAGAGCCTTCTCTCTGCGTCCCCTTTCCTCTTCGGGGTGGTGGCGCCGTTGCAGGTAGGAGACCCAGCCTTCGAAAGGATGAGACTTGAGCACCATGCGGCTGCGATCGAGCGGGTAGCGGAAAGGGATGGGTTCCTCGCCCGAACCGAAGAGTAAAACCCGTCGCACCGGTTCCGGCAGCCCGGACCACGGGGTGTCGAGGGAGAAACCATAATATGCCGCCAAATCCTCCAGAAGCCGCGCCGAGAAGGCGTTGCCGAGGTCGAGACCGGGCAATGCACCCTCGCGCAGGCTGCGCTCGGATGCTGGTAAGCGCTCCGCGTCCAGTTCCCATCGCCGCCCCGTTCCCTCGCACGTGGGGCAGGCGCCTGCCGGATGGTTGAAAGAGAAGAGCTGCGGCTCGAGCGCCGGGGCCGTGAAACCGCAGCGGGGGCACGAAGGGGTGACGACGAAAGTCAGTTCTTCCCCTTCGTCGAGATCGCGCACGAAGCAGCGCCCATGCCCCATCTTGAGCGCCAGTTCGAGCGAATCGGCGAGCCGCGCCCGCGCCTCTTCCCGTACTCTCAAGCGGTCGATCACCAGTCGAGGCGCGTCGGAGGGGGCATCTTGCAAACCATCGAGCTCGACGAATTCGCCACCGGTTTCGATGCGGGTGAACCCTTGTGCTTTCAGGGAGGCGAGCGCGGCCCGCGGTTCGGTATCGAGCACGAGGGGCGAGAGGAGGGCGATGCGTCGCTGCGGCAGAGTGTGCAATAAAGACTCGATGAAGTCGCTCATCGAGCGGTGCGTCAGAGCCTCCTCGGGATGTTCGGGGCAATACGGCGTGCCCAGCCGAGCGAAGAGTACGCGCAGATAGTCGTGGATTTCGGTGAGCGTGCCCACCGTCGATCGTGGGCTGGGCGAAAGCGTCTTCTGCTCGATGGCGATCGCCGGCGAAAGCCCTTCGATCGCGTCGACTTCGGGCCTCGGCAGCTGATCGAGAAACTTGCGCGCCTGGGCGGAGAGCGATTCGACGTAGCGCCTTTGGCCTTCGGCGTATAGCGTGTCGAAGGCGAGCGAAGATTTACCGGAGCCCGATACGCCCGTGATGACGATCAGTTTTCCTCGAGGCAGGTCGAGATCGACGTTTTTGAGGTTGTGGGTGCGCGCACCGCGGATGCGGATCAAAGCCATGGGTCGACGGCTGCGATGCGATGAAAGTGCGCACGGGAATCGCGCGTTGGAGATGGGTCGTGCAGGATTCGAACCTGCGACCAACGGATTAAAAGTCCGCTGCTCTACCGGCTGAGCTAACGACCCGTCGAAGAAGTAGCAATTATAGAAAATCTATGGGGCGGCTGTCAAGTTTTCCTCGTCACGTTCCTCTGAAGACGCAGATCGCCGTCCCTTTCGGGGAAATCGCGCTTGCCCTATACCGGGATGGCTCGAATAACCTACTGCGCGGTTGCATGGCGGTGTTGCGGTAGGGGTAGAGCCGAAAGGATCGCCTAGCTGAGCGGCTGCGGGGCCGTGGTGGCGAAGGCGTGCGCCAGGATGCGGTAGAGGTCGGGGTCGAACCGGCGGGGGCGTTCGAGCGCGGCGGTGAGTTCTTCGGGCGTGGGGTCATGGTCGAAGCGCGCGAGCAGGCACCAGCGGTCGGCGATGAGGGTCATGCGGCGCTCGCGCTCGGGGTCGTGTTCGGTGAGCCGTACCGGGCCGGCATAGGGCCAGGGGGCCGGCGGGAGGGGGGCGAGCGCGGCGCGCAGGCGCGCGTCGTGCACTTCGGGGGATTCCTTGCCGGCGCAGGCGCCGAGGCATTGCTTCATTTGGTGGGCGAGGCAGGGGCCACGGCGCAGGGGTTCCAGCCCCAGGCGCTGGGGGCAGAGGGCGTGGGCGCGGGCGATCTGGCGCAGGGCTTTTTCGGCCTGCTTGCGCTCGGGAAAAAGGCCGTGGGTATGGCCGAGCCAGTCGGCCGGATCGGTGCCAGCCAGGCTGCGATAGCCGACCACGGGGCCGCGCGGCTTGGGTTCGGGGAGCGGCTCGATCGCCCAGGCGCCGCGTTCGCGCAGTTGCCGGTTGTAGAGGGGTTTCAGCCGTTTGATGAGCTCGGCTTCGAGGAGTAGCGCTTCGAGCTCGCCGGCGGTCTCGAGCCAGTCGAGACGGCGGATCTGGCGGGCGATCTCGGCTTCCGTGCCGTGGTGCTGCGCCTGGGAGAAGTGGTCGAGCACGCGGCTTCGCAGGCGTTTGCTCTTGCCGAGGTAGAGCGGCAGGTCGTTTTCTCCGTACATGAGGTAGACGCCGGGCACGTCCGGCAGGGATTCGAGCACGCCATCGGCGAGCCCCGGCGGGCGGCTGGGCCATTGCATGGCCTTGCGTTTGGCAAGCAGCAGGGTTTCCGGAGGAAACTCGCGCTGCACGAGGTCGAGGAATTGGGCGAGCACTTCGGCGTCGCCCATGGCGCGATGGCGGGCGCTGCAGCTGAGGCCGTGGCGCTCGATGAGGCTGTCGAGACCGTGTTTGTGGTATTGCGGGTAGAGGGCGCGCGAGAGCTTGACGGTGCAGAGCACCGGGGATTCGAAGGCGAACCCACAACGGCGGAAGGCTTGGCGCAGGAAGCCATAGTCGAAGCGGGCGTTGTGGGCGACGAGCACGGCGTCCGCGAGCCGCTGCAGGAGTTCGGGGGCGAGCGCCTCGAAGGGGGGGGCGTCGGCGACCATGGCGTTGGTGATGCCGACGAGCCGCTCGATGAGCGGGGGGATGGGGACGTCGGGGCGCACGAGGCTTTGCCAGCGCTCGACGAGGTGGCCGCCCTCGAAGCGCAGCAGCGCGATCTCGGTGATGCGGTCGCGCTCGGGGTGCGCGCCGGTGGTTTCCAGGTCGAGGAGGACGTAGCGCTCGGCAAGCGGGGCGGCGGTCGCGACGTCTTCGGGCATGAGTTCAGGCGTGATGGGCGGAGTCGGCGTCGTAGTAGTACGGGTACGTTGGAACCTCGGCGCGGCGGAATTGTTCCGTGAGCTCGGGATCCTGCGGTTTGTCCCACCACAGTGCCCGGCCTTTGCGGCGCTCTTCGATCTGTTCGGGGTGCTTGGCGAGCCAGTCGCGGATGAACTTGGTGTGTTCGGATTCGTACATGGGGGTGCTCCTCGTAGGGCGCTCTGTCTGTCTATGAAAGCGCACGGCGCCAGGTGGTGCCGCTCGCGGTGTCTTCGATCTGGATGCCGGCTCGCTTGAGCTCGTCGCGGATGGCGTCGGCCCGGGCGAAATCGCGGGCGCGGCGGGCGGCGGCGCGCTCGGCGATCAGCGCTTCGATGCGTTCTTCGCTGAGGGTTTCTTCCCCTTGGGCGGGCAGGCGCCGACGCCAGGATTGCGGCGTATCGGTGAGCAGCCCCAGGAGCTCGGCGGCGGCGAGGAATTCCCGCTTGCGCTCGGGGGTCGGGTCTTTGCGCAGCAGCGCGGCGGTTTCGTGCAGGAGCGCCAGCGCCTGGGGGGTGTTGAGGTCGTCGGCGAGGGCGGCGACGAACTCGGGCGCGGCGCCGAGCCCGTGCGGCAGCGCATCAGCAGTGAGCGCGGCACGTCGCTCGGGGGAGAGCTCCAGGCGTTCGGCCGCGGCCTGGGGGTCGAGCGGGGCGGCGGGAACGGATTCGGTGAGCGCGAGGGTGGTGTAGAGCCGGTCGAGCGCGTGCAGCGATTGTTCCAGTAGCTCGGGGGTGAAGTCGAGCGGTTTGCGGTAGTGGCCGGAGAGGAGCGCATAGCGCAAGACTTCGCCGGGGGTGTGTGCGAGGAGCTCGCGCACGGTGCGGAAGTTGCCCAGGGATTTGGACATCTTTTCGCCGTGAATGGTGAGGTAGCCGTTGTGCACCCAGTAGCGGGCGTAGATGTGCCCGCCGTGGGCGCAGGTGCCTTGGGCGATCTCGTTTTCGTGGTGGGGGAAGATGAGGTCCTGCCCGCCGCCGTGAATGTCGATGGTCTCGCCCAGGTGGGTCTCGATCATGGCGGTGCATTCGATGTGCCACCCGGGGCGGCCGCGGCCCCAGGGGCTGTCCCAGCCGGGAAGTTCGGGCGGGGAGGGTTTCCACAGTACGAAGTCGGCCGGGTCGCGCTTGTAGGGGGCGGGTTCGATGCGCGCGCCAGCGATGAGTTCCTCGCGCTTGCGTTTGGAGAGGATGCCGTAGTGGGGGTCGGACGGGACGTGGAAGAGCACGTGCCCTTCGGCGACGTAGGCGTGGCCCCGCGCGATGAGCCGCTCGATGAGGGCGATGATCTGGGGGATGTGGTCGGTGGCGTAGGGCTCGACCGTGGGCGGCAGCGCATTGAGCCGGGCGACGTCTTCGTGGAAGGCGCGCGCGTAGCGCTCGGCCAGTTCCCGGATGGGCACGCCTTCGGCTTGGGCCGCGGCGTTGATCTTGTCGTCGATGTCGGTGATGTTGCGGGCGTAGACGACGTTGGGGTAGAAGAGCCGCAGCAGGCGGAAGAGGGTGTCGAAGACGACCACCGGCCGGGCGTTGCCGATGTGGATGTAGTTATAGACCGTGGGGCCGCAGACGTACATCGTCACCCGAGCGGGGTCGAGCGGCTCGAAGCGGCGTTTGTCTTGCGTGAGCGTGTCGTGCAGGAATAGCGCCAACGGTCTCTCCGGCGGGGGTCGGGAACGAAAGGAGGCGGTGGCTCAGCCGCCTTGCAATTTTTCCATGCGCTCGTGCCGTTCCTGCGCTTCGAGGCAGAGGGTGGCGGTGGGGCGGGCGAGCAGTCGCCGAAGGCCGATCGGCTCGCCGGTTTCTTCGCACCAGCCGTAGGTGCCTTTCTCGATGCGCTCGAGCGCCTCGTCGATCTTCTTCATGAGCTTGCGTTCGCGGTCGCGCACGCGCAGCTCGAGCGCTTGTTCTTCCTCGATGGTGGCGCGGTCGGTCCAGTCGGGCGTGACTTCGTTCTCCTGCTGGAGCGCTTGCGTGGTTTCGGCGGCTTTTTCCAGCAGCTTGCGCTTTTCTTCGAGCAGGAGATGCTTGAAGAATTTGAGCTGGCGCGGCGACATGTATTCCTCTTCGGGCATGGCCAGCAGCTCCTCCACCGTGGGGATGTCGTCGTCTTCGAGGGTTTCTTGCGTCATGCTGGTCGTATTCATCGTTCCTCTCCGGTGTGCCTCGGGTGGTGTCGGGCGTGGGGATTGTAATGGGCTTGGCGCGGCTTGGGAAGAGTGGAGGGGCGTAAGCGTGATCGCTCGGCTTGGGTTCAGGTGCGCTGGAGTCCTTTCTGGGCGTCGAGGTCGCGCTGTAGGCGCACGACTTCGGGCACGCGGCGGATCGCGCGCATGATGCGGGCGAGGTGGATGCGGTCGGCGACTTGGAGGGTGAAGGAGATGGCGAGATATAGTCCCTGATGGGCTTCCATCTGTACGGCGAGGATGTGCCCGTGCTCGGCGGCGATTCCCGCGGTGATGCGCGCGAGCATGCCGACGGCGTCGCGGGCGAGCACGCGCAGGCCCACTTCGAAGCGGGTGGTTTCGGGGCGGTTGGGGTCCCAGTCGACGTCGATCCAGCGCCGCTCGCCACCCTGGCGGCGCAGGCGGGGGCAGTCGTGGCGATGGATCTCCAGCCCTTGCCCTTTGCTGAGGAGGCCGACGATGGGGTCGCCGGGCAGGGGATGGCAGCAGCGGGCGAAAACGACGGCTTGGCCCTCGTCGCCGCGGATGAGCACGGGGCCGGAGGCACGGGGTTTGAGGACGCCGGGACGGCCGGATTCGAGGTCTTGCGCGTGGGTGAGCTCTTCGGCGATCTGCGCCGGGTTGAGGTGCCCCAGGCCGATGTCTTCGAGGAGTTGTTTCTTGCTGCGGCCGGTGTGCTGGCGCAGGAGGCGGTCCCAGGCGAAGACGCTGATCTGCCCCAGCGTGAGGCCGCGCGGGCGCAGTGCCTGGTCGAGCATGCGTTCGCCGAGCGAGACGGCTTGCTCGTTTTTCTGGTGGCGCAGGAAATGGCGGATCTCGGCGCGGGCCTTGGCGGTACGTACGTAGTTGAGCCAGGCGGGGTTGGGACTGGGATAGGAGGATGTGATGATCTCGACCCGGTCGCCGTTATCGAGCTCGGTGCGCAGCGGCATGAGCTCGCCGTTGATGCGGCAGGCGATGCAGCGGTGGCCGACGTCGGTGTGGATGGCGTAGGCGAAATCGACGGGGGTGGCGCCGCGTGGCAGGGCGAAGATCTCGCCGCGCGGGGAAAAGACGAAGACTTCGTCGGGATACAGGTCTATTTTGAAGCTTTCGAGGAAGTCGCGCGCTTCGGGGTCGTTCGATTGCAGTTGCACGAGCGATTGCAGCCAGGCGTGGGTCTGGCGTTCGAAGGCGTCGACGCGCTCGCCGGCATCCTTGTAGATCCAGTGGGCGGCCACGCCGTCTTCGGCGAGCCGGTGCTGGATCTGGGTGCGTACTTGAATTTCGACGGGAATGCCTTGCGGGCCGATGACGGTGGTGTGCAGCGACTGGTAGCCGTTGGGCTTGGGCAGCGCGAGATAGTCCTTGAATTTGCCGGGCACCGGCTTGAAGGCGGCGTGCAGCGCGCCGATGGCGAGGTAGCAGCTTTTTTCGTCGGGCACGACGATGCGAAAGCCGAAGAGGTCGAGCACCTGCTCGAAACGCAGGTGCTTGGTGCGCATCTTCTGGTAGATGGAGTAGAGATGCTTGCGTCGGCTGCTGATCTGGGCCTGGATCCCCCAGACGACGAGTTGGCGTTCGATGAGCGCGCGGATTTTGTCGAGGAGTTCGTCGCGTGCCCCGAGCGCGGCTTCGACGGCGTGCGCGAGTACGGCATGGCGCCAAGGGTGGCGGTGCTGGAAGGCGAGATCCTGGAGTTCGCGGTAGAGCGTGTTGAGCCCGAGCCGGTTGGCGATGGGCGCGTAGATTTCGAGGGTTTCTTGGGCGATGCGGCGGCGCTTGGCGGGGGCGACGGCGCCCAGCGTGCGCATGTTGTGCGTGCGGTCGGCCAGCTTGATGAGGATGACGCGCAGGTCGCGCGCCATGGCGAGCAGCATCTTGCGGAAATTTTCCGCTTGGTTGTCTTCGAGGCTCTGGCTCTCGAGCTGCTCGATCTTGGTGAGGCCATCGACGAGCTCGGCCGCCACGGGGCCGAAGTGGTGCGCGAGCTCGCTCTTGCGGATATGGGCGTCTTCCATCACGTCGTGCAGCAGCGCGGCGATGATGGCGGAGGCGTCGAGCTTCCAGTCGGCGACGATGGAGGCGACGGCGATGGGATGGGTGACGTAGGGCTCGCCGCTCGCGCGCTTCTGGCCTTGGTGCGACCAGGCGGCGAAGCGGGCGGCGGCGTCGATGCGCTCGACTTCGGCGGGGGGGAGGTAGCCGAGGAGCTTGTCGCGCAGGGCGCCGTAGCTTTCGGGGGTCTCGACGTCGACGAACGGCGCTTCCGCCGAGGGGGCTGCAGTGGGCTGGCAGGCGGTCTCGGCGGTGGGCATGGCGGTCAGTTCTGGGCGCGTTCGAGGATGTCGCGGCCGACCTTGCCGGCGGCGATCTCGCGCAGCGCGATGACGGTGGGCTTGTCCCGCTCGCGCCCCCGGTCCAGGGCGATGAGGGGCTCGGCGCCGATGGAGAGCTGGCGCGCGCGGGTGGCGGCGGCGAGCGTCATCTCGAAGCGGTTGGGGATGTGCTTGAGGCAGTCTTCGACGGTGATGCGGGCCATGGGGTCATTCCTGTAGGAGTTGGGCGAAGTAGGCGGCGTGGCGGCGCTTTTGCACCGGCAGCCGCAGGCGCGCGGCGCGTACGACGGCGGTGAGCTCGTCGATGGCGCGCTCGAGCCGGTCGTTGATTATAACGTAGTCGAATTCTTCGACGTGGCGCATTTCCTCACGGGCGGCGGCCAGGCGCCGGGCGATGGTGGCTTCGCTGTCGGTGCCGCGACCGCGCAGTCGGGCTTCCAGCGTTGCGATCGAGGGCGGCAGGATGAATACGCTCACGGCTTGAGGGAATATCCGCCGCACCTGGCGTGCTCCCTGCCAGTCGATTTCCAGCAGCACGTCGCGGTCTTGCTGCAATTGGTCTTCGATCCAGGTACGGGAGGTGCCGTAGTAGTTTCCGTGGACTTCGGCCCATTCGAGAAGTTCGCCGCGATCGCGCAGGCGCAGGAATTCTTCTCGGCCGATGAAGCGGTAGTCGCGCCCGTCGATTTCGCCCGGCCGAGGGGGGCGGGTGGTGTAGGAAATGGAGAGGGCGAGCCCCGGTTCGCGCTCGAGCACGGCGTGTACGAGGGTGGTTTTGCCGGCGCCCGAGGGGGCGGTGACGATGTAGAGGGTGCCAAGGGGGATCATGGATTGCGTTCCGCCAGTTCGTTCAAGACTGCCTCCAGCGCGGGAATCAGCTCGGGTAGATCATGTTCGACGATGGAGGCGATGATTTCCAAATCGACGTCGAAGTATTCGTGGATGATGCGGTTGCGCGTATCGGCGATGTCGCGCCACGCGATGGCAGGGTGGCGAATACGGGTGGCCGGCGTGACCTGGCGGGCGGCTTCACCCAGGATTTCGAGGAGGCGGGCCAAGGCCAGGGCAGTTTCGTCTTCCGGCAGAAGGTCGGCGATCGGTTTGCCCCGAGCCAGCTCGAGTGCGCGTCGAGCCGCATCCAGCATGTGGCGGATGCGGGCGGTATCATCGAGTTTGGGGCGACTCGGAGGGCGCTTCATATTGGATCCGGGCGGTGCGCAGCACTTCGTCCCGAAAATATCGACTCAGGCTGCGGGGGGTGTGGAGATCGACCGGTCGTCCGAGCAAGCGGGAGAGCTCGCGTTGCAGGCGTGCAAAGGCGAAGCCTGGGGTGCGGCCGGGTTGAAATTCGACGAGGACGTCGATGTCGCTGGTAGGGCCGAAATCGTCCCGAATGGCAGAACCGAAAAAAGCGAGCCGACGCACGTGGTAACGACGGCAGAGGATGTCGAGCTCGGTTTCCGGGAAATCGGCTAGCGGCTGCTCGTTCATTCGAGGTTCTGCACTTGTTCGCGAATCTGTTCGATGAGCACTTTCATCTCGAGCGCGAGGCGCGACAGCGCCAGGCTGCCGGCTTTGGCGGCGAGCGTATTGGCTTCGCGGTTGAATTCCTGCAGCAGGAAGTCGAGCCGTTTGCCGACGGGGCCGCCGCGGGTGAGCGTGCGTTCGAGTTCCTGGAGGTGGGAGGAGAGGCGGTCGAGCTCTTCGGCGACGTCGAGGCGCTGGGCGACGAGGGCGACTTCCTGCTCCACGCGCTGGGGATCGGGCGTCTGGCCGAGCGCTTCGAGCGCTTCGAGGAGCTTGCGGCGCTGGGCCTCGACGGCTTCGGGCGCAAGCGCGCGGGCGCGTTCGACGAGCTCGGCGATGGCCGTGGCCCGTTCGCGGATGGCGGCGGCGAGCGCCTCGCCCTCGCGGGCGCGGTGCGCGAGGAGTTCGGCGAGCGCCGCTTCGAGCAGCTCGAGCAGGCGCCGCTGCGTTTCCTCGGGATCGAGCTCGGCTTCGCGCACCACGCCGGGCCAGCGCAGGATCTCGCCCACCGTGAGGGAGGCCGCTTCGGGCAGATGCCGGTGGATTTCGGTCTGGGTGAGGGCGAGCGCCTGCAGGGCGACGGCGTCGAGCGTGAGCGCCGCTTGCACGGGCGCGCTTTGCACTTCGAACCGGCATTCGATCTTGCCGCGGGCGAGCGCCTTTTGCAGGCGTTCACGCAGCAGCGGCTCGAAGGAGCGCCAGTCCTCGGGCAGGCGGAAATAGAGGTCGAGGAAGCGTCCGTTGACGCTGCGCAGTTCGAGGCGCAGGAGCCGAGCGCCGATTTGGGTTTGCGCGCTGGCAAACCCTGTCATACTGTGTATCATTGAGTGATTCCACGCTTCGTCCGAGGCGGTTTATCATACCCGGTCAGACCATGTCGACACAAGAAAACGCTCCGTTGCCCGTTGGGTGGCTCGTGGAGGGCTACCGCATCGTCGATCTGCTCGCCAAGGGGGGATTTTCCTTCGTCTATCGCGCTCGCGATCGCGAGGGGAAGACGGTGGCGATCAAAGAGTATTTGCCGCATACCTTGGCGCGACGGGAAGAGGGTGAGATCGAGCCGGAGATCCTGCCCGATTGTGAGCGGGCCTTTCTCTTCGGGTTGAAGTGTTTCTTCGAGGAGGGGCGGTCGCTCGCGCGCATCAACCACCCCAACGTGATCCGGGTGCTCAACTTCTTTCGGGCGAACCAGACCGTCTATATGGTGATGCAGTACGAGGAGGGGCGCACCCTCTTGCAGTACGTCCGGCAGAAAAAAGGGGGGCTGCGCGAGGTGCATACACACAAACTGTTGCACCTCGACCTGAAGCCGGCCAACATCTATCTGCGCCGCAATGGCGACCCGGTATTGATCGACTTCGGTTCGGCGCGTCAGAGCTTGTCGTCCGACCAGGCATGGGTGCGCACGATGTTTACGCCCGGCTACGCGCCGCCCGAGCAGCTCAGCGGCAAGCGTGAGCTCATCGGACCATGGACCGATCTCTACAGTTTCGGCGCCACGCTCTATACCTGCGTCACCGGGCAGGCGCCGCCGCGCGCAGAGGCGCGGCAAGAGAAGGACGATTTGCCGCAGCGGCTCGCCCCGTACCGTGAGCGCTATACGCCGGAGTTGATCGATCTCATCGTCGACTTGATGCAGCTCGAGCCCGAGCAGCGGCCGCAGAGCGCTTATGCGGTGCAGAAGGTGCTCTCGGCTTACGTGCCCTTCCTCGTGGCCGCCACCGAGTATCGGTCGATGATGCCCTCGCTGCACGAAGGAGCCTAATGATGAAATTCTCCATCCATCAGGCCACGAGCGTGGGTGGAAGGCCGGTGAACGAGGACCGGGTGGGCTACGCCTATTCGCGCGAGGCGCTCATCATGGTGCTCTCCGACGGGATGGGGGGGCACGCGGCCGGCGAAGTGGCGGCCCAGATCGCGCTGCAGAGCCTCATCCAGGCGTTTCGGCTCCACGCCAAGCCCCGAGTCGACGATCCTCTGAGTTTTTTGTCGCAGGCGATCATCAATGCGCACTATGCGATCCTGGAATACGCCCGGGTGAATCACATCGCCGGCAATCCTCGGGCCACGGTCGTCACCTGCCTCGTGCAGGAAGGGGGGTATGCCTGGTGGGCGCACGTGGGCGACTCGCGGCTCTATCACGTTCGCCGAGGCAAGGTGCTCGCCCGCACGATCGACCATTCGCATGCGCAACTTCTGATCGATCAGGGGGTGCTGAGCGAAGCCCAGTTGCGCACGCACGACAGCCGCAACCGCCTCTATTGTTCGCTTGGCGGGGAGACTTTGCCGCACATCGACTTCGGCCGGCGGACGGTGTTGCAGCCAGGCGACGTGATCGCGCTGTGTTCCGACGGCCTGTGGGGCGTGCTCGACGACGAGGAGATCGCCGAGCGTCTCACACGCGCTCCGCTCGTACGGGTGGTGCCCGAACTGGTGGAGCAGGCGGAGATGGAGGCGGGGCCCAACTCGGACAACGTTTCGCTCATTGCCATGCGTTGGGAGGAGGGCGTGCCTGCCGATCCGGGTGAGGATACGGTCTCGACCGAGACCCTGGCCCTCGATCAGGTAACCACGGCTTTCTCCGTGCCCCATCAGCCGACTTTTTCGGCCGAACCCATGGACGCCGAAGAGATCGAACGGGCGATCCGCGAGATCAACGAGACGATCCAGAAATTCAAGGGATGATGCATGAGGCATGATGGTAGGCGTGCCGACGAACTGCGTCCGGTGCGCATCGAACGAGGCTTCACGGAATATGCCGAAGGCTCGGTGCTGGTATCTTTCGGGCGCACGCGGGTGCTATGCACCGCGAGCGTGGAAGAATCCGTGCCGCCTTTCCTCAAGGGGACGGGGCAGGGCTGGGTGACGGCCGAATACGGCATGCTGCCGCGCGCCACGCACACGCGCACGCCGCGCGAGGCGGCCAAAGGGAAACAGGGCGGGCGCACGCTGGAGATCCAGCGCCTGATCGGGCGCTCGCTGCGCGCGGTGGTGGATCTGGCGGCGCTGGGGGAGCGGCAGGTCGTGCTCGATTGCGACGTGCTGCAGGCCGACGGCGGCACGCGCACGGCGGCGATCACGGGGGCCTGGGTGGCGCTCGCCGATGCGTGCGATGCGCTGGTGGCGCGTGGGGTGCTCGAGGCCTCGCCCGTGCGCGACCAGGTGGCGGCGGTGTCGGTGGGGCTCGTGGAGGGCGAGGTGTTGCTCGACCTCGATTACGCCGAGGATTCCTCCTGCGACACCGACATGAACGTGGTGATGACCGGCGCGGGCGGCTTCGTCGAGCTGCAGGGCACGGCCGAGCATGGGGCATTCGACCGGGGTGCGCTCGAAGCCCTGCTCGCGCTCGCCGAGAAAGGCATCGGCGAGCTGCTCGCCGCCCAGCGGGAGAGCCGGGCGTGAGTTCGGGCAAACGGCGGGTGGTGCTCGCGAGCAACAACGCGAAGAAGGCGGCCGAGCTCGAGGCGCTGCTCGCGCCGCTCGGCTGGGAGGTGCTGGCGCAAGGGGCGCTGGGCATTACGGAGGCCGAGGAGCCGCATCCGACCTTCCTGGAAAATGCGCTCGCCAAGGCGCGGCACGCGGCGGCCGCTGCGGGCCTGCCGGCGATCGCCGACGATTCGGGCCTGGCGGTGCCGGCGCTCGGCGGGGCGCCCGGGGTGCACTCGGCGCGCTTCGCGGGAGAGCCCCGGTCGGATGCGCGCAACAACGCGGCGCTGCTCGCGGCGATGCAGGACCTGGAAGGCGCGGCGCGGCGGGCGTTTTTCTATAGCTGCGTGGTCTTTCTGCGCACGGCGGACGATCCCCTGCCGCTCGTGGCCGAGGGACGTTGGTGGGGAGAGATCCTCACGGCGCCGCGCGGGGAGGGCGGATTCGGCTACGATCCCCTTTTCTATCTGCCCGAATGGGGCAAGACCGCGGCCGAGCTCGCCCCCGAGGAGAAGAATCGCCTGAGCCACCGCGGCCGGGCCTTGCGCCGGCTGCGGGCGCGGCTCGCGCGGGAGGGCGCTTGAGCGCGCTCGATCCGGCGCGGGTGCCACTGTCGCTCTACGTGCACGTGCCCTGGTGCGTGCGCAAGTGCCCCTACTGCGACTTCAATTCGCATCCGCTCGCAGGCGAGGTGCCCGAGGCGGAATTCCTCGCGGCGCTGGAGGCAGACCTCGAGGCCGAGGCCGAGCGTGCCGGCGGACGGCTGGTCGACACGATCTTCTTTGGCGGCGGCACGCCGAGCCTGCTCTCGGGCGAAGCGCTTGCGCGGCTCATGGCGGCGATTCGACGGCGTTTGCCGCTCGCGCCAAACGCCGAGGTCACGCTGGAGGCGAATCCCGGCACCTTCGAAGCGGCGCGCTTCGCGGCCTACGCGCAGGCCGGGGTGAACCGGCTCTCGCTGGGAGTGCAGAGTTTCGACGATGCCGCCTTGCGTCGGCTGGGACGCATCCACGACGGCGCCCAGGCGCGCGCCGCGCTCGCGGCGGCGGTGCGTACCTTCGCGCGCGTCAACGTCGATCTGATGATCGACCTGCCCGGCCAGAGCCCGGCGGCGGCGCTCGCGGACGTGGAGACGGCGCTCGCCGGCGGGGCGACGCATCTTTCCTGCTATCAGCTCACGATTGAGCCCAATACCCCTTTTGCCGCTGCGCCCCCGACTTTGCCCGCCGACGAGGAAATGGCGGCGATCGAGGAGGCGGTGGAAGATCGCCTTATGCGTGCCGGTTTCGTCCATTACGAGGTCTCGGCTTGGGCCCTGCCAGGGGAATCCTGCCGGCACAACCTCAACTACTGGAGCTTCGGCGATTACTTGGGCGTGGGGCCGGGGGCGCACGGCAAGCTCAGCACGCCCGGCGGCATCGTGCGACGCATGAAGCACAAGCATCCGCGCCGCTACCTCGCCGCGCGCGCGCCCTTCGTGCAGGAGGAATCGAGGGTGGTACCCGAATCCCTGCCCTTCGAGTTCCTCATGAACGCGCTGCGGCTACACGCGGGGGTGCCACGGGAGTGGTTCGCGTCGCGCACGGGTCTGTCTTTGGATGCGCTCGCATCGCACTGGGCGCGGCTCGAAGCCCAAGGTCTGGTCGAGCCGCTTGCCTGGCGCATCGCTCCTACCGAACGCGGCTGGCGTTTGCTCAACACCCTGCTCGAGGAATTCTTGCCGTAAAATACGGGGTTTTCCGAGGAGCGTTGCAGCGGCGTCCCGCCGCCAGGCTCGGAGAGAACAACGACGCTCGTGAGGCCCGGCTGCCGCCAGGCTTCACGGGCGTCTTGCTTTTTGTGGAGGGAACAGGTATGCAAGCGGACCGGACCGAGGAACTCACGCGCCTGCTGCGCGAGCGCGTGCTGGTGCTCGATGGCGCCATGGGTACCATGATCCAGCAGTATGGTCTCACCGAGGCCGATTTTCGCGGCGAGCGGCTGCAGGATCACCCGGTGGAGCTCAAGGGGGACAACGATCTCCTGGTGCTCACCCGCCCGGAGGTGATCGGCGAGATTCACCGCGCCTATCTGGAAGCGGGGGCGGACGTGATCGAGACCAACACCTTCAACGCCACGCGCGCCTCGCAGGCCGACTACGGTCTGGCGCATCTCGCCTACGAGATCAACCGGGAGGCCGCGCGGCTCGCCCGAACGCTCGCCGACGAGTACAGTACGCCGGACAAGCCCCGGTTCGTGGCCGGCGTCATCGGTCCGACCTCGAAGACGCTGTCGTTGAGCCCCGACGTGAACGATCCCGGCTTTCGCGCCATCGACTTCGACACGCTCGCGGCCGATTATCTGGAGTCGGCGCGCGCGCTGGTGGAGGGCGGAGCGGACCTGCTGCTCATCGAGACGGTGTTCGATACCTTGAACGCCAAGGCGGCGGTGTTCGCCCTCGAGCGCCTCTTCGAGGAGCATGGCCGGCGCTGGCCGGTGATGATCTCCGGCACCATCACCGATGCGGCCGGGCGCACGCTCTCGGGGCAGACGCCGGAAGCCTTCTGGGCTTCGCTCGCGCACGCGCGCCCGCTCACTTTCGGGCTCAACTGTGCTCTGGGAGCGCGCGAGCTGCGTCCGCACGTGGAGACGCTCGCGCGCATCTGCACTACTTTCGTTTCGGCGCATCCCAACGCAGGGCTACCCAATCCCCTCTCGCCCACCGGCTACGACGAGACGCCCGAGGCGCTCGCCGCGGAGATCGTCTCCTGGGTCGAGGCGGGTTGGGTGAATCTGGTGGGCGGCTGCTGCGGCACGACCCCGGCGCACATCGCGGCGATCGCGCAGGCCGTGGAAGGTCGCGCGCCGCGTCCCCTTCCCCCGGCCAAGCCCGTGATGCGGCTCGCGGGGCTGGATCTCTTCGAGATCGGGCCGGATTCGCTCTTCGTGAACGTGGGCGAGCGCACCAACGTGACCGGCTCGAAGAAGTTCGCCCGTCTCATCCTCGAAGAGAAGTACGATGAAGCGCTGTCGGTGGCGCGCCAGCAGGTCGAATCCGGTGCGCAGATGATCGACGTCAACATGGACGAGGCGATGCTCGATTCCGTCGCGGCGATGACGCGCTTTTTGCGCTTGGTGGCGGTGGAGCCGGACATCGCCCGCGTGCCGGTGATGGTCGATTCTTCCAAGTGGGAAGTGATCGAGGCGGGGCTCAAATGCCTGCAGGGCAAGGGCATCGTCAATTCGATCTCGCTCAAGGAAGGGGAGGCGACGTTCCTCGCGCAGGCGCGGCTCGCGCGGCGCTATGGCGCGGCGGTGCTGGTGATGTGCTTCGACGAGCGCGGGCAGGCCGACACCTTCGCGCGCAAGATCGAGATCGCCGAGCGCGCTTATCGGCTGCTGGTGGCCGACGGGTTTCCGCCCGAGGACATCGTGATCGACCCCAACGTGTTTGCCATCGCCACGGGGATTCCCGAACACGACAACTACGCCGTCGATTTCATCGAGGCGGTGCGCTGGATCCACGGACATCTGCCGCACGCCAAGACGAGCGGCGGCATCTCCAACGTCTCGTTCTCCTTTCGCGGCAACGAAACGGTCCGTGCGGCCATCCACACCGTGTTTCTCTATCACGCCATCCGTGCCGGACTCACCATGGGCATCGTCAATGCCGGGCAGCTGGGCATCTACGACGAGCTGGAGCCGCGGCTGCGTACGCTCGTCGAAGACGTGGTGCTCAACCGCCGCTCCGGCGCAGCCGAGGAGCTGGTGGCCTACGCCCAGACCCTGCAGACGGGCGAGGCCAAGGCGGAAGCAGTGCAGGAATGGCGCTCCTGGCCGGTGGAAAAGCGTCTGGAGCATGCGCTCGTCAAGGGAATCACCGAGCACGTGGTCGAGGACACCGAGGAGCTGCGCGCGCGCTTTGCCGTCGAAGGCAAGGGGCCGCTCGCGGTGATCGAGGGGCCGCTCATGGCCGGCATGAACGTGGTGGGAGATCTCTTCGGTGCGGGCAAGATGTTCCTGCCGCAGGTGGTGAAGTCCGCCCGGGTGATGAAACTGGCGGTGGCGCACCTGCTGCCCTACATCGAGGCGGAGAAGGCGAAGACGGGCGGGCATACCAAAGGGCGCCTCGTGCTCGCCACGGTGAAGGGGGACGTGCACGACATCGGCAAGAACATCGTCGGCGTGGTGCTCGCCTGCAACGGCTACGAGGTGCACGACCTGGGCGTGATGGTGCCGTGCGAGAAGATCCTCGCCGCGGCGCGTGAACTGAAGGCGGATGCGATCGGGCTCTCCGGCCTCATCACCCCTTCGCTCGAAGAGATGGCGCACGTGGCCGCCGAGATGCAGCGGCAGGGCTTTACGGTACCTCTGCTCATCGGGGGGGCGACGACGAGCCGCACCCACACGGCGGTGAAGATCGCGCCGCACTACGAGGGGCCGGTGGTGTACGTGCCGGATGCCTCGCGGGCGGTGGGGGTGGTCTCGGCGCTGCTCTCGCCCGGCGAGCGCGAGGTCTACTTCGCTCAGGTGCGGGAGGATTACGCGCGCATCCGCGAGCGGCATGCTGCCAAGACCGGCTACACCTTGCTGTCGCTGGAGGCCGCACGCGCCAACGCGTTTCGCACCGACTGGACGGCCTACGCACCGCCGCGCCCGCGCCGGCTCGGCGTGTTCGCCGAGGAGGTTTCGCTCGAGCGACTCGTGCCCTACATCGACTGGGGGCCTTTTTTCCAGACCTGGGATCTGGCCGGGCGTTTCCCGCAGATTTTGGAAGACCCGGTGGTGGGCGAGACGGCGCGCCAGGTCTATGGCGAGGCGCGCGCCCTGCTGGAGGTGCTCGTGCGCGAAGGGTGGCTGAAGGCGCGCGCGGTGTGGGGGCTCTTCCCGGCGGCGAGCCTGGGCGACGACATCGAGATCTACACCGACGAATCGCGCCATGCGCTCGCCATGGTGTGGAACGGCCTGCGACAGCAGCACGAGCGCCCGCCGGGGCAGCCAAACCTGTGCTTGGCCGATTTCATCGCCCCGAAGGAGACGGGGGTGCCGGACTGGATCGGGGCGTTTGCCGTGACCGCGGGCATTGGCATTGAGGAGAAACTCGCCGAGTACGAGGCGGCGCACGACGACTACCACGCCATCCTGCTGAAGGCGCTCGCCGACCGGCTGGCGGAAGCCTGCGCCGAGTGGCTGCACGAGCGGGTGCGGCGGGAAGACTGGGGCTACGCGCCCGAGGAGCGGCTCTCGCCCGATGATCTGGTGGCCGAGCGCTACCGCGGTATCCGCCCGGCGCCGGGTTATCCGGCCTGCCCCGACCACACGGTGAAGGGCGACTTGTTCGCGCTGCTCGATGCGCCCGCGCGCGCCGGCATGACGCTCACCGAGCACTACGCCATGCGCCCGGCCGCGAGCGTGGCCGGGTTCTACTTCAGCCATCCCGAGTCGCGCTACTTCGCCATTCCCAAGATCGGGGAAGATCAACTCGCTGACTGGGCGCGGCGGCGCGGCATGGCGCTCGAGGCGGCGCGGCGCTGGCTCGCGCCCATTTTGTAGAGGTCAGCCGAGGCACTGAGTAGTTTAGCCACGCCGGGGGATGGCGAGCGCGAGCGCTTGCAGGCGGGCAAGGAGTTCGCGGTGAAGGGTAGCGACTTCCTCTCGCAGCTCGGGGGGTGGGGCTCCGGTCTTCGCCGCAGCGACCAGTTTTTGCGCCGCACGGTGCATCGCCTCGTGTGTGTTCACGATGGCGGGGAATTCGGTCCGGGTGGCCAGGATTTCTCGCCCCTCGCTGTCGAGCCAGTGGCCGAAGTCGCAGCGATGCGGATCGAGCTCGGGGGGCGGTGTCGCGATGCCGTCGCGCAGGTGGTATTCGAGGCGGGCGAACCAGTGACGGTGGCTCAGCTCGAATCGGGTCAGTCGTCGGCACAGGGGATTGGTCAGGGTGTCGCGCCAGCGTGCCCACTGGGACGGGTGCTGCCAGCGCAGCGCCCAGTTGGTGAAGTCGGCCTGCGGCATGGGGTGGGCGATGCCATACCCCTGGGCGACGTCGGCGCCGAGTCGCAAGAGGTATTCGCCGTGTTCCAGCGTCTCCACCCCTTCTGCGACGCAGTGCAGGTCGAAGGTGCGGGCGAGTTCGAGCACCGCTTCGACGATGCGAGAGTCGTCGGTCTCGTCGAGCAAGTGGATGACGAAGGCTTGGTCGATCTTGATCGCATGGGCCGGTACGCGCTTGAGGTAGGCGAGCGAAGAGTAGCCGCTGCCGAAGTCGTCGATCGACAGGCGCACGCCCAGCGCCCGGCACTGCGTCATCAGCTGTTCGATGCCCAGGCCGGCGTCGAGCGCGCTCGATTCGACGATCTCCAGCTCCAGCCGCTGCGGCGCGGCGTCGGGGTAGCGCGCGAGCCGTTCCTCGAGCTGGCGGGGAAAGGTGGGATCGAGCAGTTGGCGCGGCGCGACGTTGACCGAGACGAGCCAGTCCCGCCCCTGGCGCGTCCAGTCGGTGAGCAGGGCCAACGCCCGCTCGAGCACCCAGTCGCCGAGCCGCACGATCGCTTCGTCGTTCTCGATCGCCGGGATGAAAGCGCCGGGGGCCAGCAGCCCTCGCGTGGGATGTCGCCAGCGCACCAGGGCTTCCGCGCCTTCGATGCGCCCGCTCGCCAGTTCCACGCGCGGTTGCAGGTAGAGCCGCAGTTCTTCCCGCTCGATGCCTTCGATCACCGCCTGGCTCAGCGAGCGGCGCGCGCGTTGCTCGCGATCGAGCTGGGCGTCGAAGCGGCAATAGCGGTTCTTGCCACTTTGCTTGGCTTGATAGAGCGCGAGGTCGGCGTGACGCAGGAGGACTTCGGGGTCGGCGTCGTCTTCGGGGTAGACGGTGACGCCGATGCTGGTGGTGAGCTGCAAGCTTTCATCACCGTACTTGATCGGCATTCGGGTGACGGTGAGCATGCGCTCGACGATCGGCACCCAGGCTTCGGCCGAAGGGAGGTCGGTGATCACGGCGACGAACTCGTCGCCGCCGATGCGCGCGAGCGTGTCGGTTTCGCGCAGCGCCCCTTGTAGGCGCCGGGCGGTGAGCCGCAGTACCTCGTCGCCGACCTCGTGGCCGCAGCGGTCGTTGACCGGTTTGAATCCATCGAGATCGAGATAGACCACGGCCACCGCGGTGTCGTGACGGCGGGCGGCGGCTAGTGCCTGCGCCAGGCGGTCGTTGAGGAGCACGCGGTTGGGCAGACCCGTGAGTTCGTCGTGGTAGGCCAGACGCTCGAGCATCTGCTGCTGTGCCTTGAGCGCGGTGATGTCCTGCATCGCCGCGACGTAGCGGATCGGTCGGCGCTGCTCATCGTAGACGGCGGAGATGGTAAGCAGCGTCGGCAGCGGCTGCCCAGATTTGGTCTGATTCCACACTTCGCCGTGCCAGCTGCCACTCGCCCGCAGCGTGGCCCACATCGCATCGTAGAAGGCTTTGTCGTGCCGGTGCGAGCGCCACGGCGCGATGCGCACACCGATCACTTCCTCGCGCGAAAAACCGGTCATGCGCAGCAGGGCATCGTTGACTTCTAGGATCATGAGATCGGTATCGGTGACCACCACGCCCTCGGCAAGGGCGTGGAAGACGCTGGCGGCGATGCGCTGGGATTCTTCCAGCTGCACGGCATCGGTGACGTCGCGCACCAGCCCGGCGATACGCCGGATCCGGCGGTTTTCCGCGTTGCCGTCGACGGCGCGGGCCCAGGTCTCGATCCAGCGCCAGCCGCCGTCGGCGTGGCGGATGCGGTAGCGCAGATCCACGTTGGGGCGGTTGCGGTTGAGATGTTCGACGACTGCCTGATGCACCCGTTCCCGATCCTCGGGGTGGATCATCGCTACCCATTCTTCGAGCGGCACGTCGATCGGGCGCTCTCCCGGCAGGCCGAGGATGCGCTGGCTCCGTGGGCAGAACGTGGCGACGCGCCGCTCCACGTCCCACAGGATGCGGCCGAGCCCCGCTCCTTCGAGGGCGAGTTCGAGCTCCTCGGCCAACTGCCGCGTCCGATGCTGGGCGCGCCGCAGCCGCAGATAGGCCGCCCCGAGCAGGAGCAGCAGCAGCCCCAGGCCGATCACTGCCCAGCCGAGAATCTCCCGGCGCGCCGCCTCGGTGCGCCGCAGCGCCTCCGTGCGCTCGGCAACGAGCTCCTCGAGCCGGTTCTGGTAGCGCTCCAGTTCAGACTGCAGAAGGCTTGCCCGCGTCTCGGGCAGGATCAGCGAGAGGAGGTAGGTGCGCCCGTCGATCTGCACCGGGCTCGAATAGACCTCGGTGGCCACGATTCGTCCCGAGGCGAGGCGGTGGGGAAAGACGAAGAAATTGCGCTGCTGCCGCCGCGCGTCTTCCATCTCGTGCTGCACTTCTTCGGGCGAGAGTTGGTTGATCTCACGGATCGTCATGCCGCCGCGCAGCCGCTCGGCGGGATAGCCGTAGAAGGCGATCGCAGCTTCGTTCGCATCGAGGATGCGTCCATCGTCGGGCGCGATGAGGAGGGCCGGCACGGCATGCTGTCGCAGAGGGTCTGGCAGCTGCTGTGCCCAGATGGGGCGCAGTACGAAGAACAGCGCCGGCAGAATCGAGCATCGGACGACGCAGCGGCGCAGCCGCGAGCAAAGCGCATACCGGGATGGCCTCGGGCGGTGGCTGGTCATCGTCCCCTCTTTCTCATGCTTTTCCCCATTATAGGCGAGGACAAGCCGGGGCCGGCGTGCCCGAGCGCCCTTGCGCTCGGGACGCGGAGAGGGGGTTACTCGCCGGTTGCGCTCTGCTTCATTTCCTGGGCATCCGCAGCGTTCGCGGCGGCCACGATCGGTTCTCCCTCGAATTCCCTGCTGCCGCCTAGTGCCTTGTAGAGTTGGGCCGCGGCCGAGAGCAGCTGACGTCGGGTCGAGATCACCGCCTGCGAGGCGGAGAAGGCATCGCGTTGCGCGTCGAGTACTTCGAGGAAGCTCGTGATGCCTTCACGATAGCGCGCCTCGGTGAGCGTCAACCGTTGCAGTTGGGTGCGCTCGAGTGCCATCTGGGCCTCGAGCTGGCGGGCGATGCGCTCGCGCGCCGAGAGCAGATCGGCCACCTCGCGGAAGGCCTGCTGGATGGTGCTCTCGTACTGCGCCACGGCGATGTTCTGGCGCACCAGCGCGAGGTCGAGGTTCGCCTGGGTACGGCCGGCGTCGAAAATCGGCTGGGTGAGCATCGGCTGGAAAGTCCAGGCGGCGCTGCCTGCGTCGAACAGCCCGCTGAAGGCCGCGCTGGCGGTACCGAACATCCCCGTGAGGGTGATGCGCGGGAAAAAGGCGGCGCGCGCCGCGCCGATGTTGGCGTTGGCGGCGATGAGCTGCCGTTCGGCGGCGCGCACGTCGGGACGGCGCAGGAGTACTTCGGAGGGGACGTTGACGGCGAAATTGCCGATCAGATCCTGCTCGCGCAGGCTGCGTCCCTCTGGCCAGTCGTGGCGGTCGGTACCGACGACCAGGCGCAGGTAGTTTTCCGCGGCCACGCGTTGCTGGTCGAGCTGCTCCACCGCCACGCGCGCGGTTTCGTAGGAGGCGAGCGCTTGCAGGTAGTCGAGTTCGGAGGCGACGCCGACGTTGCGTCGCTCGCCGACCAGGGTCAGCATCTCGGCGCGGGTGCGCAAGGTTTCCTTGGCGAGCACCAGGCTCTCCTCGGCTTCCTTGAGCGAGAGGTAGGCATTGGCCACGTCCGAGATGAGCGAGAGACGGAAAGCGCGTTGGGCTTCGTCGGTGGCGAGGAATTGCTGGCGCGCGGCTTCGGTGAGGCTGGCGACCCGACCCCAGAAATCGAGTTCGAAGGAGAGCAGCCCCAGACCCACGTCGTAGCGGTGCGACGTCGTGGATCGCCCTCGGGCCGAGAGGTCTGCCGGCGTACGGGCAGCCTGCTCGGCGGCGTCGAGGGAGACGTTGGGCAGACGGTCGGCTCGTTGGATACGGTACATCGCCCGGGCTTCTTCGACGCGGGCCACGGCCACGCGCAGGTCGCGGTTGTTTTCCAGGGCGGCGGTAATCAGCGCTTGCATGCGCGGATCGGGAAAGTATTCCTGCCAGGGCATGTCGGCGATGTCGCGCTCGCCGCGCGGGTCGACCGAGGCCGGCCATTGCGCGGCAACCGGCGGTTCAGGACGGAAATAGTCCGGCATCATCGAACAGCCCGTTGCGCTCAGCAGCAGGGCGAGCGCCAAGGGGGAAGAGCGCAGCTTACGCATGACGAGGCTCCTGGGCGTGGTGTTCGTCCTTGGGGGGAAAGATGCGGCGAACCACCACGAAAAAGACGGGGACGAGGAAGACGGCGAGCACGGTGGCCGCGAGCATGCCGCCGATCACCCCGGTGCCGATGGCGTGTCGGCTCTGGGCGCCGGCGCCGGTGGAGATGGCCAGCGGCAATACGCCGACGATGAAGGCGATCGAGGTCATCAGAATGGGGCGGAAACGCATGCGGGCAGCTTCCAAAGTGGCCTCGATCAGGTTTTTGCCGCTTTCGTGCAGCGATCGAGCGAACTCGATGATGAGGATGGCATTTTTTGCCGACAGTCCGATGATGGCGACCAGCCCGACTTTGAAGTACACGTCGTTGGGTAGGCCGCGCCAGGTGACGGCCAGCAGCGAACCGAACACGCCGAGCGGCACCACCAGCATCACCGAGAAGGGGATCGACCAGCTCTCGTAGAGGGCCGCCAGGCACAGGAAGACGACGATGAGGGAGATGGCGAAGAGCATCGGGGCCTGCGCACCGGAGAGGTTCTCCTCGAAGGAGGTGCCCGACCACTCGTAGCCGATGCCGGAGGGCAATTGGGCAGCGATCGCGGCCATCGCCTGCATCGCCTCGCCGCTCGATACGCCCGGTGCGGGCGAGCCGGTGAGCTTGAGCGCTGGCACGCCGTTGTAGCGATCGAGCCGGGGAGGGCCGACCATCCAGCGCGTCTTGACGATCTCGGAGAGCTTGACCATGTTGCCGTCACGGTTGCGTACCGAAACCTGCAGCATGTTCTCGGGGCTCATGCGCACCGGGGCGTCGGCCTGCAGCTGCACGCGCAGGATGCGTCCTTGTCGCTCGAAGTCGTTGATGTAGGCCACGCCGAACATCGCCTGTAGCGTCTGGTTGAGCACGGCGGAGGACACGCCCAGGGTTTCGGCCTTGTCGCGGTCGATGTCGAGCATCAGTTGCGGTCCGGGGGGCATCCCTTCCAGGCGCACGTTGGTCAGGCGCGGTTCTTGAGCCGCGAGTTGGAGCGCCTGATCCTTGGCGGCGTCGAGCGCTTGGCGACCGAGACCGGCGCGATCCTGCATCCGGAAATCGAACCCGCCGATCGCGGCCATTTCGGGGATGGCCGGTGGGTTGATCGCGAAGATGATCGCTTCCTTGAGGGGAAAGAAATGTCGGTTGGCTTTCTGGATGAGGGCATGGGCCGAGGATTCCGGCGCCGTGCGCTCGCTCCAGTCTTTGAGTCGCACGAACAGGAGGCCGGCGTTTTGTCCGCGACCGAGGAAGGAGAACCCGACGATCCCGATCGTGTTCTGGACTTCCGGCTGAGAGAGGAAGTACTGTTCGGCCAGAGTGACGATCTCCTGCGTGCGTTCCTGGGTGGCGCCGGATGGCAGCTGAACCATCGTAATGAAGTAGCCCTGGTCTTCTTCCGGCAGGAAGCTGCCTGGCAGGCGCGCGAACAGCCATCCGGCACAGGCGATGATGAGCGCGTAGAGGATCATCCAGCGCCAAGGCCGGGTGATGACACGGCGTACGCCGGTGACGTAGCCGCGCGTGGTGGCTTGAAAGCCGCGGTTGAACCAGCCAAAGAATCCTTTTTCCCCATGGCCTTCTTTGTGCGGTTTGAGCATGCTGGCGCACAGCGCCGGGGTCAGGGTGAGCGCCATGAGCGCCGAGAACGCCATGGCGAGCACGAGCGTGATCGCGAACTGGCGGTAGATCACGCCGACCGAGCCGGGGAAGAACGCCATGGGGATGAAGACCGAGGTGAGCACCAGGGTGATGCCGATGATGGCGCCCACGATCTGCGACATCGCCTTGTGCGCTGCCTCGCGGGGCGGGAGCTTGTCCTCGGCCATCACGCGCTCGACGTTTTCCACCACCACGATGGCGTCGTCGACCACGATGCCGATCGCCAGCACCATGGCAAAGAGCGTGAGCACGTTGATGGAATAGCCCAGTATCCAGAGACCAACGGCAGCGCCCAGCAGCGACACGGGCACGACGATGGTGGGAATGATGGTGGCGCGCAGGTTGCCGAGGAAGAGGTACATCACGATGAAGACGAGGATCACCGCTTCGAACAGCGTCTTCACCACCTCGCGGATCGAGATCTCGATGAACGGCGTGGTGTCGTAGGGGACGATCCAGTCGATGCCCGGCGGAAAATATTGGGCGAGATCCTCGACTTGGGCCCGCACGCGCTGCGCCGTCTCCAGCGCGTTGTAGCCGGGGGCGAGCTTGATGCCGATGGCGGCGTTGGGTTGGCCGTTGAGTCGGGCAAAGACTTCATAGCCTTGCGCGCCGAGCTCGACCCGACCGACGTCCTTCACCCGCACGATGGAGCCGTCCGGTTTGGCCCGCACGATGATTTCGCCGAATTCCTCGGGTGTTTTCAGGCGCCCGCGCGTGACCACCGTGGCGGCGAATTCCATCCCGGGTACCGCCGGGGGCGCATTGACCTCGCCCACCGCCAGCAGCACGTTCTGCGCAGCCACCGCGTTGATGACGTCGCCGGGCGTTACCTGGTAGCTGTCGAGTTTTTCGGGGGCAACCCAGATGCGCATAGAATATTCGGCGCCGAAGAGTTCGGCATCGCCCACGCCGGGAACCCGCCGCAGCGGATCGAGGATGGTGGTGGAGGCGAAACTGGCGAGGTCGACGTTGTCGAGCGAATTGTCCGGCGAGAAGAGCGAGACGAACATCAGGTAGTTGCGCCGCATCTTCTTGACGGTGACGCCGAGCCGGCGCACTTCGTCGGGAAGGCGCGCCTCCACCCGCTTGATGCGGTTCTGCGCTTCCACCGAGGAAATGTCGAGATTGGTGCCGGGCCAGAAGGTGAGGTTGATGGTCGCGCCCCCCAGCTCCGACTGCGAATCCATGTAGATGAGGTTCTCGATGCCGTTGAGCTCTTGCTCGATGAGGGCAACGACGGTCTGTTCGATCACCTCGGCCGATGCGCCGGGGTAGTTCGCGGAGATCGCCAGCGCGGGCGCGGCGACTTCGGGATACTGCGCAATCGGCAAGGAACGCAGCGCCAGGGCGCCGGCGAGGATGATGACGATGGCGATGACCCAAGAGAAGACTGGCCGGTCGATGAAGAAATTGACGGACATGGCTCAGACCCTCACTTGGCGCCGGCCGCGGTGGGCGCGTCTTTGGGCTGCCAGGGCACGGGTTTGACCGGCGCTCCCGCGCGAACCTTCAGCAAGCCTTCGACGATGATTTTTTCGCCTTCTTGCAGCCCTTCGAGCACGACCCAGTCGGTACCGCTCATGCCGCCGACGCGGATGGCGCGCGGGTTGACCACGTTGTTGGCGTCGACCACCAGCACGAAGTGCCCCTGCGGGTTGAGCTGTACGGCGCGCTGGGGCACGGTGATCACCTTGTCCATCTGCATCTGCGGCAGGCGCACGCGCACAAACATGCCCGGCAGCAGCACGTGCTCGGGGTTCTTCGCCAGGGCGCGCATGAGCACGGCACCGGTGGCGGGGTCGACCGAGACGTCCTCGAAGAGGAGCTTGGCCGGAATGGGATAGGTCTTGCCGTTGTCGAGCACGATCTCCACGTTGCTGCGGTCGGCCTCCTTCCATTGGCCGGAGCGCAGCGCCTCGCGCAGCGCGAGCAGCTCGGCGCTGGGCTGGGTGAAATTGACGTAGATCGGGTCGATCTGCTCGATGGTGGCCAGGTGCGTCGGCTCGCCTTTGCCCACCAGCGCTCCTTCGGTGACGAGCGAGCGGCCGATGCGCCCGGCGATGGGGGCAGGCACCCGGGTGTTTTCCAGATCGAGCGCGGCCTGCGCGAGCCGCGCTTCGGCCTGCTTCCAGGCGGCCTCGGCCGAGTCGAATTCCTGCTGGCTGATGGCGTTGATCTTCACCAGCGGGCGGTAGCGCTCCACCAGGAGCTTGGCCGTGGCAACGTCGGCTTTGGCGGCTTCATAGGCGCGTTGGTAGGTACGCGGCTCGATGCGGTAGAGCAGCTGCCCTTCCTTCACGTCGCTGCCTTCTTCGAAAAAGCGCTTTTCCAGGATGCCTTCGACGCGGGCGCGCACCTGAGCCGTGCGGTAGGCTTCGAGCCGGCCGGGGAGTTCGCGGCGCAGCACGGCGCTGCCGTAACGGACCTCGAGGACCGCGACTTCCGGCGGGGGGGTGGTCTGAGCCGTGGCGGCGTCGCCGCCGTCGCGGCTACAGGCGGCAGTCGACAGGACGAGGGCGGCAGTCAGAACCAGCCGCATGCGGGTGCTTGGTTTCATGGGGTGGTGCTCCTGGAGGAGGCCGGCGAGAGGGCCGATGTCATTGGTTTTTCTGGGGCTAGGGCGCGAAGAAAGAACGAGACGACGCGATCGGCCCGCTCGGGCAGGGCGTCTTCGGGGTGTTGCGATTCGTAGAGTCGGCGGTTGCGCTCGGCGCTGGTGAGCATGCTCAACAGCAGTTCGGCGGCAAAGAGAGGGTCGTCGCGACGCAGGCGGCCTTCGTTCATGGCGCGGGCAAGCAGCGCGGCCAGATGGCGGGTCGTCTCGCCCATGCCGGCTTCGTAGACGGTGCGGGCCAGTTCCGGGAAACGGGGCGCTTCGGTCACGAGCAGGCGATGGAGGGCGATGCAGGGCTCGGCGAGCACGCGTTCGCGGAACGTCCGGGCGAAACGGGCGAGCGTGTCGGCCAGCGTTTCGCCCTCGAGCGGAGCGAGCGAGACCAGGATGCCTTCTCCCATGGCCTCGACGGCGTGGGCGAAGAGTTCGTCTTTGCTGGGAAAATAGTGGTAGACGGTTTGCTTGGCGACGCCGGCGCGACGCGCGATCTCGTCGAGCGAGGCGCGGTAGCCGCGTTCGGAGAAGACGGTACAGGCCGCCTCGAGGATTTTTTGTCGGTTGTCGTCGCTCACGTGCCGATTTGGATTAGACTAGTCCGTCTAGTCTAAACCGAATGCACAGGACTGACAAGTACTGCTGCGACGGTATTGTCGCCGAACGCGGCAATCGTTGTTATAGTGAATGAGGCGAGGACGGTCATGGGAGCGGACATGCGGTGGGTAGCGGCGGTACTGATCGGTTGGTCCCTGTCGGTGACGGCATGGGCAGGAGCGTCCGAGGGCGGCGACCCGTTCGCGGCGTGTACGGATGCCGGTGGGCGGATCGTGGCGGTGCGCGAGGATCCTTCCGCGCGCAAGATCTTCGAGACGCGCGTGGTCGACGGCGAGCCGGTGATCGTGCACAACCCGAAGCGTTTGCCCGAGTTGTGGCCCAAGGCGCGGCTTTTTTTCTTTGCGCACGAATGCGCGCGCATCCAGGCGGGATTCCTGCCGCCGACGCCGCGCACCTTGACCCAGGATCGGCTGATCGACTGTGACGCGCTGGAATGGCTCGCTCGGGGCGGCTGGGTGCAGGGCGACGACGTCCCGCTCATCGAGCAGGCGATCGGCGCCCTGAGCCGCGCGCAATGGCGCCAGGTGCCAGGCGAACCCAGGCGCGTCGAACTGGCGGCTTGTTACCAGCGTTTCATCGAGTCGATGGCCGAGGAGGCCGAAGGGAAGCGCCGCGACTGGAGCCGATGCGTCGAGGTGTGCGGCGAGCAGATGGTCGGGTGTCGAGCTGCCGGCGGGCGAGTGGGCGAGATCAGCGTCGATTGTATGCGGGTTTATCTGATCTGCGTGGATATCTGCAATCGGCGTTACCGCTGACCGGCGGCTTGTGCCAGACGCTGCGCGAACGCTTCGGCGGGTTCGGGGCGGGCCAGGCCCCAGCCCTGGAGCACCAGTTCCGGGTAGGCGCGCAGCGCCAGCAATTGATCGTCGTCTTCCACCCCTTCGGCGATGGTGCGGAACGAGAAAGCGCCCGCCATCTCCACCATGGCGTGGATGAGCCGCTGGGTGCGCGTTTCGTGGGGGGCGCGCTGGATGAAGGATTGGTCGATCTTGATCTCCGACAAGGGGAGACGGGCGAGATAGTGCGGCCCGAAAATCCCGGTACCGAAGTCGTCGATCGACCAGCGTACGCCCGCTTCGGCCAGCCGGCGCATGACCCTTTCCAGGCCACCCAGGTAGGAGAGCGCCGTGGTTTCCTTGAGCTCCAGCACCAGGCGCTGGGCCGGGTAGCCGGTCTCGGCGAGCAGTGCGAGCACTCGATCGACGAAGTCGGGGTCGCGCAGGCCGTGGGCCGAGACGTTGACCGACAGAGTGCCGTCCCAGCGCAGTTCTTGCCGCCAGCGCATGGCGTCGCTGAGCGCGCGGCGTAGGATCCAAGCGCCGAGGAGGAAGATGAGCTCGCTGCGCTCGGCCACGGCGATGCACTCCGATGGTGGGACGCGCCCGAGCCGGGCGTGGGTGAAGCGCAACAGCGCTTCGGCACCTATGAGCCGGCGTGCCGCATCGAATTGTCCCTGGTAGTGCACGTCGAGGCAATGTTCGTCCGATCCTGCGAGCGCTGCCCTGAGGCCCTGCTCGATGGTGCCGCGCCGGGCAAGGAGATCGGCACTGAGGCTTTCGTAGAGGCGGATGGCCCCGGGTTCCTGCGACTGCAATGCGTGTTGCAGGGCGAGGGCCGCGGCGGCGAGGACTTCCTGCGCATTCCCGAACTCGTCGGGGAAGACGACGATGCCGGTGGAGACGGTGAGGCGAGTCGGAGGAAAACGCTCGGCGAGCAGTGGCTGAGTGCTTCGATCGAGATCATGGGCAATGGTGCGTGCGAGCTCCCAGGCAAGTTCCGTGGCCTTGGATGCGCTCGGCTGGGCGTCGGTGAGCACGGCGAATTCGTCGGATTCGAGCCGGGCGATGGTGTCACAGTTCGTCAGCCTATGGACGAGCGTGTGCGCGATCCGCCGTAGGATCGCATCGCCGGCATGGCTGCCGAGACGATCGTTGATCGCGGCGAAGTGGTCGAGGTCGAACACGATGAGCGCGAAACTTTCGTGGGAGTGCTGCCCTTGCACCAAGCGCAGAGCGATGCGCTCGAGCAGGAGTTGGCGATTGGCGAGCCCGGTGAGGGGGTCGTGGGTGAGCAGGTAGGACAGACGTTCGGACAGACGCTGCTGCTCGGTGATGTCGTGCTTGACGGCGACGTAATGGGTGATGCTTCCTTCGTCGTCGAAGACGGGGGCGATGTGGGCGAATTCCACGTATTCCTTGCCGTCCTTGCGCCGGTTGATGAATTCGCCGCTCCAGGGGCGCCCGGCCTGCAGGCGCGTCCACAGATCGAGGTAGGTCTCGCGCGGCGTTTTGCCTGATTGCAGGATGCGGGGATTCTTGCCCTCGACTTCGTCGCAACGGTAACCGGTGACTTCGGTGAAAGCGCGATTGACGTAGACGATGCTGGGCTGGGTATCGGTGATCATCACCTGGGCGGGAGAGACTTCGATCGCCTTCTCCAGGAGACGGAGCCGTTCCTGGTGGGAAAACAAGGAAGACATCGCCTGCTCCAGCGCCAGGCCCAGGGCCCGCAGCTCGGGGACTGCGCCTCGGAGATCGGGGGGGCGGTAGGAGTTGGACGTGGCGGTGGCGCTCAGTGCACGGGTGAGGGCTTGGAGGGGGCGCCCCCCGCGCCAATGGATCAGCCCACCCAGCAATAACACGATTCCCAGCGAAAGGGCGGCATTCAAAGCGAAGGCGCGGCGATGCTCGCGTAATCGGCCGGCGAGCTCGGCGCGGGGATCATGGATCAGGAGCAGCCAGCCAGGAGGTTGGTCCAATCGGGCGGAAGGGGCATCATGAGGGCGCCATGCCACGGCAAGCAAGAGCGTCTCGTGCTCCGTGCGCCAATGTTTCGTCCCAGGGCTGGAGGGTGGGGGAAGAGCGAACGAGGGGAGGATCTCCGCCACGGGGCGGCCTTCCCAGTCGTGTCGGTGTGCTGCGAGGACGCTTCCGTGTTCGTCGGTGAGGACGGTGGCCAGATGTCCCGGGGTGCTGCTGAGGAAGCGGATCAGGGCGCGTACTTCGTCGGGCCGCGCTTGCCAATGGCGCTCGGCGGTCCATGCCAGGGTGGTCGCCCGACCCAGGAGCCGCTCCTGGACTTCGAGTAGTGTGTGTGCCTGCAGGGTGCGCCATCGCAGCCAGCTCTCGCCGGCCATGACGCCCAGGATGAGGGCGAGGAGGGGCAGAGTGACACGCAGGGCGAGCGGGAGGGCAGCGAGGCGGCTCATGGAGTCAGGCGCTGGGACGTGGGAGAAAATCGAGGCTGACGGGAATGTCCGGTTCCGCGTGCGCGACGTACGCTCCGGCCCGGGCCAGCAGCGACACGAGCCGCCGGGCGACGGCGGGTAATTCTCTCGTCATCCATCGCCCTTGTTCCCTCAGCGCAGGGAAGATCAGCCCGACGAGCGGCAGAAAGGCTTCGTCCGGCGGAAGGCCGAAGCGGGCTGCGAGCCGATAGCGTGCATCGTTGGGATGCTGCCGCATCCATTCCAGGGCGAAAAAATGAAGCTGGACGAGCCGTTTCAGGGCCCCGGCGTGGCTAACCAGAATCGCGTTGCGGGCGACGAGGACGTCGACGATGAGCGGAGGAAGGCGGCTGGTGTCGAAACAGGGGGTCGCGCCCATGCGCCGCAATTTTTCGGCATAGGGTTGGTAGGAGACCGCCAGATCGATTGCGCCGTTGCGCCAGGCCTCGATCTGTTGCTCGGGCGAGAGGGGGACGCGGTTCAGGGTCGCCGGGTCGAGTCCGATGTGCTCGCACCAAGCGTGAAAGAGCACGAGACCGGGGCCATGGTGCTCGACGGCGATGCGTGCTCCCGGCAAGAAGTCGCGCTCGTCACAGCGCCCACGCGAAAGTATCTGATCGCCGCCCGCGGAGACGGCGACGACGCACAGGACGCAGAGCTCCAGGGCCTGGATTTGGCCGAGGATGACTTCGTCGAAAGGCAGTAGGGCCGCTTCGACGCGTTCGAGCCGCAGCAGGTCGAGCTGTGAGGCGGCGTCAGGCACTTCCACCAGCTGCAGAAAAGCGGCCATGCCCGGGGCCGCGTCGCAGAACGTACGCAGCGGTTCGTATCCCGACCAAGGGTGGAATGAAAGGCGCAGGGTGTGCTCCCGCGTGCAGCTCCCGAGCAAGGGCGCCGTGAGCCCGGCCCCGGCCAATGCTGCGATCATGCGGCGTCGCGTCGCGTTGGGGTGGGTCATGTTGGCTCCTGAACATCGAGTCGCTGGCCATGGAGCGGTGGCAAGGCGACCTGGTTGCGGCCTTCGCGCTTGGCACGGTACATGGCTTCGTCGACCCGGCTGAGGCTCTCGTCGAGCGGGGCGTCGGGCTCGAGGGCGCGACCCCGATCGATACCGTTCCGCTCAAGATCTTGCCGGATTCGTCGAGCGGTATGTGCGTTTGTGCCCACGCCTGGCGCACGCGCTCGGCCACCTTGACGGCGGTGTCGAGCGAGGTATCCGGCAGGATGGCGATGAATTCCTCACCGCCATAGCGGGCGATGAAATCGGTGGGGCGCAGGTTGTGGCGCAGTACGCGGGCGAAGGCTTGCAACATCTTGTCGCCGGCGGCGTGGCCGTAGGTGTCGTTGACCTTCTTGAAGTGGTCGAGGTCGAACATCAAGAGCGCCGCTGGCTGTTTGTTACGCTGCACGAGCGATTGGGCTTCCTGCAGACGCTGCTCGAGGTGGCCGCGATTGGCCAGACCCGTGAGCGGATCGTAGGCGGCGAGCCGGCGCAGTTCTTCGACGAGGCGCATCTCTTCGGTGATGTCGTGGAAAGCCACGACGATTCCTACGCTGCGGCCGTGCTCGAAGCGAGGACTCGCCGAGACGTGCACCGGCACCGGCAAACCGTCGACGCGCCAGAAGACGTCGTCTTGGCGTACTTTTTTGCCCTCGGCGATGGCGCGCAGCAAGGGGCATTCCTCGCGAGGATAGGGTTGGCCATCGGGGCGGCGGGCGTGGAAGAGATCGTGCGCGACTTTGCCAAGCACCTCTTCCGGACGGAATCCCAGTAACTCGGCGGCGGCGCGATTGAAGAAGATGCAGCGACCCTGCTCATCGGTACCGTAGATGGCTTCATCCACGGTCTCGAGGATGGTTTGGGTCTCGACGAGCGCAGAGGCGAGTCGTGCGCGTTGGTGCTCGAGTTGGCGCCGCGTATGCCACAGGCGCAGCGTGAGCAGGACGAGCAGAAAGGCGGAGCAGGCGAGTAGTACGAGGGGGATGGCGTACTGGTGCAGCACGTCGCGCAATTCCACCTCCACGTGTTCGAACGGCGGCACGCGCAGCCGCTGGGCGAGGCGCTCGACCCCGGAATAGTCGGCGGGGACGGTGAATCCGCCGATGCCCGCGGCGAGGAAACGGGGATCGGGCATGGCGTCGAGCCGGTCGGTGAGCGTGTACAGGGCGAGCGCGACTTTACGGGCGACTTCGGGTGAGACGTGGGGCAGGGCAACGAAGGCCCATTCGGGATAAAGCGAAGTGGTGACTCGGTAGGGGAAACCGGCGGGGTGCCATTCGCCCAGGACCATGAGGCGTTCTCGATCTTCTGCGGAGAGCCGTCCCTCGCGCGTGAGCGCTTCGAGCAGTCCCGTACGAACGAAGCCTGCTTCCCCTTTGCCTTCGAGCAGGGCCTGGACGACCGCGTCGTGATTGCCCTGGGGCAGGAGGGTGACGTCGTCGGGCACCCGTACGCCGCGCTCGAGCAACCAACCGGCCTGGGCGAGGTAGCCTCCCAACCCTTTGGCGCCCGGGATGAGGATACGCCTGCCTTTGAGGTCTTCGGGCCGGCGGATGGGGCCGTCGCGGCGCACGAGAATGACCCCACCCAGCGCCGCGGTCTTGATGCCGTGCTCGACCGTGATGAGCGTAGCGATGGGGCCGGAGAATGCGTGGCGGTATTTCTCTTGGATATAGTGAACGGGGTTGGTGAAGAGAAAGTCGATGCGACGGGCAGCGATCTCGCGATCGAGCGACTCGGGCGTGAGCACTTCGAGGATGACCGGCTCGCCGAGCGCTTGCGAGAGTTCGTCGGCAAGCGGCTGCCACTGGCGCTGAAGCATTTCTTGCGGGCGATGGCCGAAAACGCCCAGACGGTAGTCGGCGTGCGCCGAGGCGACGATGACGAGTGAGAGGACGAAAAGCCCGACCAGGCGCCACGCCAGCCGTGAGGGATCGTTGGCGCGGCCTCGGGGCCGTTCGCGCCGCGGCGAGGCGCGTGCGGCACGGTGAAGGAGCGGAAAAAGGAAGCGCATATGAATGGGCCGCTCGCCAGGGCGCGGAATGCGCCGTCCCCTCATTATAGGGGAAGCATAGAGCGAATGGCGTCAGAGCAGGAAAGGGGCACGAATCTCGGCCCAGGCGCGCTCTTCCGGCTCGATCATCGCGTCGAGATCGGCCGGCGCGGCCGCTTCGTCCTCGACCCACTGTCGCAGGCGCGGGCCGCCGTCGATGAGATCGATCGCCAGGCGCTCGTATTCATACTCGTAGGGGTTGGCATGCCATAGGGGCCGATCCGGATGGAGCCGGCGCAGCGCCTTGAGCGCGAGCGCCACCAGCCGCCAGGGGCGAAAACGCCGGGGATCGTAGTGCGCCGGATCCTCGACATGGATCATGATTCCGCCGCAGCGCTCGCCCGCGTGCTTGTGGAAAGTCGGTTCGAAGAAAAAGGGGCGCAGGCGGCAGCCTGTGAGCCACTGCGGGGCGAGCGATTCCATTGCTGCGAGCAGCCGCCAGGGGTCGATCCATGGGGCGCCGAAGCCCTCCAGAGGGCGGGTGGTGCCGCGCCCTTCGGAAAGCGTCGTACCCTCGATGAGCACGGTGCCGGGATAGCAGCGCGCCATCCAGGGGGTGGGGGCGTTGGGGCTGGGGTTGATCCAGGTGCGTTGCCCCAGCGGCCAGCCGTAGCCGGGAGCGGCGTCCGGCTCCCACCCGGTGAGCGACACTGCGTGGTAATCCACGTCGAGCCCCAGGGTGGCGATGAACCAGCGCCCGGCCTCGCCCAGCGTCAGGCCGTGACGCATCGGAAGACTGCCAGCACCGACGAAACTCTCCCAGCCCGGCTGCAGCAACCCCCCTTCGATGCCGCGCCCGAGCGGATTGGGTCGGTCGAGCACCCACACGCTCTTGCCGTGGGCTGCGGCCGCTTCCAGCACGTAGCGCAGGGTGGTGAGGTAGGTATAGACGCGGCAGCCGAGATCCTGCAGGTCGACGAGCAGCACGTCGAAGGTGTCCATCATCGCCGGGGTGGGGCGGCGCACCGCACCATAGAGGCTGAACACGGGGATGCCCAGGCGCGCGTCGAACTCGTCGGGCGATTCGACCATGTTGTCCTGCTTGTCGCCGCGCGCGCCATGCTGCGGACCGAAGAGCGCAGTGAGCCGTACGTCGGGCAGCGCCGCGAGCGCGTCGGCTGCGTGCACCAGCTCACGCGTGACGGAAGCGGGGTGCGCCAGGAGCGCCACGCGCCGGCCGGCGAGCGGTCGGCGCAGGTCGGGTTCTGCGAGGAGGCGGTCGAGACCGAAGCGGATCATGATGGATGGTCCTGCTGCTAAAATGAGCGATTTTCCCAGAAAAGACGGACATGGGCGACGCATTGGCAGAACGGCTGGCACAGGAAGTAGCGCGGCGGCGCACCTTCGGCATCATCGCGCACCCGGACGCGGGCAAGACCACGCTCACGGAGAAATTGCTCCTCTTCGGCGGGGCGATCCAACTGGCCGGTACCGTGAAAGCGCGCAAGTCCGCGCGGCACGCCACTTCCGACTGGATGGAGGTGGAGAAGCAGCGCGGCATCTCGGTGACTTCCTCCGTGATGCAGTTCGAGTACGAAGGTCACGTGATCAACCTGCTCGACACACCAGGCCACCAGGATTTTTCCGAGGACACCTACCGTGTGCTCACCGCGGTCGACTGCGCCGTGATGGTGATCGACGCGGCCAAGGGGGTGGAGGCGCAGACCATCAAGCTGCTGGAAGTGTGCCGTTTGCGCGACACGCCCATCATCACGTTCATCAACAAGATGGATCGCGAGGTGCGCGAGCCCTTCGAGCTGCTCGACGAGATCGAATCGGTGCTCAAAATCGACTGCGCTCCCATCACTTGGCCCATCGGCAGCGGCAAGGCTTTTCGCGGGGTGTATCACCTGCTGCACGACCGCACGCTCGTGTTCCGTCCGGGCGAGGAGAAGCGCGTCGAGGCCGAGGTGATCGCAGGGCTCGCCAATCCGGAGCTCGATGCGCGTTTTCCTACCGAAGTGGGGGCGATGCGCGAGGCGGTGGCGCTCGCGCGCGAGGCGCTCTCACCCTTCGCCCTGGGCGAATTCCTTGCCGGGCGACAGACGCCGGTTTTCTTCGGCTCGGCGATCAACAATTTCGGGGTGCAGGAAGTGCTGCAGGCGCTCATCGACTGGGCCCCGCCGCCACAGCCGCGCGACGCCGGCGTGCGGCTGGTCCTGCCCACCGAGGAGAAGTTCTCCGGGTTCGTGTTCAAGATTCAGGCGAACATGGATCCGAAGCACCGCGACCGCATCGCCTTCTTCCGCGTCTGCTCCGGTCGCTACAGCAACGGCATGAAAGCCTGGCACGTGCGCGCGGGGCGCGAGATGCGCCTTGCCAACGCCATCACCTTCATGGCCAACGAGCGCGCGATCCAGGAAGAGGCCTTCGCCGGAGACATCATCGGCATCCACAACCACGGTCAGCTGCAGATCGGCGACACCCTCACCGAGGGCGAGAAGCTCGGCTTCACCGGCATCCCCTACTTCGCGCCGGAGCTCTTCCGCATGGCGCGGCTGCGCGATCCGCTCAAAGCCAAGCAGCTGCACAAGGGCTTGAAGGAACTGGGCGAGGAAGGGGCGATCCAGGTGTTCGAGCTCGAGGGCGGCCAGCTCCTGCTCGGGGCGATCGGGGTGCTGCAGTTCGAGATCGTGGCCGAGCGGCTGCGCAGCGAATACGGCGTGGAGGCGCTCTTCGAACCGGCGGAGATCTATACCGCCCGCTGGCTGGTGTATCCGGACGAGGCCACGCGCGCGCGCTTCGAGCGGGAACAAGCCATGCGCCTTGCACGCGACATCGACGGCAACCCGGTGTATCTCGCCTCGTCGCGCTACAACCTGGAGGTGACGATGGAAAAATACCCGACGGTGCAGTTCCGCGCCACGCGCGAGCACCGTCAGGTATTCGGTTGACCCGCCGCCGCGGGCGTATGCGCCACGGCGGTGCGGGTAATTATTTCATGCGTTCGATCTCGGCGAAGGTATTGCCGCTCACCTTGTAGAGGATATAGTCACCCGGCACGTCGCCGTTGGCGTCGAATTCGTGATCGCCGGCGGCTCCTTTGTAGTCGATGTCTTTGCCTTCGGCGATCAGTTGCTTCGCTTTGGTCCACTCACCGGGGAGGATGGGTTCGCCCGGGGCGGTGGCGACTTCACGCAGCGCCTGGGAAAGCTTGGCCTTGTCGCCGCCGGCCTTCTCGATCGCCAGCGCCATCAGGAAGGCTGCGTCGTAGCTCGTGGCGGCGAAGGTGCCGTTGGGGTCGCCACCGGCTGCTTTGAACTCCTGGCTGAATTTCTCGAACCCCGCGCCCGTGGCCCCGGCAGGTGCGGAGACGAGGAAGGTTTTGAGGTTCTCCGCACCCAGGGTCTTGATCATGTTCTCGTCACGCATGCCGTCGGCGCCGACGAAGTTCTTGAAAAACCCGTTTTCCATTGCTTGGCGGACGATGGTGAGCCCCGAGGAATTGCCGTAGGCGAACACCACCAGGGTGTCGGCGCCGCCCTTGGCGAGCTCGGCCAGATCCGAACGATAGGAGGCTTTCTTGTCCTCATGCGCCCGGCTGGCCGTGACCGTGCCGCCGAGTTTCTTGAATTCGTCGCTGAAGGCCTCGGCCAACCCCAGGCCGTAGTCGTTGTTGAGGTAGGTCACGGCCACCTTGTCGGTGCCTCGGGCCTTGAGCGTGCGCGCCAGCGCCCGTCCTTGGTAGTCGTCGGAGGCGACGGTACGGAAGACGAGGTCCTTGTCGTCCAGCGTGCTGATCTTGGGTGAAGTACCCGAGGAGGTGATGAGGAGCACTCCGGCCGGAACGGTGACGGAATTGGCCACGGCGATCACCGGTCCGGAGCATGACGGCCCGACCATGCCGATCACGCCGTTGACGTTGACCGCCTTGGTGGCCGCGTCGGTGGCGAGCTGCGGGTTGCAGCCGGAATCGTACACCTGCGGGTCGATCTTGCCGCCATTGCCGATGCCCCCCTGGGCATTGACCTGTTCGGCCGCGAACTTCATCGATTGCACCATGGTGGGCGCCATGCCGGCGATCGGTCCGGTGATGCCGACGAGATAGGCTACTTTCACGTTCTGAGCCCATGCCGGGGAGGTGGCGAGCGCTCCAGCAAGCGCGAGCGTGAGGATCGAAGCGCGGGTTTTGTTCATTTCGGGTCTCCTTCCGGGGTTGGTCAGCACAATCATTTTAGACGAGAGGGCGTTGCGAAGAACCCATCGCGCGTCGAGCCTTGGGATGTCCGCTCGTGCTGCTTGCTCGAAGCGCCTAGGATCGTGGCGGGGAAAGATGCGAAGTCCGCTGTACGCTCTCTTCTGGGAGCAATCCTTCCGGACGGAAGCGCAGGATGAGCTGCAGCATCAAACCGATGAGGAAGACGCGCACGTATTTCGCCTGAGTGGCGACGTCGGCGGGGAGCTGGTCGGTGATGAATTCCGACATCGACCAGATGAGCCAGATGATCACGGCCCCGAGAATGGCGCCGCGGTTGTTGCCCGAGCCGCCCAGGATCAGCATGATCCACACGAGAAAGGTGGCAATCATGGGGTCGATGGCCTCGGGCGTGATCGCGCGCATGAAGTGGACGTAGAGCGCCCCGGCCAGGCCCATGATCGCTGCGCCGAGCACGAAGGATTCCAGCCGGCGGCGTTCGACGTCCTTACCCATGGCGGCGGCTGCCTGCTCGTTGTCGCGGATCGCCTTCATCATCCTTCCCCAGGGGGCGGTGAGCTGTCGCTCCAGCGCCCAGTAGACCACGAGGAGCACGGCGATCACCAAGGCGAAATAGGCGAATTGCGACAGCGAGTATTCGAGGCCGCCGAAGGGACGAGGAACGCCGGTGATGCCGCGGGCGCCGCCGGAGAGCGTTTCCTCGGTGCGCAGCACCAGGCGGATCACCTCGGCCACGCCGATGGTGGCGATCGCCAGGTAATCCGAGCGGAAACGCAGGCAGACGCGTCCGATCGGCCAGGCGATGAGGGCGGCGCCGGCCATGGCGCCGAGCCAGCCGACGAGCACGGGGAGCTCCCAGCCCATGATGCGCTCGGGCGAGGGCGGGGCGGTGAGGAGCGCCGAGAGGTAGGCACCCACGGCGAAGAATCCGGCGATGCCCGCATTGAAGAGCCCGGTCACGCCCCATTGCACGTTCAGGCCCAGGGCGAGGATGCCGTAAATGCCGATCATGGTGCCCATGAAGGTGGCGTAGTTGATGAGGCCGATCGAGGCCATGATGTCGCTCCTTACAGCACTTTGCCCTTGAAGATGCCCTGCGGCCGCAGCAGCAGGATGGCGAGCAGGATGACGAAGGCGGTGGCCGATTTGTAGGGGCTGGGTACGAGGAGCACCGAGAGTTCTTCGGCGAGCCCGATCACCAGGCCGCCCACCACCGCGCCTTCGACGCGCCCCACGCCGCCGAGCACCGCCGCGGCGAACATCGACAGCATCGCCGACCAGCCCATCATGGTGGTGAGTTCGGTGTTGATGCCCAGGCAGAAACCGGAGGCGGCCGCGAGCGCACCGACGATGAACCAAGTGAGCCGCGTGACCCGGTCGTTATCGACGCCGCACAGGCGCGCGAGGTCGGGGTTGTCCGACATCGCTCGCATCGCTTTGCCCCATTTGCTGTAGCGCAGGAAAGCGAGCAGTGTCGCCACCAGGGCGAGCGTGAGGGCGAGGGTGGCGATCTCGCGGGGGCGTAGCATCAGGCCCGCGAAGGATTGGGCCCGGGCGATGCCGCTACCGTAGGCGAGTGGATCCACGCCCCAAGCCACCTGTACGACCGAGCGTAGCATCATGCCGATGCCGAGCGAGGCCATCACCGTGAGGATCTTGGGCCGGGCTTCGAGATGACGATAGAAGAGGCGGTGGATGCCGTAGGCGAGCAGCGCCGTGAGGATCATCGCCACCGGCAGCGAGAGCCAGGGGGTGAGCCCGATGAGGGTCGTCACGCCTAGCGCGAGATAGGCCCCGGTGGTGGCGAGGTCGCCATGGGCGAAATGGCCAAAGCGCAGGATGCCGAAAATGAGCGTGATGCCGATGGCGCCCAGCGCATAGATCGCGCCGATCACGATCCCGGGAATGATGTAGAAATTGATGAATTCGAGCATGAGGAACCCTTCATCCTCCGAGGAACATCTGGGCGATTTCGGGATCTTCGAGGATCGCGCGGCCCGAGCCTTCGAAACGATTGGCTCCGGTGGCGAGCACGTAGCCGCGATCGCAGAAGGCGAGCGCCTGCTTGGCGTGCTGTTCCACGAGCAGGATCGAGACGCCCGAGTCGCGTACGTCACGGCAGATTTGGAAGATCTGCTCCATGTACTTGGGGGAGAGCCCGGCGGTGGGTTCGTCGAGCAGCAGGAGCTTGGGGTCGAGCATGAGCGCGCGGCCCATGGCCACCATCTGGCGCTGTCCGCCCGAGAGGTCGCCGGCGAGCGCGTGGCGTTTGGTCTTCAGATCGGGGAAAAGGGCATAGATGCGATCGTAGGCCGCGCTCAGATCCCCTTTGGCGAGAAAAGCACCCATTTCCAGGTTCTCATGCACCGTCATTTCGCGAAAGACGTTGTCGACCTGGGGTACGTAGGAGATGCCGCGGCGCACGATGCGATCCGGGCTCCAGCCGGTGATGTCTTCGCCTTCGAAGACGATGGCCCCGCTGCGGATGCGCACCAGCCCGAACACCGCTTTCATCGCCGTCGATTTGCCCGCGCCGTTGGGCCCGACGATGACGACGATCTCTTGCGGCATCACCGTGAGCGAGACGCCCTGCAGGATGTCGGCATCGCCATAGCCGCCGCGCACCTGGTGCATGATGAGGATGGGCTGAGGACGATCCAGGGAGGGAGTGTGGGTCATGCGGGCTCCTCCGTCACCGTCTCGCCCAGGTAGGCTTCGAGCACGCGCGGATCGTTGCGCACGTCGAGGAATTCGCCTTGCGTGAGCACCTTGCCCTCGGCCATGCAGACGACGGGGTGGCAGAGTTTGGCGATCATCTCCATGTCGTGTTCGATGAGGATGAAGGTGTAGTCCCACTCCCGGTTGAGGATCTGGATCTTTTCCTCGAGCTTGCGCAGTAGCGTGCGGTTGACTCCGGCGGCCGGTTCGTCGAGCAGCACCAGCTTGGCGTCGGTCATCATGGTGCGCCCGAGCTCCAGCAGTTTCTTCTGCCCACCGGAGAGGTGGCCGGCGCGCTCGTTGGCCACGTGGGTGAGTTCGAGAAAGGCGAGGACCTCGATCGCTTTCTGCCGCACTTCTTCTTCCACGCGGCGCACCCGGCGCCAGTCGAACCAGTTGGCGAAGAGGTTCTCGCCGGGCTGGCGAGGCGGCACCACCATGAGGTTTTCCAGCACGCTCAAGCGATGGAATTCGTGTGGAATCTGGAAAGTGCGCACCAGCCCTCGGTGGAAGCGCTCGTCGGTGCGCAGCCGGGTGATGTCTTCACCCAGGAAACGGATGGTGCCGGCCGTGGGCGTATAGGCCCCGGCGATCACGTTGAAGAGCGTCGTCTTGCCGGCACCGTTGGGGCCGATGAGCCCGAGTACTTGCCCTTCCTCGACGCTGAGCGTAACACCATCGACGGCATGAAATCCGCCGAAAGCCATCACGATGCCTTCCAATTCGAGCATCGCCACCCTTTTTCTCCCGGGATCCCGATCTTGGCGGGGCAGGATAGCGGAAAAGTTTTTCCTTGCAAACTAGGGTTTACCTGGGGGCGGTACAATCTGGGCTCTGCGAGCACTTGCCGGGCAAGGCGCCCGGGGCGCGGGACGAGGGATTCGACCGCGCCGGCGGGTGCGTATCCGAGCGCCGCGTCGCGCCGCGAGGAAGCTGCGCAGCAATGCATTCGAAAGAGACTCCCCCTCAAGATTCCCGTGGGAAGAGATGGAACGAACGGTTAGGACCGAGCACGAACGCGTTCCCTTGCGCACCTGGCGTGATCGGGTGCGCCAGGTGTTGGCGTTCGAGGCGGGTGGCCTCTTGCTGATCACGCCGCCATTTGCCTGGGCGAGCGGTGAGCCGGTGCTCGACTCCTTGGGTTTGCTCGCGCTGCTCGCGCTCATCGCTGCGCTGTGGAATGCGGGCTACAACACGATGTTCGACCGCTTGGAGGCGCGCTTCTTGCGGCGTCGTGCCGACCAGCGTCCGCCTCTGTGGCGCCTCGTGCAGGCGCTCGGGTTCGAGGGCGGGCTCTTGTTCCTCACCTTGCCGGTGATCGTCGCTTGGACCGACATGGGGTGGCTCGAGGCGCTCGTCGCCGACCTGGGGTTGGCGCTCGCTTACACCGTCTATGCTTACGTCTTCAACTGGTGTTACGACCGGATCTTCCCGATCGCGCCGGATCAGGAGCGGCGATGCAGCGCTTCGTAGAGGTCGATCTCTCTTCCTGGACCACCCTCGGGGTGCCCGTCAGGGCGCAGGAGCTGCTCGTGCTGGAAGACGAAGCGGATATCGCCCGCTGGCTCGAACGACGCAAAGCCGCGCCGATGCCGGAGCTCGTGCTCGGCGGGGGCAGTAACGTCGTCTTCCTCGAAGATTTCGCTGGCCGGGTGGTGCGCTTGGCCACCCGCGGGTACGAACTCGTGGGCGAAGAGGGTGGGGCACGGCTCGTGCGCGCCGCCGGCGGGGAGCCGTGGGACGGGTTCGTGCGCTGGTGCGTGACGCAAGGCTGGGGTGGCCTGGAGAACCTCGCGGCCATTCCCGGTAGCGTGGGGGCCGTGCCGGTGCAAAACGTCGGTGCCTACGGGCTGGAGGTGGGCGAGCGCATCGCCTGGGTCGAGGGGGTGGATCGCGACACGGGGCTGGCGTGGACGCTTTCTGCCGACGAGTGCGGCTTCGGCTACCGCACGAGCCGCTTCAAGGCGGCGGAGGAATCCTCACGCGTGATCACGGCCGTGGTTTTTCGCCTGCCGCGGGACGAGCCGCCGCGGCTCGACTATCCCGACCTGCAGCGGTGGTTCGGCGGGCGAGCGCAACGCGTCTCACCGGCGGACGTCTATGCGGCGGTGGCCGAGATCCGGGCGCGCAAGCTCCCCGATCCTCGCGTGCAGGGTAACGTCGGCAGTTTCTTCAAGAACCCGCTGGTCTCGCCCGCAGTAGCCGAACGCCTGGCGGCGCTCCATCCCGATCTGCCGCGCCATCCCCAGCCGGATGGGCGCGTGAAGCTCGCCGCGGGCTGGATGATCGAGCGCTGCGGCCTCAAGGGGGTACGCGAAGGCGGGGCGATGGTGCATGAGCGCCAGGCGCTGGTGCTGTGTAACGCAGGCGGGGCGACGGGCGCGGATTTTCTCGCGCTCGCGCGGCGCGTGCGCGAGGCGGTGGCCGAGCGCTTCGGCGTGGAGTTGGAGGTGGAACCGGTGCTGGTCGGGCGGGAAGGGGTGCGTTCGCTCGAGCGAGCGTGAACGCTCACACGCCCCAGACGACGGGCTTTTTCTCGGCGAGTGCGCGCTTCATCATCTGCAGCAGCGGCCAAGCGCGGCGGTGGAATTCCACCGGCGGCTCCTTGCCTTCTTCCTTGGCCTTTTCTTCCTCGGTCTCGTCCAGGCCAGGGTGCGCCTGGCGGTCGGCCTCGATCGCGGCTTCGAGCTGGGCGATGGCTCGTGGTAACTCTTCGGGCGTGAGGATGCCGCGTTCGACGTCCTTGCCGAGCATCTGCAGGATGGGCTCGGCGTGCTTGCGGTACATGACGATGTCGGCGTCGGCTTCCGATTTGAAGGTGACGAGCATGGCGAGTTTTCCTTACGATTCCCGTACGGCGTAGATGCCGTCGGCGTTGCGCCAGTACCCTTTATAGTCCATGCCGTAGCCGAAGACGTAGCGATCGGGGATTTCCAGACCGGTGAAGTGGGCCCGCATGCCGGGATAGGCTTTGCGTTCGTGCAGCTTGTGGCAGAGCACCGCGAGATAGACGTCCTCGGCGCCTTCGTCGCGCAGCCGCTGCATCACCGCGGCGAGCGTATAGCCTTCGTCGAGGATGTCGTCGAGCACGAGCACGGGGCGTCCCTCGATGGGCGCGGTGGGTTCCACCCGCCACTCCAGCCGGCTGCCGGCGGTGGTGTCATGGTAGCGCGTGGCGTGCAGATAGGCGACTTCCAGCGGAAAGCGCAGCCGCGGCAGGATCTGGCCGGCGAAGACGACGGCGCCTTTCATGACCACATAGACGAGCGGGTCGCGTTCGGCGAGCACTTCCGTGATCTCGGCGGCGACGCGGTCGATGGCGCGCTGCACTTGGCTGGAATCGGCGATGCACTCGGCCTCGGCGAGCACGCGGCGCATGGCTTCGACTTTGGGGTTCATCGAGGGTCCCGTGAGAAAAAAGGAGAATTATCGCGGATTTTGCGCCAGTGCGAAGTCGTAGTCGACGATGAGCGGGGCGTGATCGGAGAAGCGCTCGTCCTTGTAGACCCGGGCGGCACGGGCAGTGGCGGCAATGCCGGGGGTGGCGATCTGGTAGTCGATGCGCCAACCGACGTTCTTTTCCCACGCGCGACCGCGGTTGGACCACCAGGTGTAGCCTTCTTCGGTGGCCTCGGGGTAGAGGTGACGGTAGACGTCGATCCAGCCCAGCTCGTCGAACACGCGGCTGAGCCAGGCCCGTTCTTCGGGGAGAAACCCGGAGTGTTTCTGGTTGCTGCGCCAGTTTTTGAGGTCCTTCTCGGTGTGGGCGATGTTCCAGTCGCCGCAGATCACGACTTCGCGGCCGCAGTGGCGCAGTTCACGCAGCTTGGGAAAGAAGGCGTCCATGAAACGGAACTTGGACGCCTGCCGTTCCGGGCCGGCCGAGCCGGAGGGCAGATAGAGCGAGACCACCGAGAGGCCGGGATAGATGGCTTCGAGATAGCGCCCTTCGGCGTCGAACTCCGGCTCGCCGATGCCGGCGACGAGCTCGAGCGGGGGGTGGCGCAGGTAGAGGCCGACACCGGCGTAGCCTTTCTTCCCGGCGAAATGGAAGTGTCCGGTGTAGCCGTCGGGAGCGCGCATCTCTTCGCTGAGGTCTTGTTCCTGCGCCTTGAGCTCCTGCACGGCGGCGATGTCGGCGTCTTGGGTGGACAGCCACCGGAAGAAGCCTTTGTCGGCGGCGGAACGGATGCCGTTGAGGTTCAGCGTAAGGATGCGCAGCGTCATGTCGTCTCCGGAATGGCTTGCGGCGAGGCGGGTCGGCGCGTACCATTGCCGCCCGTCACCGCTCTGGGAAAAAGGGGAAGATTCATGGATTTTAGCCGGGAATTTCTGCGTCTGGCCTGCGAGAAGGGGGTGCTGCGCTTCGGCGAATTCGTCACCAAGGCGGGGCGCCATTCGCCCTACTTCTTCAATTCGGGACTCTTCGATGATGGCGCCTCGTTTCGGGCGCTGTGCGGTTTCTACGTCGAAGCCATCCTCGCGAGCGGCATTGCCTTCGATGGCCTCTTCGGGCCGGCTTACAAGGGTATCCCCTTGGTGACGGGCGTGGCGATCCGGCTCGCCGAGCGGGGGCTCGACAAGCCTTTCTCCTTCGATCGCAAGGAAGCGAAAGCGCACGGGGAGGGCGGGCGGCTCATCGGCGCGCCGTTGCGCGGCCGTATCCTCATCGTCGATGACGTGATCTCGGCGGGGACCTCGGTGCGCGCCTCGATCGAACTCATCCGGGCCCATGGCGCGGAGCCGGCGGGCGTCGTGATCGCGCTCGACCGCATGGAGCGCGGCGAAGGCGAGGAGTCGGCAGCCCAGGAAGTGAGCCGGCGCTTCGGTATCCCCGTGATCGCCGTGGCCACGCTCGAGGATCTGCTCGCGCTGCTCGCCGACGATCCACGGCTGCGCGAGCACTTGCCGGCGGTGCGGGCGTATCGTGAGCGCTACGGGGTGCAGGGCTCGGCGGCGCGTCGCGCCTGAGCGAGCGTGGATCCGAGAAAAATGTGCCGGCGTGATCGTTCAGGCATGGCATGGATCGGCTGTTTCGCATATCATGTCCGGATGGGGCCATGAGGGCTGAGAGCGATGGGGCGGCGAATCTGGCGCGGGGTGTTGGCTGGGGGATTGTTGGGCATGCTCGTCGTCGGGACGGCAAGTGCGCGGGAGGGAGTGGCGTGCTGTGACGACGTCAACGGACGGAGAGTGTGTGGGAATCCTCTGCCCGCCGAGTGTTATGGACGCAAATACTGGCTGATCGATGCCAGCGGCGTGGTACGCAAAGTAGTCGATCCGGATGCCGAGCGGGCGCGCCATCGGGTGTCGGACGATTCGGAGGATCTCTCGGCGCAGGAACGGATGCTGCGGCGTAAGCACGAGCGCCTGCTGCAGGCGTTCCCCACCCTAGAGGCGTTCGATGCCTGGCGTGATGCGCAGCTGGCCGGCTACGATCGGCAGATCGACCAGATACGCGAGATGCCGGCGGAAAAGGCGGACCCGGAAGCGGTGGAAACGGCGGTGCGGCGCTTGCGAGAAGAGCGCGAGGCAGCGGCGAAACGCCTCGCCGCCGAGCGCCGCGAGCTCGAAGAGGCCCTGAAAGCGCGCCAGCCGAGGCGATGATCCCCTCGCAGCCCGTCCGGGTGGGACGGGCTGCCGAGGCTCACAGGAGCACGCGCTCGATTCCGCCGCGGTTGGCGGATTCGACGTAGCGCTCGAGCCAATCGGGGCCGAGCAGGTGCTTGGCGAGCTCCACCACCACGTAGTCGGCATCGAGCCCCCCGGCGTCGTTGCCGAAGCGGTGCAACCCCTGCAGGCAGCTGGGGCAGGAAGTGAGCACCTTCACCGGGGTGCCGGGCGCGGCGTCGGCGCGAAGCCGTGCGGCGTCCTTCTCCAGTTCTTCCTGCTTGCGGAAACGCACTTGCGTCGATACGTCCGGCCGCGTGACGGCGAGCGTTCCCGATTCGCCGCAGCAACGGTCGTTGAGTGCGACCTCCGTGCCCAACAGCTTTTTCGTCACCTCGATGCCCGCGTATTGCTTCATCGGCGTGTGGCAGGGCTCGTGGTACATGTAGCGCACGCCGGGGATGCCGTCGAGCCGGATGCCTTTCTCCATCAGGTATTCGTGGATGTCGAGCAGCCGGCAGCCGGGGAAGATCTGCTCGAAGTGGTAGTCGAGCAGCTGGTCCATGCAGGTGCCGCAGGAGACGACCACCGTCTTGATGTCGAGGTAGTTGAGCGTGTTGGCCACCCGGTGGAAGAGCACGCGGTTCTCGGTGGTGATGCGCTGCCCCTTGTCGTCGTTGCCGGCGGCGGTCTGCGGGTAGCCGCAGCAGAGGTAGCCCGGCGGTAGCACCGTGGTGGCGCCGACGTGATAGAGCATGGCTTGGGTGGCCAGCCCCACCTGGCTGAAGAGCCGCTCGGAGCCGCAACCGGGGAAGTAGAACACGGCGTCCGAGTCGCTCGCCGGCACCTGGGGGTTGCGGATCACGGGGATCACGGTGTGATCTTCGATGTCGAGGAGTTGCCGCGCCGTGCGCTTGGGAAGATTGCCCGGCATCGGTTTGTTCACGAAGTGGATCACCTGCTCGCGGATCGGCGGCTTGCCCACCGTGAGCGGCGGGCGGCGCGTCTGCTCCTGGATGAGCCCGAGGCGCTTGGCCCACTGGTGCGCCAGGCGCTGCGCCTTGTAGCCCCACTCGACCATGGTCTTGCGCACCAGTTTGACCGTGGTTGGATCCTTGATCGTGAGCAGCAGCATCGCCGCCTTCGTGCCCGGGTTGAAGGAGTTTTTCCCCTGCTTGCGCAGGAGGTTCCGCATCTTGATGGAGACGTCGCCGAAGTCGATGTCGACCGGGCAGGGTTTCTCGCACTTGTGGCAGACGGTGCAGTGATCGCCGATGTCCTCGAACTCGGCCCAGTGGGCCAGCGACACGCCGCGACGCGTCTGCTCCTCGTAGAGCAGCGCCTCGATCAGCTGCGAGGTGGAGAGGATCTTGTCGCGCGGGCTGTAGAGGAGATTGGCGCGCGGCACGTGCGTCGAGCACACGGGCTTGCATTTGCCGCAGCGCAGGCAGGACTTGATGTCGTCGGCGATCGCCCCGATCTCGGTCTGCTCCATGATGAGCGATTCGTGACCGAGCAGGTTGAACGAGGGCGTATAAGCGCGGGCCAGGTTGCCGCCGGGCATGAGCTTGCCGCGGTTGAACGCGCCTTTGGGATCGATGCGGCGTTTGTAGTCCCAGAAGGGGCGAAGCTGCTCCTCGTCGAGATAGTCGATCTTGGTGATGCCGATGCCATGCTCGCCGGAGATGACCCCGCCGAGCGACTTCGCCACCGCCATGATGCGGTCGACCACGCGGTTGGCGGTCTGCAGCATTTCATAATCGTCGGAATTGACCGGGATGTTGGTGTGCACGTTGCCGTCGCCGGCGTGCATGTGCAGCGCCACGAAGAGCCGTCCGCGTTTGACCTGCTGGTGGAGCTCGAGGATGCGCTCGCGAGTGGGGCGGAAGACGTCGCCGTCGAAAAGGCGCATGAGCCCCGGGCGCAGCTCGCGCTTCCAAGATATGCGTATGGAATAATCCTGCAGGCGGTGGAAGAGCGTGGGCGCTTCGGCGCGGTTGGTGAGCTCGCCCGCCTCGATGCCGTATTCGGCGAAGTGCCGTTCGGCCTCGGCGAGCGGCAGGTCGAGGTTGTCCCGCAGCCAGCGCCAGCGCCGGCGTACCGCGTCGACGATCTCGAGCGCGAGCTCGCGCTTCTCGCCGATGAGCGTCTCCGGCGGCACATCGGCATCGCCCGGATCGAGCGGCAGTTTGGGTTCACGCAGAAAGGCTTCGAGCCGGTCGCACAGGGCGAGCTTGTTGTCCAGCGACAGCTCGATGTTGATGCGCTCGACGGCGTCGCAGTACTCGCCCATCTTGGGCAGAGGGATGACGACGTCTTCGTTGATCTTGAAGGCGTTGGTATGCCGGGAAATGGCCGCGGTGCGGGAACGCTCGAGCCAGAAGCGCTTGCGCTGCTCCGGGGTCACCGCGATGAACCCTTCGGCGTCGCGCTTGTTGCACATCCGCACCACTTCGGAGGCGGCGCGCATCACCGCTTCTTCGTCGTGACCGACGATGTCGCCCACCAGCACCATCTTCGGGCGGCCGCGGCGCTTGGCCTTGGTGGTATAGCCCACGGCTTTGACGTAGCGCTCGTCGAGGTGCTCGAGGCCGGCCAGTTGCACCCCGGCCGCGTGCCCTCCGCCGCCGGGTTTGAAATAGTCGGTGATCTCGACGATGGCCGGCACCGCGTCGCGCACCTGACCGAAGAATTCGAGGCAGACGGTGCGCGTGACCGGCGGCATCTTGTGCAGCACCCAGCGGGCGGCCACGATGAGGCCGTCGGTGCCTTCCTTCTGGATGCCGGGGATGCCGTGCAGGTATTTGTCGGTGACGTCCTTGCCCAGGCCCGGTTTGCGCATCGTCGCGCCCGGCGCGCTGATGATCTCTTCGCCCAAGGGCGCATAGGTGAGCCCGTCGAAGCGGTGCAGGCGGAAGTAGACCGTCTCCTGTTCGTGGATTTTCCCGAGGTTGTGCTCGAGCCGCTCGACTTCGAGCCAGTTGCCGTCGGGCGTGACCATTTTCCACCACAGGAGGTTGTCGAGCGCCGTGCCCCACAGCACCGCCTTCTTGCCGCCGGCGTTCATGGCGATGTTGCCGCCGATGCAGCAGGCTTCGGCCGAGGTGGGATCGACGGCGAAGACGCGCCCGGCGGCGGTCGCGGCATCGGCCACGCGCTGTGTGACGACGCCGGCGCCGGTGCGGATGGTGGGATAGCGCTGGGGCAGCGGCCCTTCGCGTCCAGGCAATTCGACTTCTTCGACCGGGCCGAGCGAAGTGAGCTTCTCCGTGTTGATGACGGCCGAACGCGCATCGAGCGGCACGGCGCCGCCCGTGTAGCCGGTACCGCCGCCACGCGGGATGATGGTGAGCCCCAGTTCGATGCAGCCGCGCACCAAGGGGGCGATCTCTTCTTCCGTATCCGGCGTGAGTACGACGAAGGGCAGTTCGACCCGCCAGTCGGTGGCGTCGGTGACGTGCGAGACGCGTGCGTGCCCGTCGAAGCGGATGTTGTCGCGCCGAGTGTGGCGCGACAGCACCCGCAGCACGTCCTTGCGCAGCCGCTCGGTTTCAGGGAAGGAGCGCTCGAAGACGTCGATCGCGGCGGCGGTGAGTTCGACCAGACGCGCCACGCGCGCGGCGCGCTCGACATCGGCAGCGGCGTTGGCAATGCGCCGTTTCTCTACTTCGTCCAACCGATGGCGCAGAGCCTCGACCAGCGCCTGGCGACGCTTGCGGTTGGCGAGCAGATCGTCGAGCAGGAAGGGATTGCGCTGCACCACCCAGATGTCGCCGAGGATCTCGAAGAGCATGCGCGCCGAGCGCCCGGTGACGCGCTCGCCGCGCAGGGCCTCCAGGATCGCCCAGGCTTCCTCGCCCAACAACCGGATCACGATCTCACGGTCGGACAAGGAGGTGTAGTTGTAAGGAATTTCGCGCAGACGCGGGTCCATCATCCTCTCCGGGCACGGTTCGAGGGACAATTCTAGCGCATGTGTCCACGGTCGTCGCCCACGACGGGAGTGTGGGTCATTGACACGATTTTGAATTGACCGTGCTTATTGATAGCTTTCATCTATGATGACGTTTGCCAGGGACGATTGGATTTTGCCCGGGGGCTGACCTAGAATGATTCGCGTGGTGACCGGCACGCCGTGCCGGACCGCCGCCGGTCACAAGGCCGGTGCGTGAGATGTTCGACCCTGACAGGAGGAAACACTATGAGCTTGATCAACACCCAAGTCGTTCCGTTCAAAGCCCAGGCTTACCATAACGGCAAGTTCGTTGAAGTGACCGACGCCGATCTGCGCGGTCATTGGTCGGTGTTCGTGTTCTACCCGGCCGACTTCACTTTCGTGTGCCCGACCGAGCTCGAGGATCTCGCCGATCTGTATGACGAATTCAAGAAGATCAATTGCGAGATCTACTCGGTGTCGACCGACACCCACTTCACGCACAAGGCGTGGGCCGAGGCTTCTCCCGCCATCAAGAAAGTGCGCTATCCCATGCTCGGCGACCCGGCGCAGAAACTGGCGCGCGCCTTCGACGTGCTCATCGAAGAAGAAGGCCTGGCGCTGCGCGGCACCTTCATCATCGACCCCAACGGTGTCATCAAAGGGATGGAGGTCAACGACAACAGCATCGGCCGCAACGCCGCCGAGCTGCTGCGCAAAGTGAAAGCTGCCAAGTACGTGGCCGAGCATCCGGGTGAAGTCTGCCCGGCCAAGTGGAACGAAGGCGCCGAGACGCTCAAGCCTTCCATCGATCTGGTCGGCAAGATCTGATTTTTCGCGCGAAGACCGGTCGGGGTGTGTTCCGGCCGGCAGGTATTCCGGCGCCGCCTCGCGCGGCGCTCCTTTCCCCGAGCACGAGACGTCGGTCGAAAGAGGCCGTGGGGCTTTTTTCGTCCAAAGTTTCGACGAAGGAGGGTGTGTCATGGCATTGTTGGATCAAGAAACGAAGGGCGCTTTGGCGCAATACCTCGAACGTTTGGCCGGGCCGATCGAGCTCGTCACGGCGTTCGACGACAGCGAGCGCGCCCGGCAATTGGCCGAGCTGGTGCAGGAGATCGTTGTCGCTGGCGGCGGCAAGGTGACGGTGCGCGAAGCGGTGGGCGAAGAAGTCGCCGGTGGGCGTCGCCCGGCGTTCGCGGTGACGCGCCCCGGGGAGGCGCCGCGGGTGCATTTCGCCGGCTTGCCCCTGGGGCACGAGTTCGGCTCGCTCATCCTGGCGCTGCTGCAGGTGAGCGGTTATCCGCCCAAGGTCGAGCCGGACGTGATCGAGCAGATCAAGAGCCTGGATTCGCCGCTGCATTTCGAGGTGTACGTGTCGCTGTCGTGCCACAACTGCCCCGAAGTGGTGCAGTCGGTCAACACCATGGCGGCTTTGAACCCCAACGTACAAGCGGTGATGATCGACGGGGCGAGCTTCCCCGCCGAAGTCGAGGCCAAGCAGATCATGGCCGTGCCTACCGTCTACCTCAACGGCGAGCTCTTCGGCCAGGGACGGATGGAGCTGCCGGAGATCCTCGCCAAGGTCGACACGCAGGCCGAAGCGCGCGACCGGGCGCGCCTTGCGCAGAAGGGCGAATTCGACATCCTCATCGTCGGCGGTGGTCCGGCCGGGGCCGCGGCGGCGATCTACGCCGCGCGCAAGGGACTGCGCACCGGGATCGTGGCCGAGCGCTTCGGTGGTCAAGTGATGGACACGCTCGCCATCGAGAACTTCATCTCGGTGAAGGAGACCGAAGGGCCCAAACTCGTCGCGGGCCTCGAAGAGCACGTGAAAGCCTATGATGTAGACATCATGAACCATCAGCGCGCGGTGCGGCTCGACGTGCCTGCAGAGGCGGGCAAGACGGCGAAAGTGGCGCTCGCCAACGGCGCCGAGCTCAGTGCCAAGGCGGTAATCCTTGCCACGGGGGCGCGCTGGCGCGAGCTGGGCGTGCCCGGCGAGAAGGAATACCGCGGCCGGGGCGTGGCCTACTGCCCGCATTGCGACGGGCCGCTCTTCAAGGGCAAGAAAGTGGCGGTGATCGGCGGCGGAAATTCGGGGGTGGAAGCAGCGATCGATCTGGCCGGCATCGTCGAGCACGTCACGCTCATCGAATTCGCCGATGCCCTGCGCGCCGATGCCGTGCTGCAACGCAAGCTCAGGAGCCTGCCCAACGTGACCATCGTCACCAATGCCCAGACGACGGAAATCCTCGGCGATGGGGCGAAGGTGAATGCCCTGCGCTACCGCGATCGGGCCACGGGCGAAGAACACACGGTGGAACTGGCGGGCGTGTTCGTGCAGATCGGCCTGGTGCCCAACACCGACTGGCTCGAGGGCGCGGTGGCGCGCAACCGCTTCGGCGAAATCGAGATCGATGCGCGCTGCACGACGTCCGCTCCAGGCGTGTTCGCGGCCGGCGACTGCACCACGGTGCCTTACAAGCAGATCATCATCGCCATGGGCGAGGGGGCCAAAGCGGCGCTATCGGCGTTCGATTATCTGATCCGGCTCGCGCCCGCCCAGTAAAGCGCGGTAAAGAAGAAGGCCGATTTTGGTTCGCTTCCCGTCGGTCGACGGGAGGCCTTTTCGTCTACAGGATCACCTGGGTGCCGAGCTCGACCACGCGGTTGGGCGGAATCTTGAAGAAGGCGGTGACGCTGCCGGCGTTGCGGTGCAGGGTGACGAAGACCCGTTTGCGCCACAGGGGCATCTCGGGGCCGGGGCGAGTGAGTACCGTCTCGCGACCGAGGAACCACGAAGTGGCCAAAGGTTCGAATTCCAAGCCCTCGGAGGCGGCCTGCATCAGGGTCGCCGGCAAGTCCGGTTCGTCCATGAAGCCGTAGTGCACGATCACCTGCCAGAAGTTTTCGGGCAGCACCTTGATCTCGAGCCGCTCTTGCGGCGGCACGTAGGGCACGTCCTCGAACTGCACCGAGGCGATGACCACGCGCTCGTGCAGGATCTTGTTGTGCATCAGATTATGCAGCAGGGCGTGCGGCACTCGTTCGGGGTTGGCGTTGAGAAAGACTGCCGTTCCCGGTACCCGCAGCGGCATGCCGCCGCGCAGGGATTCGATGAAACGCACCAAAGGCATCCGACCCCCTTCGAGCCGCTCCAAGAGCAGCACTCGTCCCTGCTGCCACGTGAGCATGACGATGAAGACGACGACGCCGGCGAGCAGCGGGAACCAGCCGCCATCGGGAATTTTCAGGACGTTGGCAGCGAGGAAGGTCGATTCCACCACGAGGAAACAGGCAAAGAGCGCCACGGCACGCGCCCAGCCCCAGCCCCAGACGCGGGCGGCCACCACGGTGGCCAGAAGCGAGGTGATCACCATGTCGCCCGTCACCGCCAGCCCGTAGGCTGCCGCGAGGTTGTTCGAGGAACGAAAGCCGAGCACCAGTAACATCACCGCCGCCATCAAGGCCCAATTGAGCGCAGGCAAGTAGATTTGCCCTTGCTCGCGCTCGGAGGTATGACGCACTTCGAGACGGGGCAAAAAACCGAGCTGCATGGCTTGTCGCGTGATGGAGAAAGCGCCCGAGATCACCGCCTGGGACGCGATGACGGTGGCCATCGTCGCCAGTGCCAGCATGGGGTAGAGGGCCCACTCCGGGGCCATGAGGTAGAACGGGTTTTGCATTGCGGCAGGGTCGCGCAGCAGCAGCGCGCCTTGCCCGAAATAGTTGAGCACCAGCGCGGGCAGCACGAACAGGAACCAGCTGCGTCGGATGGGTTCTTTGCCGAAGTGCCCCATGTCGGCATAGAGCGCCTCCGCGCCGGTGACGGCGAGGACGACGTTGCCCATGGCCACCAGGGCCATCTCGTGGTGATGAAAGAGGAAAGCGAGGGCGTACGTCGGGCTCAAGGCCGCCAACACCGAGGGGGCAGCCAAGATCTGTCTCGCCCCCAACAGCGCGAGTACGGTGAACCAGATCAGCATCACGGGCCCGAAGGCCCGTCCGACCAGGGTCGTGCCATGATGCTGGAAGTAGAAGAGCAGGAAAAGGATGAAGAGCGACACCGGCAGGACGGCATGTTCCAGCGCCGGGGCGGCGATCTGCAGCCCCTCCACGGCCGAGAGCACGGAGATGGCCGGGGTGACCATTCCGTCGCCATAGAACATGGCCGCTCCGAGGATGCCGAGCACGAGCACGCTGCGATGGCTGCGGGTACCGGGGGCTGCGTCGCGCAGCGCCAGGGCGATGAGGGCCATGATGCCGCCTTCGCCGCGGTTGTCGGCCCGCATGATGAACGAAACATACTTCACCGCAACGATGATCACCAGCGCCCAGAAAAAGAGCGACAAGCTGCCGAGCACGTTGGCCGGTTCGAGAGCGATGGGGTGATTGCCGGCGAAGACTTCCTTCATCGCGTAGAGCGGGCTCGTGCCGATGTCGCCGTAGACGACCCCAAGCGCGCCCAGGCACAAGAGCGCCAGTTCCTTGCCGCGGACTTCGCTCGACGGTCGTTGTTCCATGGAACGTTCCTTTTTGCGTGACCCCACCCGGGGATCGGTGTGCATCATAAGACATCGTATGGGGTTTGGGAACGTGACCGGTACATGGGTGGGAACGAGCACGGCCATTGCATCGATTGCCCCGATAGACAGGAACGATTGGATCGAGCGTGCTCCTTGCCTATGATGTTCAGGACGGCGCGGCGAGGACGCGCCGCCCCTTGGCCGGATCCGTGGCTCGTGGTCTCTTCCGTCTTGGTCCACGCGGTTCGGCCGTTCGACCCTGCAAGGAGAAAGCACCATGAGCGAGAAGCAATGCCCCTATCACCTCACCACCACGGCCGGCGCGCCGGTGGCCGACAACCAGAATTCGCTCACCGTCGGGCCGCGCGGCCCCACGCTGTTGCAAGACTACGTGCTGCTCGAAAAGCTCGCACATCAGAACCGCGAGCGCATCCCCGAGCGCGTGGTGCACGCCAAGGGCTGGGGGGCATTCGGCACGCTCACCATCACCGGCGATATCCGCAAGTATTCCCGTGCCAAGGTATTCTCCCAGATCGGGGCGAAGATCCCCATGCTCGCGCGCTTCTCGACGGTGGCCGGCGAAATGGGCGCGGCCGATGCCGAGCGCGACGTGCGCGGCTTCGCGCTCAAGTTCTACACCGAAGAAGGCAACTGGGATCTCGTGGGCAACAACACGCCGGTCTTCTTCATCCGCGACGCCTACAAGTTCCCCGATTTCATCCACACGCAGAAGCGCCATCCGCGCACCAACCTGCGCTCGCCCACGGCGATGTGGGACTTCTGGTCGCTCTCGCCCGAGAGCCTGCACCAGCTCACCATCCTCTTCTCCGATCGGGGCATCCCGCGCTCGCCCATGCACATGAACGGCTATGGCAGCCACACCTACAGCTTCTGGAACGAGGCCGGTGAGCGCTTCTGGGTGAAGTTCCATTTCAAGACGCGGCAGGGGCACGAGACGCTCACCGACGAAGAGGCCGAAGCCATCATCGGCAAGACGCGCGAGAGCTACCAGGAGGCGCTTTTCGGCGCGATCGAGCGCGGTGAATACCCTCGCTGGACGATGTACGTGCAGGTGATGAGCGAGAAAGAGGCCGACGCCTGGAGCGAGCGTACCGGCTGGAACCCCTTCGATCTCACCAAGGTCTGGCCGCACCGCGACGCTCCGCTCATCGAAGTGGGTGTGATGGAACTCGATCGCAATCCGGACAACTATTTTACCGAGATCGAGCTGGCGGCCTTCTCGCCCTCCAACGTGGTGCCGGGCATCGGGTTTTCGCCCGACAAGATGCTGCAGGCGCGGATATTTTCCTACGCGGACGCCCACCGCTACCGCCTGGGGACGCACTACGAGGCGCTGCCGGTCAATCGTCCGCGCTGTCCGGTGCACCATTACCACAAGGACGGGTCGATGCGCTTCTTCGACAATTTCCATCAAAATCCGGACGCCTACTATGAGCCCAACTCCTTCGGCGGCCCGGTCGAGCGCCCCGAAGTCAAGGAGCCGCCTCTGTCGGCCATCGGCATGATCGACCGCTATAGTCATCGCGACGGCAACGACGACTTCTCGCAGCCGCGCGCGCTATGGGCGCTCTTCGACGAGGCGCACAAGGAGCGGCTCTACGGCAACCTCGCGCGTTCGATGAAAGGCGTACCGGATTTCATCGTCGAGCGCCAGCTCGCGCTCTTTGCCCAGATCGACCCGGCCTACGCCGCGGGCGTACGACGCGCGCTCGATCGTCTATGATGAAATGAGGCGGGGCCACAATGCTCCGCCTTTCGTTCCATCCTGGAGGGGCGTATGGCGACAGTACAACAGCAAGGCTTCGTCGAAGAACGATCAAAGCCGACGAGGGGGCAGTTGCGTAATGCCGACCGTTTGCGGGCCCTGGTGCAGTCCTGGTTCGAGGAGGCCGATGTCACGCTCGATGGCGATCGGCCGTGGGATTTCCAGATCAAACACCCCAAAGTGCTCGAACGGGCGATCGCCGAAGGCAGCCTCGGCCTGGGCGAAGCCTACATGGACGGCTGGTGGGAATGCGAGCGGCTCGACGAATTCTTCGCGCGGGTGCTGCGCGCGCGGCTCGACGAGCGGGTGAGGAATCCCTCGCTCGTGTGGCGCGCGTTGAAGGCGCGGCTCATCAACCTGCAATCCGTGCGCCGCGCCTGGCACGTGGGCGAGGTGCACTACGATCTGGGCAGCGACTTCTTCGAGGCGATGCTCGATCCGTACATGGCCTATTCCTGCGGCTATTGGGCCAACGCCAAGACGCTGGAAGAGGCGCAGGTCGCCAAGCTCGACCTCATCTGCCGCAAGTTGGGATTGGAGCCGGGCATGCGGCTGCTCGACATCGGTTGCGGCTGGGGTAGCCTCATGCGCTATGCCGCCGAGCACTACGGCGTCGAATGCGTGGGGCTGACCATCTCCAAAGAACAGGCCGCCTGGGGGCAGAAGCGCTGCGCGGGACTGCCGGTGCGTTTCATCCTGGCGGATTACCGCACGTTCAACGTCGACGGCAAGGAACGGTTCGATCGCATCGCCTCGGTGGGGATGTTCGAGCACGTGGGAGTGCGCAACTACAAAGCCTATTTCGCCATGGCGCGCCGCAGCCTGCGCGACGACGGGCTCTTCCTCCTGCACACCATCGGCAAGAACCGCCGCGGTGGGGGCACCGATCCGTGGATCGAGAAATACATCTTCCCCAACGGGGAGCTGCCCTCGATCGGCGAAGTGGCGGATGCGAGCGAGCACTGGTTCGTGATGGAAGACCTGCACAACTTCGGCGCCGACTACGACAAGACCCTGATGGCCTGGTACGAGCGCTTCGAAGCCGCCTGGCCGCGCTTTCGCGAACGCTACGGCGAGCGCTTCTATCGCATGTGGCGCTATTACCTGCTCGCCTGCGCCGGCACCTTCCGCGCCCGTACCAACCAGCTGTGGCAGTTCGTTTTCTCGCCGAACGGCGTGCCCGGCGGCTACCGGCGCCTCAGCTGAGGCTGCCGGCCTCCATGGCTTTGAGGGTACGCGACACGGTTTCGATGCGCAAGCCGGTGATGGCGGCGATGTCACGCAGGCGCAGGTGCGGTGGCTCGGCTCCGGCTGCCTGCGCGAGCGTGAAGAGCCGGGCGATACGCTCGGGGGCCTTGCCTACACGCAGGCGCAGCACTTCCCCCATACGGTGCTCGAAGCGGGCATAGAGCAGGGCCGTGGGCTCCTTGGCCGCCGTTTGGCTCCAGCCTTCGAGCACGACGGGGGTGACGGCCGTGGCGGTGTACGCATAGCGGCCGAACATGAGTGCTTCCGCTCCGATCAGGTCGCCCCCGTAGGCGATGCCGACGAAATGTTCCTCGTCGGGCTCTTCGCCGAAGGCAACGGGTAGATCGAGCCGCACGATTCCCTCGACGACGCGCCAGGCCGGGCCGCTCTCTCCGGCACCGAGCAGGCACTGACCGCGCCTGCCCGTGCGCCGTTCGGTGAGGGGAGGCTCACATTCCATGGCCGGCGTTCTTTCCGTGATCGCGTTTGAGTGCACGCACCGGCGCCTCGACTTCGACCGTGAATTCCTTGCCCTCGGTATCGGTGAAGATGAGGGTGAGCGGTACTCTCTGCCCGACCTCTACCGCTTTGGGCAGATCGATGAGCATCACGTGGTAACCCCCGGGTTTGAGCTCCATCGTCTTACCGGCTTCCAGCGGCAGCCCGCCGTCGATGGCCCGCATTTTCATGACGTCGCCTTCCATCACCATCTCGTGGATTTCCACCACGGGGGCGACCGGCGTCTTGCCGCCGGTGAGTTTGACCGGCGCATCGGCGGTGAGCTTCATGAACGCGGCCGTGGCTTTTTGCCCGGCCACCGTGGCTTGGACCCAAGGGTCTTCGACCTTGACCGTCTGCGCCCAGGCGGGCAGCGTGAACGCACCGAACATCAGCGCGAGACCGAGAGAACGGCGGGTTTTGGTGGTCAGCATCGTCGACTCCTTCTGTTGTAGTGAAGAGAAAGGTTCCCTCATGGCAAAGACGGCGTGGCCGTTCATTCGGCGAGCAGGCGCCGCACGTCTGCGGCGAAATCTTCTGCCGACAGGGCATGGGGCACGGCCAACCTGAGTTTGCCATGAGCATTATAGACGAAAGTGGTGGCGGTGTGGTCCATCGTGTACGAACTCCCCGTGGGCACCTTGCGGTAATAGACGCGGAATTCCTTGGCGGTACGGGCCACTTCCTCCGGGCTCCCCACCAGGCCGACGAAGGAGGGGTCGAAGGCATCGAGATAGGCCCGCACGACCTCGGGCGTGTCCCGCTCGGGATCCACCGTGATGAAGACCACGCGAAAGCGCTTGCCGTCTTCACCCAGTAGCTGCTTCACTGCCACCGCACGCGACAGCGCCGTCGGACATACGTCGGGACATTGCAGAAAGCCGAAATAGACCGCCACGACTTCACCGCGGAAGTCGGCGAGCGTGCGCAGACGTCCCTCCGTGTCGGGCAATTGCAGCTCGCGGCCGAACGAGGCGTCGCGAATCTCGGTCGCGTGAAAAGATGCAGTCGTGGTGGCTTGCTCGCAGGCCGCCAGCAGCATGAGGGGCAGCAGTGCGAGCAAGAAGCATCGGCGTAGGCCAGGGCGTATCGTCATCGTGTCTTGGACCTCTCCTCGTGGGCGTCTCGCATGACCTACGGCGTGGCGGCATGCCGTTGCGCTCCGCTGCCCGGATGCCCGTCGCTGCTCGTGCGTCGTCCCGATGAGCGCATGTTAGGGGGAATCCACGGTATTGACAATGCGTGCGCGCAGGGAGTTTGAGCGAAGTCAAACCGATGACGGCGAAAGTTGACGATTCTCAATTGAGCCGCGGGAAACGAAACGTTACGATGGCGCCGCCCGTCGCTGCTTTGCCGGCGACCCCGTTTGTTGCCGCATCGAAAGGAGCCTCGTTTCATGACCGCCTCTCCTGTTTCTTCGTATCCGCCGCGGCGCAGACCCTTGTCGCTCGCCCTGGCGCTCGTCTTCGCCGGTCTGCCTTCGGCCTGGGCCCAGAGTGAGGCGACGTCGCCGGAAAGCAAGGTGCTCGCGCCGGTGATCGTCTCCGACACCCGGGAACAGGCCGCCCCGCCGGCGACGACGCTCGGCCCGCAGGAGCTCGCCCCGCTGCGCGCCGCCACCGCCGACACGGCGAGCCTGTTGCGCAAGGTGCCGGGCGTGACGCTCTATGGCGCGGGGGGCGCTTCCAGCCTGCCGGCGATCCGTGGGCTGGCCGACGAGCGGCTGCGGCTTCAGGTCGATGGCATGGACCTGCTCTCGGCCTGCCCCAACCACATGAACCCGGCCTTCTCCTATCTCGCTCCGAGCCAAGTCGAGACCATCCAGGTGTGGACCGGGGTCACGCCGGTGAGCGTGGGGGGCGACGCGATCGGCGGGGCGATCGTCGTCGAGACGCCCAAACCGCGCTTCGCTGCGCCCGGCCAAGGCACGCTCGTCACCGGTGAGGCCGGTACCTACTACCGCAGCAACGGCGATGGTTTCGGGGTCCATGGTGCGGCCACGATCGCCGGCGAGCAGGTGAGCGTGCGCTATCTCGGGGCCTATGCCAAAGCCAACAATTACTCTGCGGGCGGCGATTTCAAGGACTTCACCGCCACCGGCCGCCTCGGTCACACGCTCGCGCGCGACGAAGTCGGCTCCACCAGCTATGAGCTGAGCAACCACCTCGTGGGTTTCGCGCTGAAGAACGGCGCGCACCTCGTCGATGCCTCGGTCGCCATCCAGAACGTCGCCGATCAGCTCTATCCCAACCAACGCATGGACATGCTCGACAACGATTCCAAGCTCTTCAACCTGCGTTATCTCGGGCAGTTCGGCTGGGGCTCGCTCGATGGTCGGGTCTATCACCAGAGCGTGGATCATTTCATGGATTTCGGCAAGGACAAGCGCTATTGGTACGGCTCGGCTTCCGGCGGCCCGACGGCGCCGAACGGCAAGCCTTGCTCGCCGATCGACAAAACCTGTGCCGCCGGCATGCCGATGAATACCGAGAGCAAGACCACCGGGGCGAAACTCACCGCCAACATCGCCCTGGGCGAGCGCGACGTGCTGCGGGTGGGAGGCGAGTACCAGCACTACACCCTGGACGACTGGTGGCCGCCTTCCGGCGCGGGCATGTGGCCCGGTACCTTCTGGAACATCAAGAACGGCGAGCGCGACCGCGCCGGCCTCTTCGGCGAGTGGGAGACGAAACTCAACGACCGCTGGATGGCGCTCGCCGGTGTGCGCTACGAACACGTCACCACCGACGCCGATCCCGTTCACGGCTATGCCGACACGAACGGCATGGCACCGATGTGGAATTACCAGAAACGGGATGCGGACGCCTTCAACGCGCGCGACCGCAAGCGTACCGACGACAACCTCGACTTCACCGCCCTCACGCGCTATACCCTGGACGAGACGCGCGAATTCGAGCTCGGCTTCGCGCGCAAGGTCCGCTCGCCCAGCCTCTACGAGCGCTATCCGTGGTCGACCTGGGCCATGGCGGCGGTGATGAACAACTTCGTCGGCGACGGCAACGGCTATATCGGCAATCCCGACCTCGAACCGGAGAAAGCCTACACCCTCTCGGCCATGATCGACTGGCACTCTGCCGACCGCCAGTGGGGGCTGCGATTCAGCCCGTATCTGAGCTACGTCGATGACTACATCGACGCGGTACAGTGGGACGCGAAGAACAATGTCCCGGCGGCCAGGCTCGCCCGCAACAAGTTCGTCGTGCTGCGCTACGAGAACCAGTCGGCGCGCCTCTACGGGTTCGATCTCTCGGGCAAGATGCCGCTCGCGCGCACCGGCTTGGGCTCCTTCGGCTTCGAGGGGGTGCTGAGCTACACCAACGGCGAGAACCGTGACACGGGCGACGAGCTCTACAACATCGTTCCCTGGCGCGCCATGCTCACCCTCACGCACCAGCTCGCCGGCTGGAGCAACGCGCTCGACTGGGAACTCGTCTCGAGCAAGGACGACGTGTCGGACGTGCGCAACGAGATCAAGACGCCGGGCTATGGTCTGCTACACCTGCGCGCGAGCCATGCCTGGAAAGACGTGCGGGTCGACCTGGGTGTGGAAAACCTCTTCGATAAGCTCTATTACCTGCCCACCGGCGGGGCCTACGTCGGTCAAGGGACAACGATGAACATCACCGCCGTGCCCTGGGGCATCGCCGTGCCGGGTATGGGGCGTTCGTTCTACGCCGCGATCAACGTCAAGTTCTGATCGCCGGGGTAGCAAAGAAATGCACGGGCGCGGCGCCGACGGCTTCGTCGGGCGCCGCGCCCGTGTTTGCGGCTTCCGTGTCGAGCGCGGAGAAATCGAAAAGCGCACGATCGAGCAGGTGTGAAGGCACCACGTGGCCGAGCGCGGTGAAGATCGAGGCGATGCGGCGCGGGTCTTCCCGTTCCCAGGCACGCAACATGGCCTTCACCTGCCGGCGCTGGGCGTTTTCCTGGGTGCCGCACAGCGAGCACGGAATGATGGGGAAATTCATCCCGCGGGCGTAGCGCGCGAGATCCTCTTCCGCGCAATAGGCGAGCGGCCGGATCACGACCAGGTCGCCGTCGTCGTTGCGCAGTTTGGGAGGCATCGCCTTCAGGCGTCCGCCAAAGAAGAGGTTGAGGAAAAAAGTCTCGAGGATGTCGTCGCGGTGGTGCCCCAGCGCCACCTTGTTCGCGCCCAGTTCGCGTGCCGTGCGGTAGATGAGGCCACGGCGCAGCCGCGAGCACAGCGAACAGGTGGTCTTCCCCTCGGGGATCTTCTCCTTGACGATGGAGTAGGTATCCTCGCGCACGATGCGGTATTCCACGCCGACCTGCGCAAAATGGCGAGGCAGCACGTCCTCGGGGAATCCCGGCTGGCGCTGGTCGAGGTTCATGGCGATGAGGCGGAATCGCACCGGCGCGCGCGCCTGGAGCTTTTGCAGCAGCGCAAGCAGTCCGAGCGAATCCTTGCCGCCGGAGACGCACACCAGCACCGTGTCGCCTTCGTCGATCATGCCAAAGTCGGCGATCGCCTGCCCCACCTGGCGCAGCAGGCGTTTTTCCAGCTTGAGGAGTTTTTGCGAGGGCGTGTCGGAATGCTCGGGGATCATCGGCAAGAGGGAGGAAACGACGGGGCTTGCGAGGATAGCACGAGCCGGCGCCCGATTCAGCGCACGATTTCCCATTCGGCCACCGGGCCGGGCACCACGCGCATCAGCGGATGCGGCAACGGCGCAGTGCCGTGGAGCCGGGCCGCGCGCTCCGGGTCGCGCTGTTCGAGTTTGCGCAATAGATGGGCGAACTCATGGGCGAGCTGCCCCTCGCTGATCTCGATCGGGGCGACGTCTTCGCGGTGCGGCAGCTTCGCGCGATCGAAACGGTAGCCGCGGCGCTCGGCTTCGTCGACCACCGCGTGCAGGTAGGCCGCGATCGCCGCGAGCGGCATGGGATGGGTTCGAAAGCGCACGAGCTGTGGATGGTGGCGATAGCCGCGCGTGGCGCCGGCGAGCACCGCCTGCGCGAGCAGCCCTTCGCGCCACAGGGCGACGAGCCCTTTGGCGTCGAGCAGGGAAGGGTGTAGGGACCACAGGCGCATGCTCGAATTATATCCGGGGCAACGCGAATGACCGACGGCGCAGCGGCGTTTGCCGGTGCCTGGATGCTCTTCCCTTTCCTCGATGTGGACCCTGCCAGGCACCCCCACGCGATGCGCCTATCGACGAGCCGGACTTTCAGGCGATTCCGGCTGGGTGATCTTGTGTCCCAGGAGGTTCATGAGCTCGACCGGCACCGGGAAAACCACGGTCGAAGTTCGGTCGCCGGCGATCTGCGTGAGGGTCTGCAAGTAGCGCAACTGCATCGCCATGGGCTGTTTGGCCAGCATTTCGGCAGCGGCCAACAAGGTCTCGGCGGCCTGTTTTTCCCCTTCGGCGTGGATGATCTTGGCGCGCCGTTCGCGCTCGGCTTCCGCTTGGCGGGCGATGGCGCGAATCATGCTCTCGTTGAGATCGATGTGCTTGATTTCGACGTTGGTGACCTTGACACCCCAGGCGTCGGTTTGGGCATCGAGGATTTGCTGGATGTCGAGGTTGAGCTTTTCCCGCTCCGCCAGCATTTCATCGAGCTCGTGCTTGCCTAATACGGCACGCAAGGTCGTTTGCGCGAGCTGACTCGTGGCGTCGAAGTAGTTTTCTACCTGGATGATGGCGCGTTCCGGATTGATGACGCGGAAGTAGAGCACCGCATTGACCTTGACCGAGACGTTGTCGCGCGAGATCACGTCCTGGCTGGGGACGTCCATCGTCACGACGCGCAGGTCTACCCGGACCATTTGCTGGATGCCTGGGATGACGATGATGAGGCCCGGGCCTTTGACTTTCCAGAATCGGCCGAGCATGAAAATCACGCCGCGCTCGTACTCGCGCAGGATGCGCAGCGAACCGCCGAGCAGTGCTAGGAACAAAACGACGAGGCTGCTAAAGATGAAATCGAGATTTGGGATCATGTCGCGCTCCTGGATGTCGTCGGGGGGATTCGTGAGGAAAATGACAGGCATGTCGCGGGATGCCAAGCCTGCCGCTCGTGGCGTTTTGGAGGCCGTTGGCGCTATGCGGGTTCCACTTCGAGCACGAGGCCGTTCACGCGGGTTACCCTGACGCGTCGTCCGGGTTGCAGGGCGACCGGACTCTCGACGCGCCAGAGTTCCCCGTGCAAGCGCGCATACGTACCGTCTTGCCCCGTGCTGATTACCACCCCTTCGGCCCCGACGAGCTCCTCGGGGCCGCTTTTCACCCGTTGCTTACGCACGCGCACGGCGAAATAGCCGATCGCGATCAGGATCGAGCGCTGAACAGGGCCAGTGCGACGAGAAAGGCGATCGGGATGTCGAAGCCCGGAACGCCGCTATCCATCAGGAACAGACCGCCGACGATGAACGCGATCATCCCGCCGATGCCAAACGCGCCGAAACTGGGGACGAAGGCTTCTGCGATCATCAGGATGGTGCCCAGCGCAATGAGCGCGACCCCAGCCCAATTCACCGGCAAGAGATGAAAAGCATAGAGCGCGATCAGGATGCAGATCAGTCCCGCCACGCCGGGAACGGCGAAACCAGGGCTGGTCAGCTCGAAAAAGAGGCCGTAGATGCCGATCATCATGAGGACCAGCGCGACCTGAGGATTGGAGATGAGCGACAGAATCTGATTCTTCCAGTCTGGGGTGATGCGTTCGATCTGGGCCTGGGCGGTGGCGAGCGTGACGATGTTGCCGGAATCGAGCCGAATCTCCCGGCCATGGATTTGAGCGAGCAGTTCGGGGAGGTCGACGGCGATGAGGTCGATCACTCCTGCTTCCAAGGCTTCGTGGGCCGAGAGGCTCGCTGCTTCGCGCACCGCCCGCTCGGCGAAATCCGCGTTGCGTCCGCGCAACTGCGCCAGGCTGCGTAGGTAGGCCGCGGCGTCGCTCGTTGCTTTCTCCATCAAGACGTTGGCGCGCGCAGGCGCTTTGTTTCCTCTGGGGTTTTGCGCCGTTCCTTCCTCGTCGTCTGCGGGAGAGCCAGGCGCTTTCGCTCTGTCGCTCGAGCCTGGTTCGATGGGATCGGAGGCCGCGGGAGGTGCGCCGATCGCCACCGGTGAGGCGGCGCCCAAATTGGTTGCCGGAGCCATGGCGGCGATGTGGCTGGCATAGAGGATGAAGGTGCCCGCGCTCGCCGCTCGCGCGCCCTCGGGACTGACATAGGTCGCGACCGGGATCGGAGAGGCGAGGATTTGCTTGATGATCGCGCGCATGGAGGTGTCCAGCCCTCCGGGCGTGTCCATTTCGATCACGATCAACCCCGCCTGGCGTTCGACAGCGAGCGCGAATCCCCGGATGATGAAATCGGCCGTTGCCGGGCCGATGGGGCCGTCGATGCGCAGGCTCACGACGGTGGCCGTCGTTGGCGAGTGCGCCAGCGACAGGCCGAGCAAGATCACCCCTGAGAAGAAGAGGATCGCCGTTGAGAGCAGCCGTCTGACCATGAGTGCCGCCGTCGAAAGCCCGAAACTTTGTCATCATAGTGCAGGCGTGCGGGCTTTGCCAGCAATCATGCTCGTCTCGTTGGGTGCCCTCGTATCGATATGGCGGATGGCCTACATGGTGGGTGTCGGCATCAGCGACACCTTCTCGTTCGGCCTGGTGGAGATGACCTCCCCGTCCGGGTTTGCCAGGCCATTGCTGCACATCAGTGGCCCGTTTGTGCAGATCGAAAAAACGTCGCGAGCGGCTGCAGGGCACGGTACTCGGCGCGCAGGACGCAAGATATATATATCACATGGATGGGCGAGCATCCGAGCGACTTGGATCTTTGTCGTATAAGCGTTCGGTTCTGTTTCTCTATGTGTCGATGATGCAGCCGGCGTGGCGCTCTCGTGTTGCGCTCCCCTTCTAGGGAAACGCTGAATTGGCTGCGCGGGCGAATCGCTGCGTTGCGCGGTGTTCGCTCCCTCGCCTATCCACTCGATATGTCTCGGTCGCTGCGCTACCTTCCGCCTTGCGCTTCATCCCGCTCGCTCATTTCTTCTTCAGCGTCTCCCTCGCGAGGGGGGTCAGCTGCGAAGTTGCGTCAACAGCGATTCGAGATCGGCGCGCACTTCTTGCACACGATCGCGCAATCGGTCGTATTCGTTTTTTACCGTGGATTCCAGGAGGCGTTCTTCACCGAGGCGCTGGCGCGCTCCGGCGATGGTGTAGCCCTCATCGTAGAGCAAGTGCCGGATACGCCGTACGAGCAGGACTTCGTGGTGTTGGTAGTAGCGTCGGTTGCCGGCGCGCTTGCTAGGTCGAAGTTGGGTAAATTCCTGCTCCCAGTAGCGCAGCACGTGGGGCTTGACGTCGCACAGCTGCGCCACTTCGCCGATCGTGAAGTAGCGCTTCGAGGGAATCGGCGGCAACGAGGTGCTGCCTTCAGCGGACTTCTTCTCCATGCGTGAGTTGCTCCACGGCGTGTTTGAGCTTTTGGCTGGCGTGGAAAGTTACCACCCGTCGCGGCGGAATGGGAACTTCTTCGCCGGTCTTGGGGTTGCGTCCGGGGCGCTGCGGTTTGTCGCGCAGCTCGAAGTTTCCGAATCCCGAGAGTTTAACCGTTTCGCCGCGTTCCAGCGCGGCTTCGATTTCGACGAAGAAGGCATCGACGAGCTCTTTTGCTTCCCGCTTGGAAAAACCGATGCGCTCGAAGAGGATGTCGGCAAGTTCAGCTTTGGTGAGTTGGGCGGTCATCTTTTTTCCTTGCGTCGTCATTGGCGCAATCGCGCACTGAAAGAGGCTTCGAGCCGAGCACGGAATCGCTGCAGCAAGTCCTCGATCTCGTCGTCCGTGAGCGTGTGCTCGTCGTGCTGCAAGGTGAAGCGAAAGGCGAGGCTGCGCTTGCCCGGCTCGACCCCTTGCCCCTGATAGACGTCGAACAGCGTGATCTGACGCACCCAGACAGGGGATTCACCATGCAGCGCATCCAACAGGGCCTGCACCGGCACGTTCGCATCGACCACGAAGGCGAGGTCGCGCTGCACGACGGGTTGGCGCGACACGGGAGCATAGCAGGGCATGGGGCGGCGGCGTGCCGCCGGGAGATCCAGTTCGAAGAGCTGGGGTGCGGTGGTGAGCTCCAGCCGCTGCACCCATTCGGGGTGCAATTCGCCGATCCAGCCGATGGGCTGCCCTTCGAGGAGCACGCGAGCGCTGCGGCCGGGATGCAACGCCGGATGGAGAGCAGGCTCGAAACGGGGGGTGAGCGGCGCGAGGAGCGCCTCGAGGTCGCCCTTGAGATCATAGAAGTCGACCGGGCGAAGGGGGATGCCCCACTGTTCGGCCGCGGCCGGGCCGGCCGCGAGCGCGGCGAGCCTCAGGGGTTGCGCGAAACCGGCGACGGTGGCGTCAGCGGATTCGTCGCGCAGGAAGCAGCGGCCGAGCTCGAAGAGGCGCACGCGCGCCTGCTGGCGCTTGCGGTTCGTCTGCAGTGCCTGCAGCAAGCCCGGCCAGAGGGAGCTGCGCATGGCGTTCATGTTGCTGGCGATCGGATTGGCGAGCAGGATCGGATCCTCGTTGGCCAGGAGCTCGCGCTCGAGCGCCTCGTCGATGAAGGCGTAGGTGATGACTTCATGATAATCGCGCAATACCAGGCGCGCGCGCACTTCCGCGTTCGTGCGCTCGGCCTCGGGCGCGGGCAGGGGGGCCATGGGCGCGAGCGGGGTGAGCGCCGGGATCTCGTCGTATCCATGCAGGCGGGCGACTTCCTCGATCAGGTCCTCTTCGAGGGCGAGATCGAAACGCCAGCTCGGGGCCTGGGCGAGGATCGCGCCATCTTCTTCCCGTACGTCGAGGAAATCGCTGCGCAGCAGGGAGACGACACGCTGCGGCGCCACGGGAATGCCCAGTACGGCAGGGACTTTCTCGGGTCGCAACCGGATGGGATCGCGGCGCGGCAGGTGTTCGGGGGAGACGGCCTCGTCGATGGGGCCGGCCGAGCCGCCAGCCAATTCGAGCACGAGGGCGGTGGCGCGCTCGAGGGCGCGGCGCGGCAGTTCGGGATCGACGCCGCGCTCGAAGCGATGCGAGGCTTCCGAAACGAACCCATAGCGGCGCGCCCGACCGGCCACGGCGGCAGGGGCGAAGAAGGCGCTCTCGAGGAAGACGTCGGTGGTGTCGAGCGTGATACCGCTGCCCTCGCCGCCCATGATGCCGGCCATCGCCAAGGGACCGCCCTCGTCGGCGATGACGAGCACGTCGGGCGCGAGCGTGACGCATTGTTCATTCAAAAGCGGCAGAGTCTCGTCTGGCCGAGCCCAGCGCACGGTGATGCCGCCCTGCAATTTCGCCTCGTCGAAGGCGTGCAGCGGCTGGCCGAGCTCGAGCATCACGTAATTGGTGATGTCGACGAGTAAATGGATGGCGCGTATGCCGCTGCGCTCGAGCCGGCGGCGCATCCATTCGGGGGTCGGGCGCTTGGCATCGACCCCCCGGATCACCCGACCGAGATAGCGCGGGCAGGCTTCGGGGGCAGCCAGCCGGACGGGACGGACGGCGTCCAGCGTCGCAGCGACCGGATCGATGCGCGGCGGATGCAGGGGCGCCTCGGTGAGCGCCGAAACCTCGCGCGCGATACCCAAGATGCTGAGGCAGTCGGCACGGTTGGGCGTGAGCGAGACGTCGAAGACGGCCTCGTCGAGTTCGAGCACCTGGCGGACATCGGCGCCGACGGGCAAGGCAGGATCGAGTTCGAGCAAACCCGAATGGTCCTCGCTCAAACCCAGCTCACGCGCCGAGCACAGCATGCCTTGCGATTCGACGCCGCGCAGCTTGGCGCGTTTGATCGCCAGCCCGCCCGGCAATTGCGCACCGACGAGGGCGCAGGGCACGACGATGCCGGCACGGGCGTTGGGCGCGCCGCAGACGATCTGCAGAGGGGATTCGCCCCCCGCATCGACTTGGCACACGCGCAGCTTGTCGGCGTTGGGATGCGGTTCGGCACTCAGAATCCGGGCCGTGACGACCCCGATGAAAGGCGGCGCGGCGGGCTCGAGCGATTCGAGTTCGAGCCCGGCCATGGTGAGCCGCTCGCCGAGTTCCTCTGCCGTGAGAGGAGGGTCACAGAATTCGCGCAGCCAGCGTTCGGGAAACTTCATGATGGGCCTCTTTAGCGGAATTGCGCGAGGAAGCGCAGGTCGCTCTCGAAGAAGAGCCGCAGGTCGTTGATGCCGTAGCGCAGCATGGTGAGACGATCGAGCCCCATGCCGAAGGCAAAGCCGCGCACCGACTCGGGGTCGAATCCCCCGTTACGCAGCACTTGGGGATGCACCATGCCGCAGCCGGCGATCTCGAGCCAACGGCCCTCGAGCGCGCCGCTCGTGAAGCGCACGTCGATCTCGGCGCTGGGTTCGGTGAAGGGGAAGAAAGAAGGGCGAAAGCGCACGGCGAGCGCATCGGTCTCGAAGAAGGCGCGCAGAAAAGAGGCAATGATCCCCTTGAGGTGGGCGAACGCGACGTCCCGACCGACCCACAGCCCCTCGAGCTGGTGGAACATGGGGGAATGGGTGGCGTCGGAGTCGACGCGATAGACCCGCCCGGGGACGATGACGCGCAGATCGGGCATCGACGCCGCCTCGCGGTGGCGTGCGGTGTGCTCGAGCATGGCGCGGATCTGCACGGGACTGGTGTGCGTGCGCAGCACGACGTCGTCGCGCCCTTGCAGATAGAAGGTATCGTGCATGGAACGCGCCGGGTGATCCGCCGGCGTGTTGAGGGCGGTGAAGTTGTGCCAGTCGGTCTCGATCTCGGGGCCATCGACGGAAGAAAAGCCCATCGAACGAAAGAGCGCCTCGACGCGCTCCAGGGTGCGCGTGACCGGGTGCAGACCGCCGATACTCCCATTGCGCCCCGGCAAGGTCACGTCGAGCGCCTGGGCGGCGAGCTGGGCTTCGAGCCGACGCCGGGCGAGCGCCTCACGCGCCTCCTCCAGCAGGGTCTCGATTTGCGCCTTGGCCCGGTTGATCGCCGCCCCGGCGCGCTTGCGCTCATCCAGAGGGAGATTTGCCAGGCTCTTGAGCGCCTCGGTGACGACGCCCGCCTTGCCGAGGAAACGCGCCTTGACGCGCTCCAACTCGGCCGGATCGGTCGCGGCGGCAAATGCCTGCCGCGCCGCTTCCACCAAGCCATCCGGATCGATCATCGCTTGCTCCTGCTGCAAAAGTAAAAAAGGAGGCAAGCGCCTCCTTTTTGCTGCCGTCTTCGTGGGCTCAGGCGGAGAGCTGGGCGCGCGCCCGTTCGACCAGGGCGGCAAAGGCCGGTTTGTCGAACACGGCCAGGTCGGCGAGCACCTTGCGGTCGACCTCGACGCTGGCTTTCTTGAGCCCGTTCATGAAGGCGCTGTAGGTGAGGCCGCATTCGCGCGCGGCGGCGTTGATGCGGGCGATCCACAGGGCGCGGAACTGACGCTTGCGCTGGCGCCGGTCGCGATAGGCATATTGGCCGGCCTTCATCACCGCCTCTTTGGCGATGCGGTAGACGTTCTTGCGGCGGCCGCGATAACCTTTGGCGAGCGCTAGGACTTTCTTGTGGCGGGCACGGGCGGTGACACCACGTTTGACGCGAGGCATATCGTTCTCCTATCAGGCGTAAGGCATCATCTTTTTGACGAGAGGCAGGTCGCTCGGATGCACCTCGACCATGCCGCGCAGCTGACGCTTGCGTTTGGGGCTTTTCTTCGTCAGGATGTGGCGTTTGAACGCCTGGGAACGCTTGATGCTGCCGCTCGAGCGCACTTTGAAACGCTTGGCGGCCCCGCTCTTGGTTTTCATCTTGGGCATGAAGGCTCTCCTATGACATGACGCCAGGCAGCCCCCGGCGGAGGCATTTGTGGGCCTGACTTCACTTGTTGCGTACCGCGGCCGAACCGCCGCGGCGCTTTTCCCCGCCGCAGCGGCGAGAAAGTTTCTATTTTACCGCGAATCGCCGCGCAAGACCATCATCTATTTGCTTTTCTTCGGTGCGATGATCATCACCATCTGCCGCCCCTCGAGCCGGGGCATCTGCTCGACGACGCCGACGTCGGCCAGATCTTCGCGAACGCGCTCGAGCTGGCGCATGCCCAGTTCCTGGTGCGACAGCTCCCGGCCACGGAAGCGCAAGGTCACTTTGGCCTTGTCCCCTTCTTCGAGAAAACGGCGCAAATTGCGCAGCTTGATCTGGTAGTCGTTCTCGTCGGTTCCCGGTCGCAGCTTGATTTCCTTGACCTGGATCTGTTTCTGCTTGAGCCGGGCTTCGTGCGCTTTTTTCTGTTCCTGGTAACGGTACTTGCCGTAGTCCATCACCTTGCACACGGGCGGATTGGCCATGGGGGCGATCTCGACGAGATCGAGCCCCGCTTCCTCGGCCACCGCCAGCGCTTTGGCAAGCGACACGATACCCAACTGCTCTCCGTCCTCTCCGATCAATCGAACTTGCGGCGCGTCGATTTCCTCATTGACGCGCACTTTCTTTTCCTGTGCGATGGTCTTGCTCTCCTATGTCTGGCTGGACGCGGGGGCCGGCAATTTGCGCTCGATCTCCTCGCGCAGGCGCGCGACGAAATCATCCAATGGCATCGCACCGAGATTGATGCCACCGCGGGCGCGGACTGCCACCCCACCCGATTCCCGCTCCTGATCGCCGACGACGAGCAGGTAAGGGATCTTGTGCACACTGTGCTCGCGGATTTTATAGTTTATCTTTTCGTTGCGCAAATCGGTCTCGACGCGAAAGCCCTGACGGCGCAGAGCCTCGGCCACTTGTCGCGCATAGTCGGCGTGACGCTCGGCGATACTCAGCACTACGGCCTGCACTGGGGCGAGCCAGGCGGGCAGCGCTCCGGCGTAGTGCTCGATGAGGATGCCCGTGAAGCGCTCGAGCGAGCCGAAGAGCGCCCGATGCAGCATCACGGGTCGTTTACGGGTATTGTCCTCGGCCACGTAGCTGAGATCGAAACGCTCGGGCAGGTTCATGTCGACTTGCAAGGTGCCGCACTGCCAGTCGCGACCGATGGCGTCGCGCAGCACGAATTCGAGCTTGGGCCCGTAGAAAGCCCCCTCACCGGGGAAGAGCTCATAGCTCATGCCCATGGATTCGAGCGCCTGCGCGAGCGCCCCTTCGAGCCGATCCCAGATCTCGTCGCTGCCGATGCGGTGCTCGGGACGGGTGGAGAGCTTGACCCGCACCTGCTCGAAGCCGAAGTCCTTGTAGATGTCCATGATGAGGCGCACGACGGTGCGGCACTCTTCTTCCATCTGCTCGGGGGTGCAGAAGATGTGCGCATCGTCTTGCGTGAAGTGGCGCACCCGCAGCAGCCCATGCAGGGCACCGGAGGGTTCGTAGCGATGCACTTTGCCGAACTCGGCCATGCGCAAGGGCAGATCGCGGTAGCTGTGCAGCCCATGCTTGAACATGGTCACCGCCCCGGGACAGTTCATGGGCTTCAAGGCGAAGACGCGACCATCCTCGGTCTGGGTGGTGAACATGTGGTCGCGATAGTTCTGCCAATGCCCGGAGAGCTCCCACAGCGAGCGGTCCATGACGTCGGGGGTGTTCACCTCGACATAGCCGGCCGCCTCCTGACGCGCGCGCATGTACTGGATGAGGGTTTGGAAGATGCGCCACCCCTTGGGATGCCAGAAGACGGCACCCGGGGCGGCCTCTTCGAAATGGAAGAGATCGAGCTGCTGGCCGAGCCGGCGATGATCGCGTTTCTCGGCCTCCTCGAGCATGGTCAGATAGGCTTGGAGTGATTTTTCGTCGGGCCAGGCAGTGCCGTAGATGCGCTGCAGTTGTTCGTTGCGCGCATCGCCCCGCCAATAAGCGCCAGCGACCTTGGTGAGCTTGAAAGCCCGGAGTTTGTCGGTGGAGGGGACGTGCGGACCGCGACACAAGTCGATGAAGTCACCCTGCCGATAGAGGGAGATGGTCTCTCCTTCGGGGATGGAGGCGATGATCTCGGCCTTGTAGTGCTCCCCGAGGGATTTGAAGAATTCGATCGCCTTGTCCCGCGGCCACTCCTCGCGCACGACGGGGATGGCCTGCGCCGCGAGCTCGCGCATGCGCGCTTCGATGCGCTGCAGATCTTCGGGGGTGAAGGGGCGATCGTAGGCAAAATCATAATAGAAGCCATTTTCGATCACCGGCCCGATCGTCACCTGAGCCTCGGGGAAGAGCTCCTTGACGGCATGCGCGAGCAAATGTGCCGTCGAGTGGCGCAGGATCTCCAAACCTTCGGGACTGCGATCGGTGATGATCTCGACACGGGCATCCCGTTCGATACGGTGCGACAGATCGACCAGGCGCCCGTCGACCTTGCCGGCAAGCGCAGCCTTGGCCAGGCCCGGGCCGATCGATTCGGCCACTTCGCGTACCGTTACCGGCGAAGGGAATTCTTTGACGGAGCCATCGGGCAGAGTGATTCGAATCATGTCAGGTCTCGCAGGCAAAAAAAATGCGGCCACCGGGCCGCATTTCTGGACAGGAGCTTCTTCCCCGGTGAGGCGGTCAGGAAGAGCGCGGGGTAGTTCGACTCATGGAAGACTCCTGGATATCTGGTAGGCGCGATTGGACTCGAACCAACGACCCCCACCATGTCAAGGTGGTGCTCTAACCAACTGAGCTACGCGCCTGCAGAACGTGAATTATAGCTTTGGAAACGCGCCTGTCAAGGGGGGCTCGTAAGGGATGCATCCGTAAGATGTGCGATTTGCTTGACACTGGCAGACTGTTCGCTATAATTCGAAGCTCTTTTCCCCGATAGCTCAGTCGGTAGAGCAACGGACTGTTAATCCGTGGGTCGCAGGTTCGAGCCCTGCTCGGGGAGCCAACGGATTCCGTCATGACCTTTGCTGGGTGAAATAGGCCGGCATGTTTTGGATGGCCTGGATCGCTCCAATGGTCGTTGCGCGCGGAAATCGTAGCCTCTTAGCGAAGATCGTGCGGCTTTCATGCTTTCGCACGCCTCCTTTGGCCGGCTGCTTCGGGCAACGGGTACGCGGGTCTGCGAGTCGAGCTTCAGAAGGGATCGCTTTGATGATCGGCATCGTGGCGGGGTGGGTCTCCGTCGATGGCAAGGCGGTCTGTGGCTCGAAGGATGACCGTCATACTCGGCTCCAAGGCGGTGTCCGATGCTCAGGGTATCGCCATGCGGTCGCTGGGGGCGAGAATCGCTTGCATTGAATCCCGGATGTCACGTTGTTTCGCGAGGATGACCGTCGTGTTTGCAAGGGTCGTGCCTCACAGAATCCGTCGGCCGTGCGGAAACCGGCTCTCGCCCTCCTGCGTACCGATCCGGCCTGTACCCCAAACGCAGCCTGTGCTCCCGGCGAAAAACCTCTGAACGGATTCCCGCGTACCGTACTTCATTGCGCAAACTCCCCCTTGGGTAAAAGCGATTGCCTTGTTGCGAGGGGAAGGGTGGTGCGGTGTCCCTTTTCTTGATGGCCTCGTTATGGAACAATAGCAGCAACGAAGAATCGAGGAAACGACCATGCTCGACCGGGAAGGGTATCGCCCGAACGTCGGCATCGTGCTCGTCAACGCGCGCAACGAGGTGTTCTGGGGCAAACGTATACGCGAACATTCCTGGCAGTTTCCACAAGGCGGGATCAAAAAAGGGGAAACGCCGGAAGAGGCGATGTACCGCGAGCTGCACGAAGAGGTCGGTCTGTTGCCGCAGCACGTCCGCATCCTTGGACGCACGCGCGATTGGCTGCGCTATGATGTACCACGGCGCTGGGTGAAGCGCCAGTGGCGTAATGTCTATCGCGGGCAGAAGCAGATCTGGTTCCTGCTGCGTCTCGTGGGGCGGGACTCCGACGTCTGCCTGCGCGCAACCGCGCACCCCGAGTTCGACGCCTGGCGCTGGGCGCAGTACTGGGTGCCGCTCGATGCGGTGATCGCTTTCAAACGCCGCGTCTACCAGCTTGCCCTCATCGAACTTTCGCGCTATCTCGACGTGCCGCCGCCGCACACTCAGCCGCAGTACCGTGAATTGATCGAGGAGATCCCCCCCGATTTTCCCGTTGTTTCGCCGTTGGAGGAACGACATGGACGCTGAGCGGCTCGATGCGCTCGACCGGGTGATCGTCGAATTCGATCGCGCCCTGCGCACGGTTTTTGCCCCGGCAAGGGGCGCACGGCCGATGCCCGGCGCCGACCTGCCGGGTGGTCCGCTCGACGAAGCACAGCGCCGGCACGTGGAAGGACTGCTGCGAGTGGATCACACCGGCGAGATCTGCGCCCAAGCACTCTACCAGGGGCAGGCGCTCACCAGTCGCGACCCCTCGATCCGCGAGGCGTTGCGCCGCGCTTCCGACGAGGAGGTCGACCACCTCGCCTGGACCGAGGCGCGTCTGCACGAGCTCGGCGGGCGAACCAGCCTGCTCGATCCTTTGTGGTATCTGGGTTCCCTGGCGATCGGCGTGGCGGCAGGGGCGGCGGGGGACGATTGGAATCTCGGCTTTCTCGCCGAGACCGAGCGCCAGGTCGAGCGTCATCTCGAAGGGCATCTGCAGGCGCTGCCGGCAGAGGATCGGCGCAGTCGCGCCATTCTCGAACAGATGAAGGAAGATGAGACGGGGCATGCTCGACTCGCCGAGTCATTGGGTGCGCGACCGCTGCCGGCGCCGGTGCGAGGGGCCATGCGGCTCGCTTCCAAAGTGATGACGACGCTCGCCTACCGCCTCTGACCTGCCGTCTCGGGGTGGTTCACCCCTCCTCGACGATTTCCCAAGTGTGCTCGAGTTCGGCGGTCTTGCCGAGCATGATCGAGGCCGAGCAGTATTTTTCCGCCGACAGCCGGACTGCTCGTGCCACACGCGCCTCGTCCAGTCCGCGGCCGCGCACGACGTAATGGAAACGGATGCGGGTGAATACCTTGGGGTCGGTGGGAGCGCGTTCGGCCTCGAGCCGTACTTCGCAGCCTTTCACGGCCTGCCGTCCTTTCTCCAGGATCATCACGATGTCGAAGGCGGTGCAGCCGCCGGCGCCGGCGAGCAGCAGTTCCATGGGGCGCGGCGCGAGATTGCGCCCGCCTGCCTCCGGGGCTCCATCCATCGCCACTAAATGTCCCGATCCTGTTTCTGCCAGAAAAGTGCGGCCCTCGATCCAGCGAACCGTGCATTCCATGTTGATCTTCCCTCGTGGTTTGCGCAATGCAGAATTGTAGGGGATTTGCGGATAAACGAGTTTGATTTTGCGATCTAAAAGTTTATTGTGCAGTGCGCCATTTTTTTCTTGCTTTTTTTGCCGGGTGTCACTAGTATACGCAGCAACGGATCACGACTCGTGTGGTTCGACCGGTGTCTCCTCCACCCTCCTCCTTTGGTGTGGATTGAACGCCGCCTCTTCGAGGCGGCGTTTTTTTTCGGCTCGAGATTGACAAAGGCACTGCCTTTACGCTAACATCCCCTGCTTTCCAGAAGGGCCGGACTCGGGCCTGAGATGATCGAGGATACGCATGAAAACGTTCTCCGCCAAGCCACACGAAGTCACGCGTGACTGGTTCGTCGTCGATGCGTCGGGTAAGGTACTGGGTCGGCTCGCGGCCGAGATCGCCCGCCGTTTGCGCGGCAAGCACAAGGCGATCTATACGCCCCACGTCGATACCGGTGATTACATCGTCGTCGTCAACGTCGATAAGATTCGTGTCACGGGCAACAAAGCTGCCGACAAGAAATACTACCGCCATTCCGGCTATCCGGGCGGTATCTACGAGACCACGTTCGAGAAACTGCTGCAGCGCCATCCCGAGCGTGTGCTCGAGAAGGCGGTCAAGGGTATGCTGCCCAAAGGGCCACTCGGCTATGCGATGCTGAAAAAGCTCAAGTGCTACGCCGGCGCCGAGCATCCCCATGTCGCGCAGCAGCCCAAAGTGCTGGAAATCTGAGGAGTCAGTGATGGCGGTGTCGTACAATTACGGAACGGGGCGGCGCAAGGAAGCTGTTGCTCGTGTTTTCATCAAGCCGGGCTCCGGCAACATCGTGGTCAATGGTAAGCCGCTCGACGAATTTTTTTCTCGCGAGACGGGGCGCATGATCGTGCGGCAGCCGCTGCGCCTGCTCGAAGTCGAGAATCGCTTCGACATCATGGTCAATGTCGATGGTGGCGGTGAATCCGGCCAAGCCGGTGCGGTGCGCCACGGCATCACCCGGGCGCTCATCGACTACAATCCCGAGTGGAAAGCACCGCTGCGGGCGGCCGGGTTCGTGACCCGCGACGCGCGCGAGGTCGAACGGAAGAAAGTCGGTCTGCGCAAAGCCCGTCGCGCCAAGCAGTTCTCCAAGCGCTGATCGTTTTCGTCCGGGCAGCATTCTGCAAAGCCACCCTCGAGGTGGCTTTTGCCGTTTCATCGCGCTCGATTTTCGGCGTTCTCGGGCGATAATTGCACGCTGTGATCTCAAGGAGGCGAAACGATGATCAAGGTTGGCGTGGTCGGTGGCACAGGTTATACGGGGGTGGAGTTGTTGCGTCTGCTCAGCCGCCATCCCGAGGTGTCGCTCGAGGCGATCACCTCGCGCACCGAGGCCGGCATGCCGGTGTCCGAGATGTTTCCCAGCCTGCGGGGTCACGTGAATTTGCGTTTCTCGACGCCGGACGAGGCAAGACTCGATCGTTGCGACCTCGTCTTCTTTGCCACCCCGAATGGCGTGGCCATGAAAGAGGCACGGCGGCTGTTGGACGCCGGGGTGCGCCTCATCGACCTCTCGGCCGATTTTCGCCTGGCCGATGCCGACCAATGGGAGCGCTGGTATGGCATGACGCACGCTGCGCCCGAACTCCTCGAGGAAGCCGTCTACGGTTTGCCGGAAGTTGAGCGCGAGGCGATCGCCCGGGCGCGTCTGGTGGCCAACCCCGGTTGCTATCCCACGGCGGTGCAACTCGGCTTTCTGCCGCTGCTCGAGGTGAATGCCGTGGCCCGTGACTGGCTGGTGGCCGATTGCAAGTCTGGCGTCTCCGGCGCCGGGCGCAAGGCCGAAGTCCATACGCTCTTTGCCGAAGCCGCGGACAACTTCAAGGCCTATGGGGTGGCCGGGCATCGCCATCTGCCCGAGATTCGGCAGGGGCTGCAGCGCATCGCCCGCGGCCTGCCGGTGGAATTGACCTTCGTGCCGCACCTCACGCCCATGATCCGCGGCATCCATGCCACTCTCTATGCGCGGCTCACCAATCCATCGCTCGACGTGCAATCGCTCTTCGCCGAGCGTTATGCCGGAGAGCCCTTCGTGGACGTGCTGCCGGCGGGTTCGCATCCGGAGACGCGTTCGGTGCGTGCGAGCAACGTGTGCCGCATCGCCGTCCATCGGCCTCAGGGGGGCGAGATCGTCGTCGTTCTTTCCGTGATCGACAATCTCGTGAAAGGTGCGGCGGGGCAGGCGGTGCAGAACATGAACCTGATGTTCGGTTTTCCGGAGACCACGGGGCTGGACCTCGTGCCGGTGAGCCCTTGAACTCACGGGAACGGCGAGCGCCCTTTCCGGTCCATAACCACGTCGCCTCTGCGACGACCCTGACGAGGAGCCCATATCATGACGACCGAAACCCAGACCGACGACGTACTCGTTTTTACCGACAGTGCCGCCGCCAAGGTCCGCGAGCTGATCGAAGAAGAGGGTAATCCGGCGCTCAAGCTGCGCGTGTTCGTGACCGGCGGTGGCTGTTCCGGATTTCAGTACGGTTTCACCTTCGACGAGGAAGTGGCCGAAGACGATGCCGTGATCGAAAAGGGCGGAGTGACGCTGCTCATCGATTCCATGAGTTACCAATATCTGGTCGGCGCCGAGATCGACTACGTGGAAGGGATCGAGGGGGCCCAGTTCGTGATCCGCAACCCCAATGCGACCACCACCTGCGGCTGCGGGCAGTCTTTCTCTGTGTAAGGCACGAGGCAAGAATCGACGAACGATGAAGGGGGAGCGATGCAGATCGAAGGAGGAGTGTTTCTCATCACCGGCGGCGCCTCCGGGCTGGGGGCGGCCACGGCTCGCATGGTCGTGACTGGCGGCGGCAGGGCCGTACTTGCTGATCAAGACGAGGCGAAGGGTGCGGCGCTGGCTGCCGAGCTGGGCAGTAACGCGCATTTCGTGCGCACCGACGTCACCGACGAAGCGAGTGCGCAAGCGGCCGTGGCTGCCGCAGTGGAACGATTCGGCCGGCTCGACGTGCTGGTCAATTGCGCCGGCGTCGCTCCGGCCGAGAAGATCGTCGGCAAGGAAGGGCCACACCGGCTGGATTCGTTCGCCCGAACGATCCAGATCAACCTCATCGGCACCTTCAACCTGATGCGCTTGGCCGCTGCCCGCATGAGTGCCAACGAACCCAACGCCGAGGGAGAGCGCGGCGTCATCGTCAACACGGCCTCCGTGGCCGCTTTCGACGGTCAGATCGGACAGGCGGCCTATGCCGCCTCGAAGGGAGGGGTGGTATCGCTCACCTTGCCTGCGGCGCGTGAATTGGCCCGCTGGGGGATTCGGGTGATGGCCATCGCGCCGGGAATCATGGAAACGCCCATGTTGCTAGGGATGCCAGCCGAAGTGCAGGAGTCCTTGGGCAAGATGGTGCCCTTCCCGCCGCGCATGGGGCGTCCGGCCGAATATGCTGCTTTGGTGCGGCACATCGTCGAGAACGTCTATCTCAATGGAGAAGTGATCCGCCTCGACGGCGCCATTCGCATGGGGGCAAAGTGAGCCGCGGCGGAGACGAACGAAGGTGGGGATGAACGAGAGCACCTGGGAGCAAGCCGGGAGCGCGGCGGTCGTCGCAGAAGAAGGGTGCTATCACTGCGGCCTGCCGATTCCACCGCAGACGCATTTTTCCGTGGTGATCGACGGGCGGGCGCGGCGCATGTGTTGCGCCGGCTGCGTGGCCGTGGCGCAGGCCATCGTCGACAACGGCCTGGGCGACTATTACCGCCACCGCGATGCCATGCCCGAGCCGGTGCGCGAAGCCTTGCCCGAGGTGGTGCGAGAACTCGAATCCTTCGATCTGCCCGAACTCACCGAGCAGGTCTCACGGGCGGTAGGCGAGCACGAGCGCGAGGTCACCCTCATCCTCGAGGGCATCACCTGCGCAGCCTGCGTCTGGCTCAACGAGCAACACCTGCGCCGCCAGCCCGGCGTCACCCACGTCGAGATCAATTACGCCACCCGCCGCGCGCTGGTGCGCTGGGATCCTGAGCGTACGAGCCTGTCGCGTATCCTCAAGGCAATCGCCGAGATCGGCTATCGCGCCTACCCTTTCGATCCGAAGAAAGCCGAAGAGGTTGCGCAGCGCGAGCGGCGATCCATGCTCTGGCGCGTGTTCGTGGCCGGCTTTGCCTCGATGCAGGTCATGATGTACGCCATCCCCACCTACTTGGCGGGCGAGGGCGAGATGCCGGCCGACATCGAGCGCTTGTTGCGCTGGGCGAGCCTCGTGCTGACCCTGCCCGTGGTGTTCTACTCCTGCGGCCCTTTTTTTGCCAATGCCTGGCGCGATCTGCGACTGCGGCGTGTCGGGATGGATGTGCCGGTGGCCTTGGGCATCGGCGTGGCTTTTTTGGCCAGTCTATGGTTTACCCTCACCGACGGGGCGGAGGTTTATTTCGACTCGGTGGCGATGTTCGCCTTTTTCCTGCTGGGTGGGAGATTCCTCGAAATGCTCGCCCGTCAGCGGGCGGTGCGCGGGCTGGAGGAGGTCGCCCGCGTCATTCCTGCCGTGGCCGAACGTCTGGAAGCAGGGATTTGGCAGCGTGTGCCGGTGGCACGGCTCGCGCCGGGCGATCGTATCCGCGTACGTCCTGGACAGACCATCCCGGTCGACGGGCGGATCCTGTCGGGGTACGGCGAAGTGAGCGAAGCCATCCTTACGGGAGAGAGTCGCCCCATTCCCAAGAGCGAAGGGGATAGGGTACTCGGCGGCAGTCTAAACGGAGGTGGGGTGCTCGAAATCGCCGTCGAGCGGGTCGGCGAAGAAACCCGGCTCGCGACCATCCGTCGCACCATGGAGCGGGCTCAAAGCGAAAAGCCCGCAATCTCCACGCTCGCCGAGCGCTACGCCGGCCTCTTCATCGTGGCCGTGCTGGCATTGGCGTTGCTCACCGCCGTGCTTTGGAGCTGGCTCGACCCGGCTCGCATCGTTCCCATCGTCGTCTCGGTACTCGTCGTCGCTTGTCCCTGCGCCCTGTCCTTGGCCACTCCCGTGGCCTTGACCGCGGCCACCGATGCCTTGATGCGTTCGGGGGTACTGGTAACGCGCGGACATGCCATCGAGACTTTGGCTCGGCTCACCGACATTGCGTTCGACAAGACCGGTACACTCACGCGGGGGCAGCTGGCTGTGGCCAAGGTGCTCCCGCTCTCCGGACATGACGCACAGCAATCGCTGGCGCTGGCTGCGGCGCTGGAGGCGGCGAGCGAACATCCGATCGCCCGCGCTTTCGCCGACGTGACGCCCATGGACGTTTCGCTCGAGGCGCTGGAAGTGGTCACCGGCCAAGGTTTGAGCGCCCGCATCGGCGGACGTCGGGTGCGGATCGGCCGCCCCGAATGGGTCGCCGAACGGTTTTCCTTGCCTCCCCTGGCGCAAGCAGGGAGCGACATCGATCCGACGCTTACCTGGGTGGCGCTGGCCGACGAAACGGGCTGGATGGCGCTTTTCGGTTTGACCGACGTCGTGCGCGACGAAGCTCCGGCCCTGGTGCAGGAGCTTCATGCGCTCGGCGTGCGTACGCATCTCTTGTCCGGAGACGCGCCCGAGATCGTCTTCCATGTTGCACGAGCCCTCGGCATCGACTCGGCACGCGCCGCGCTCACTCCCGAGGGCAAGATCGAGGCCTTGCGGGAAGTGATGGCACGGCCGGGGAGCGTGGTCGCCATGGTCGGCGACGGGGTCAACGACGCTCCGGTGCTGGCGGGGGCACACGTGTCGGTGGCCATGGGCGAAGGGGCGGATCTTGCCCGACTCAACGCCGATGTCGTGCTGCTCGGCAGCGATCTCTCAGGCGTCGCACGCGCCGTACGCCATGCACGCCGCACGCTCGTGGTCGTGGCGCAGAACCATCGCTGGGCGTTCACTTACAACCTTCTCGCCATCCCCTTTGCCATGGCCGGCTGGGTGACGCCGTGGATGGCGGGTCTGGGAATGGCGGCGAGCTCTTTGGGCGTCGTGCTCAACGCACTGCGTCTGCAACGCGCTCCATAGGCTCTGAGACGATGGAAAGCCTCTATATCCTGATCCCCTTGTCGGTCGTGCTCGTGTTCGTCATCGGACTCGTTTTCTGGTGGTCGGTCAGGAGTGGACAGTTCGACGATCTCCAGGGGCCGGCCTACCGCGTGCTCTTCGAGGACCGCGACGAGGCGACTGAAAAAGCGACGGGCGCCTCGGACCATGATATCGGCAAGTCGGGTGGAAATGTCGATGAACGATGAGTTTCTTTGACGTGCATCAAAAACCTCTGGATTGATAAGGGATAGAATCGACTCCGGTTTGGGTGCGAGTCCAAGCCTTTTTGGGTTCCTTGTCTCTCTGTTGGGGTTGGGGCACGCAGGCGCGTGCCCTTTTTTTCTTTCTCCGGCCACGTTTCGTCGAGTTTTCTACGTCATCGACTAAAATGTTGACCGAAGTCAACACGGCTTTGCTCGCGCGGCGTATCCTACCGCTTGTCGCAGTCGGCGGACGCGCCGGGGTGATTTCGGTAAGTTCTCATTGGAGAGGTGACCATGCAAACGGAAGCGACTTATAACTACAAAGTCGTACGCCAGTTCGCCATCATGGCGGTGGTGTGGGGCATCGTAGGGATGCTGGTCGGGGTGTTGATCGCCGCCCAGCTGGTCTGGCCGCAGCTCAATTTCCCGCAGCTCGGCGAGTGGTTCCATTTCGGACGGTTGCGTCCGCTGCACACGAATGCGGTGATTTTCGCCTTCGGTGGCTCGGCGCTCTTCGCTACGTCCTACTACGTGGTGCAACGCACCTGCCATACCCGGCTCTTTGCGCCGGGCCTGGCGGCTTTCACCTTCTGGGGCTGGCAGCTCGTGATCGTGCTCGCGGCGCTGTCCTTGCCGCTGGGCTTCACCTCCGGTAAGGAATACGCCGAGCTCGAGTGGCCGATCGACATCCTCATCACCCTCGTATGGGTGGCGTACGCCGTGGTGTTCTTCGGCACCATCGCCCAGCGCAAGGTGAGCCACATCTACGTCGCCAACTGGTTCTACGGCGCCTTCATCATCGCCGTGGCGCTGCTGCACGTGGTCAATAGCATGGCCATGCCCGTGTTCGAAGCGGGTATCCTCACGCCGAAATCCTATTCGGCCTACGCCGGGGCGCAGGATGCCATGGTGCAGTGGTGGTATGGTCACAACGCCGTGGGCTTCTTCCTCACTGCCGGGTTCTTGGGCATGATGTACTACTTCGTTCCCAAGCAGGCCGGCCGTCCGGTGTATTCCTATCGGCTCTCCGTGGTGCACTTCTGGGCCCTCATCTTCACCTACATGTGGGCCGGTCCGCACCACCTGCACTATACTGCGCTGCCCGACTGGACCCAATCGCTCGGCATGATCTTCTCGCTGATCCTGCTCGCGCCCTCCTGGGGCGGGATGATCAACGGCATCATGACGCTCTCCGGTGCCTGGCACAAGCTGCGTGACGACCCGATCCTGAAGTTCCTCATCGTGTCGCTCTCCTTCTACGGTATGTCCACCTTCGAAGGGCCGATGATGTCGGTGAAGACGGTCAACGCCTTGTCGCACTACACCGACTGGACGGTGGGCCACGTGCACTCCGGTGCGCTCGGCTGGGTGGCGATGGTTTCCATCGGCTCGCTCTACTATCTGATCCCGCGGCTCTACGGCAAAGTCGAGATGTATTCGCGTGATCTGGTCACGGCGCACTTCTGGATCGCGACGATCGGCATCGTGCTCTACATCGCTTCGATGTGGATCTCCGGGGTGATGCAGGGTCTGATGTGGCGCGCCACCAACGTGGACGGCACGCTCACCTATGCCTTCGTCGAATCGGTGAAAGCCTCCTATCCGTTCTGGACCATCCGGGTGCTTGGTGGGCTGCTCTTCCTGGTCGGAATGCTGCTGATGGCCTACAACGTATTCAAGACCGTCGCGGGCGCCAAACCCGTCGATGCGCCGGTGCTGGCTCCGGCTCATGCCTGAGGGAGAATGAATCATGGCGAATTCCAAGCACGAGCTCATTGAACGCAGCGTGACGCTGCTCATCGTGGCGACCTTGTTGGTGGTGAGTGTCGGAGGATTGGTGGAGATCGTGCCACTCTTCTTCCAGCATTCGACCACCAAGCCGATCGACCGGCAGGGCAACCCGCTCGACGTGAAACCCTATGATGCGCTGCGCCTCACCGGCCGCGACATCTATATCCGCGAGGGCTGTTACAACTGCCATTCGCAGATGATTCGTCCCTTCCGTGCCGAGACCGAGCGCTATGGTCACTACTCGGTGGCGGGCGAGTACATCTACGATCGTCCCTTCCAGTGGGGTTCCAAGCGCACGGGTCCCGACCTGCACCGTGTCGGGGGGCGTTATTCGGACACCTGGCATATCGCGCACCTACGCAATCCGCGTGACGTGGTGCCCGAGTCCAACATGCCTGCTTTCCCGTGGCTCGATCGGCCCATCAGCCAGCGCGACATCAATGCCATTCAGGGCAAGATGAAAGCGCTCCGTACCTTGGGACATCCCTATACCGACGAGGAGATCGCGCAGGCCCCGGCCATGCTCGAAGGCAAGACGGAGATGGAAGCACTGGTGGCCTATCTGCAGGGTCTCGGTCGGGCGTTGTCCAATTTCCAATGAGTGAAAGGAGGGCGTGATGGACATCAACGACCTGCGTAGTGCGGTAACGGTGGCAGCCTTCCTCTGTTTCCTCGGAATCTGCGTGTGGGCCTATAGCCGTGCTGCCAAACCGGGGTTCGAAGAGGCCTCGCGCCTGCCGTTCCTCGAGGACGACGAACCGATGCTCGCCAACGATCACACGGAAGGGAAATAAAATGGCTGACTTCGTGAGTGGATTCTGGAACATGTACGTGATGGTGTTGATCGCCATCAGTTTCGTGTTCTGCATCGTCATCATCATGTTGAACATGCGTGCCAGTGGCAAGGTCGGAGAGCTACAGCCGCACAAGTGGGACGAGACGCTGCAGGAATGGAACAACCCCTTGCCGCGTTGGTGGATGTATCTGTATTGGATCACCATTTTCTTCGGCATCGCCTATCTCATCATCTACCCTGGTTTTGGCGCCTTTCCGGGGATCGCCAAGTGGACTTCGGTCGGTCAGTGGGAGCAGGAGATGAAACGGGCCGACGAGCAGTACGGTCCGAAGTTTGCCAAGTATCGCAACATGGACGTCAAGGCGGTGGCGGCCGACCCCGAAGCGATGGCCATGGGCAAGCGGCTGTTTCAAACCTACTGCATGCAGTGCCACGGCGCGGACGCACGAGGCGCCAAGGGCTTCCCCAATCTCACCGACAACGACTGGCTCGGTGGGGATGGTTCGCCCGAGTACATCAAGACGACCATCGCTCAAGGGCGTATCGGGGTGATGACGCCGTTCAAGGACATCCTCTCCGAGGAGCAGATCCGCGACGTCGCCCACTACGTGCGCTCGCTCTCGGGGCTGTCGCATGATGCGCCACGGGCCGAGCGTGGGGCAAAGGTGTTCGCCGAGAACTGTGCCGTGTGCCATGGACCGGACGCCAAGGGCAATCCGCTGCTGGGAGCGCCCAACCTCACCGACGACATCTGGCTGTGGGGTTCGTCCGAAGCCCAGATCATCGCCATCGTGACCAACGGCATCCAGAACCGTATGCCGGCGTTCGGGGAATTCCTGGGTGAAGACAAGGTCCATATCCTTACCGCCTACGTGTGGGGGTTGAGCAACAAGCAGTGATGCTGTAGGGTAGTACCGTGGGATCGCGGCGGGCGCCATGCGCCTCGCCGCGTCTTGCCGCACGAGCAACGATCGCTTTCGCCGTGCGGATTCACAACGACGAGCCCATCTCTACATGAACGAGCCACTGAAAACTTCCGCGATGTCCGCCAAGGAGAGATCCAACGGCGCCGACGAGGTGCCGTCCTCTCTCTACGCCAAACGCAAGAAGCTCTACGTGCGATCCACCACGGGCCCTTTCCAGCGGCTGCGGTGGTTTTTCGTCTTCCTCACGCAGGCGATCTTCTACGGTTTTCCGTGGCTCACCTGGAACGACCGTCAGGCGGTGCTCTTTCACCTGGTAGAGCGCAAGTTCTACTTGTTCGGGTGGGTGTTCTGGCCCCAGGACGTCTTCTATCTCTCGCTCATCCTGATTCTCTCGGCCTATGCGCTCTTTTTCTTCAGTGCCGTGGCGGGGCGGGTGTGGTGTGGCTATACCTGTCCGCAAACCGTCTATACCGAGATCTTCATGTGGTTCGAAGAGAAGATCGAGGGTGATCACGTCAAACGGCGCAAACTCGACGCCTCGCCCTGGACGGTGGAGAAGATTATCAGGCGCAGTACCAAATACGCCATATGGATCATTTTCTCGCTCTTCACCGGCTTTACGCTGGTGAGCTACTTCACGCCGCAAAAAGAATTGTGGCAGTCTTTGCAGACGTTCAGCTTCGGCCCCTGGGAAACCTTCTGGATCTTTTTCTACGCTGGATTCACTTTTCTGCTCGCAGGGGTGCTGCGCGAGCAAGTCTGCAAATACATGTGCCCCTACGCGCGTTTCCAGGGCGTGATGTTCGATCCGGACACCCTCATCATCACCTACGATGCCGAGCGCGGCGAACCGCGTGGGCCGCGTAAGAAAGGGGTCGATCCCCGTTCTTTGGGCTTGGGGGATTGCATCGATTGCGGCATCTGTGTGCAGGTCTGCCCTACGGGCATCGACATCCGCAATGGCCTGCAGTACGAATGTATCGCCTGTGCCGCCTGCATCGATGCCTGCAACCAAGTGATGGACAAGATGGGCTATCCCCGCGGTCTCATCCGTTACACCACCGAGAACGCGATGAAGAATCACTGGGATCGGGCACAGACCTTCCGGCGCGCTCTGCGGCCGCGAGTGCTCATCTACGGCGTCATTCTCATCGTCGTGGCTTCGGTGCTTTTCTGGAAGATCGCCACACGCCCCGACGTGCGCGTAGACGTCATACGGGACCGCGCCTCGCTCGCACGGGAGGTTCGCGGTGGTTGGATCGAGAACGTCTATACGCTCAACATCATGAACATGGTGGAGCGGCCTCGCCGTTTCACGCTCTCTGTAGGGGGGCTGCCCAATATCGTCATGGAAGGGCCCAAGGAATTCGACGTGCCCGCGGTGAGCATTTTCCCGCTGACGGTTCAAGTTCGCGTCCCGGCCGGGGCGGTGGATGCAGGAACACACAAAATCTATTTCGAAATCAAGGTGGTGGATGAGCCCGAGAACGTGACGCGGGAACTGGCCACTTTCATCATGCCGGAGTGAGAAACGATGGAAGCACGGATTTCTTCACGGAACAGTTCTCAGACGCTACCTTGGTATCGTCAAAAGTGGCCTTGGTTGCTCATGTTGCCGCCGGCCGTGGCGGTCGTGGCAGGGTTCGCCACTTTGTGGATCGCGATCGCGACCTGGGACGGTTTGGTTACCGACGACTATTACAAGGAGGGGTTGGCGATTCGCCAAACCTTGGACCGCTCGCTCAAAGCGGGTGAGCTCGGCCTCGTCGCTTATGTGGGCATGGACGCGGAGCGGCTATGGCTGCGCTTCGACGAGGAGCGCGCCAAGGCTAGGCCTCCCTTCCTCGTGGTGACCCTGACCCACCCCACCCGTTCCGGAATGGACCAGGTAGTGCGCCTGGTCCGCGACCAGGGGCGCTATGTCGCTCCGATCCAACCCATCAATGCCGGCCGTTGGCTGGTACAGATCGAAGATGAGTCCCGGGAGTGGCGCCTGAACGGGACCGTGTATGTACCCACAGAGAGCGAGGTGAGAATCGAACCGTTCGTACCTGCAGCAGACTAAGGAGGACGTGTCATGTCCGACGCATTACGAGAATTGCTTTCTTCGGGAATCGGCTGGTTGAGCCTTTTTACCATCGCCTTCATCATCGTGATGGCGGTCTACATCTACCGCTACGTCACGCGGCAGATCCAGGAGGAGGAAAAAAATGCTGCCTCCTCTGCGGGGCAGCAACGGCGGCAACATTCTTCCTAGATCGAATCGAAGGCCGCGACAGCGGCCTTTTTTCTTTGGGCACCGCGGACGGCGCCGTCGCTTGGCGGTTCCTTGCGCGCCCGTGTGCCTGGTTTCAGCGAAAGACGAGCACCGGCAACTTGCTGTGGGTGAGCACTTTTTGCGTTTCGCTGCCCAGCAGCAATCCTGCCAGGCCGCGCCGTCCGTGCGAGGCCATGAAGATGAGGTCGCAGCCGTGTCGCTGAGCGCAATCGATGATCGCCTCCCAGGGGGTGTCACTGACGATGGTGTCGGTTTCGCAGGGAACATTCTCTTTGTCCGCCAACGCTTTGGCCTCCGCCAGGATGCGATCCGCTTCTTCCTTGGCTGCGCGGCGGAATTGATCCGGGGTGGTCGGATCGATCAGGGCGCCTTCACCATAGACTGGTAGGGGAAAGTCGGGCTGGGCATAGAAAAAAGTGATCTTTGCGCCGATGCTCTTGGCAAAGGCGACGGCGCGCTCGCAGGCGCTACGCGACAGATCCGAACCGTCCGTCGGCACTAGGATGTGCTTGAACATCGTCGCTCCTTCCTTGGGTGAGGTAACATTGTTTCATTATAACCACAGGCAGGTGGGGTGCAAGATGGTTCGAACGGGACGCGCGCAGGGGAAGTGGCCAAAGCACGAGGGGAAAGATGCAGTTCGCGGCCCGAGCCCGCACCGGCGGACTCGGTTCGAAGATCGACCTGCTCCTGCGGCGCCCGAAGTGCGTTTTTTGGGCGGGGTGCAGGAAGTTACCGGCTCATGCTTCCACGTGAGCGCACCCGAGGGGAATTTTCTCGTCGAGTGCGGTATGTTCCAGGGCGGACGTGAAGCCAAGCGTAAGAACCTCGAGGCGTTTCCTTTCGATCCCTGGGCATTGCAGGCCGTGATCCTTTCTCATGCGCATCTCGATCACTCCGGCCTGCTACCGCGACTGGTAGCCCTCGGCGCCCGGGCACCGGTGCACGTCACCGAAGCCACGGCCGACCTGCTGGAAGTGATGCTGCTCGACAGCGCCTACATCCAGGAAAAGGAGTGGGAATGGCTGTCCAAGCAGTCGCACCGCACCCGACGTCGTTTGCTGCTGACCGATGCGCCGCTCTACACGGTGGTCCAGGCGAAGGAGAGTCTGCGCTGGCTGCGACGGCACGATTATGGTCGCTGGTTTCCCGTGATGCAGGGCGTACGGGCGCGATTTCATGACGCTGGTCACATCCTGGGTTCGGCCATCGTCGAGCTGGAGCTCGAGCGGGTCGATGGTGTGCGCCGGCGTTGGGTCTTCAGTGGAGATCTGGGCATGCCGGGACGCCCTTTGGTGCGCGACCCAACGCTGATTCCTGACGCCGACGTCGTCTGGGTGGAGTCGACGTATGGCGATCGGGAGCATCGCCCTTGGGACGACTCGGTCGCCGAGCTGGAGACGGTATTACGGGAGACTTTGCCTCGGGGCAACGTCGTGATTCCATCGTTTGCCGTTGGCCGTACCCAGGAGATGATCCTCGTATTGGCCGATCTGGTTCGGCGAGGTCGTTTGGGTTCGCTCAACGTGGTGGTCGACTCGCCCATGGCGACCGAGGCGAGCAAGATCTCGGCGCGGCACCTCGATTTGTGGGATGAGCCCAGCCGCGAACTCTTCGCCTGGATGCAACGGCACCGCGGCCGTTTTCACGTGCGTTTCACGGCGAGCGTGGAGGAATCGATGGCGCTCAACAACGTGCGCTCGGGCTTGGTCATCATTTCGGCCAGTGGCATGTGCGAGGCAGGTCGCATCAAATATCACCTAAAATACAATCTACCCCGGCCAGAATGCGCCATCGTCATTGCCGGCTTCCAGGCGATGGGTACCCTGGGGCGGCGTCTCGTCGATGGGGCACAGCAGGTGACGATTTTCGGGGAACGAATCCCGGTTCGTGCTGGTCTGCATACGATAGGAAGCATGTCGGCGCATGCCGACCGCCTAGGGCTGCTTGCCTGGCTGCGGGGATTCCGCCGCCCCCCTCAGCAGTGTTTCGTCACCCATGGTGAAGTGAACCAGTCACAGGCGTTCGCGCAGACGGTACGCGATACGCTCGGCTGGACACACGTCGAGGTAGCGGTTCGCGGTCAAAGGTGGCAGGATTCTTGACAACGAGGAGGTCTTCATGGCCAGGAGCAAGGCAAGGGCACGAAATTCGCGTCAGGACTCGAATTGGGAGGTCGCGCATCGTATCGAGGAGACTCCCGAACAGGTGGCCGAAATCATGCATCGGGCAATGGAGGGAACTTTCGATCCTTTGGGCAACGTCGCCCCCATTCTGCATGCTCAGGTGCTGTGGGCATTACATCCGGTGGCGCTGTGGTCGAAGGAGATCGAGCTGGGCAAGCGCAACGTGGCGCTGGTGCGCTACATCGTGCAGCGGCTCTCGGGTCAGGAAGTCGAGCCCCCCTTCGTGCCCGAACCTTATGACATCCGTTGGGATCACCCCGCATGGACCGAATCGGTTTGGTGGTCGGGGCTACAGCAGAGCTACCTCGGCTGGGGGCAGTCCTTGGTCGAGATGGTGCGCCAGACTCCGGGACTGGACGAGCGGGAGCGGCGGCGCGCCGTTTTTTGGACCGGCGAGTTCGTCAATGCGCTTGCCCCCACCAATTTCTTCTGGACCAACCCCAAGGCGCGCCAGCTCGCCGTGGAAACCAGTGGTCTGAGTCTGCTCGAAGGCTACAAAAATTTTCTCTCTGACATGGCCGCCGGCATGGTACGGATGACCCGGCCCGATGATTTCCACGTCGGGGTGAATCTGGCCACCACGCCCGGGGACGTGGTGCATCGCAATTGGCTGGTGGAGATCATCCGTTATACACCGACCCAGCCTCAGGTGCGTCGGCGCCCCATCGTGATCGTTCCTCCGTGGATCAACAAGTTCTACGTGCTCGATCTCACGCCCGACAAGAGCATGGTGAAGTATCTCTGCGACCAAGGGTTCGAGGTCTTCATCATCAGCTGGAAGAACCCCACGCGCGAGATGGCCGATACGACGTTCGACGACTATCTCACCCATGGCATCGACGTGCTGGTGGAGACGGCACGTTCGATCACCGGTGCCGACAAGGTCAATGCTGTGGGCTATTGCATCGGTGGCACCGCGCTGGCGTCCTATCTCTCGGTGATCAACCGCAGGGTGGGCGTCGAGGCTTCGCCCGTGGCAAACGCGACGTTTCTCACCACGCTCGTCGATTTTTCGGCTCCGGGCGACATCGAAGTCTTCATCGATCCAGCCACCGTCGATTTTCTCTGCCGCAAGATGCAGATCGACGGCTACTTGCGCGGTGAAGATATGGCCGAGGCGTTTCGCTTGTTGCGCTCCAACAGCCTCATCTGGCGTTACATCGTGCATGGTTGGCTCTATGGCGAGGAGCCGGCGCCGTTCGACGTGCTCTACTGGAACATGGATCCGACGCGCATGCCGGCGAAGATGCACTGCTGGTATCTGCGCGAGCTCTATCTCAACAATCGCCTCATCCAGCCCGATGCACTGACCCTGGCGGGCGTTCCCGTGGATCTGCGCCAGATCGTGCAGCCGGTCTATGCTGTGGGCACCGAGGACGACCACATTGCCCCTTGGCAGCAGACCTTCAAGCTGATGCGGCACGTGCGCGGGCCGCGGCGCTATGTGCTGTCGAGCTCGGGTCACATTCTGGGTATCGTCAACCCGCCGAAAGATCCACCAAAGCGCAAGTACTGGGTGAGCGACGTCGGCGATCCGGTGCCGCGAGCCGATTCCTGGCTCAAATCGGCACCCGAGCATCCCAACAGCTGGTGGGACGATTGGGTCGCCTGGCTCAGGCCGCAGGCGGGCGAACTGGTGGCGCCGAAGGACCCGGCGAGCGTACCTTCACTCGGAAAGGCGCCGGGAAGCTATGTGCTCGAGCGCTGACGGCGCGCCGGTTCGTGTTTAGTGAGACAGGGGCGCCTGGATGAGACCACGCAGGCGCTCCCGATCGCGCAGCCGGATGTTCTTGTGCTGCACCTCGATGAGCCCTTCTTCCTGGAAGTGGGATAGGGTGCGGGAGACCGTCTCGAGTTTGAGCCCGAGGTAGGAGCCGATTTCTTCGCGCGTCATCCGCAGCCGAAATTCCGTGCCCGAGAACCCGCGGGCGGCGAAGCGCTGCGCCAGGTTGAGCAGGAAGGCAGCGAGCCGCTCTTCGGCGCGCATGGTGCCGAGCAGCATCATGACGCTTTGTTCGCGTACGATCTCGCGCGAGAGCACCTTGTGAAACTGCGCCTGTAGCCCCTGGATCTCACGCGCGAGCGCTTCGAGGCGGGTGTATTCGATCACGCAGACTTCGCTGTCTTCGAGCGCGATGGCGCTGACGACGTGCTGCCCCGTGCTGATGCCGTCCAAGCCCAGCAGCTCGCCGGTCATCTGGAATCCGGTGACCTGCTCCCGGCCATCCTCGAGCACGATGGTGGTCTTGAACGAACCGGCGCGGATGGCGTAGAGCGCTTGAAAAGGGCTGCGCACTTCGTAGAGCGCTTGATGGCGTTTGAGTTTGCGCCGATTTCCGATGAGCGCTTCGATGCGGGCCACGTCTTCTTCGCTCAGCCCGACCGGCAGACACAGTTCCATGAGGTTGCACTGGGAGCAGGCCACGCGCAATTGGCGCAAGGTGGGCGGAAGTTGGAGGTCCATTGTGCTTCTCTGGGGGGAAAGGAAACGTTTTCGTTGATGACGGTCAACCTGTCGTCGGCCATTTCGTGCCATATTATGAGAATCTAACGCAGGAAAACCAGGTGGGCGTCCGTCCATGAGTGCTACGATGCAAGAAACCCATCGCCTCGTCGTCGATCCGGAGCTGATCCGGCGCTTCGACATCAGCGGGCCGCGCTATACCTCCTATCCGACGGCGGATCGCTTCGTCGAAGCCTTCGGGCCGGCCCAGTATGCCCGCTGGCTCGGGAGCCGCGAAGTGGGAGGTTTGAACCGGCCGCTGTCATTATACGTGCACATCCCCTTCTGTAATACGATTTGTTACTATTGCGCCTGCAACAAGATCATCACCAAGGATCATTCCCGCAGCGCGCGCTATCTCGATTTCCTCGAGCGCGAGATCGACCTCGTCGATCGGCATCTAGCCGGTGGCCGTGAGGTCACTCAGTTGCATTTGGGCGGCGGTACGCCCACTTTCCTTGCCGAAGACGAGATGCGCCGGTTGATGGCGGTGATCCGGGCGCGTTTCCAGCTCGCCGAGCACGGTGAATTTTCCATCGAAGTCGATCCGCGCAAGGTAGAGGCGGCGCAGGTGGCCTTGCTCGCCGAGCTCGGTTTCAACCGCATGAGCATCGGGGTACAGGACTTCGACCCGCTGGTGCAGGCGGCGGTCAATCGCATTCAGAGTTTCGACGAAACGGCGGCGGTGCTGGAGGCGGCGCGCGAAAACGGCTTCAAGTCGGTGAGCATGGACCTGATCTATGGTTTGCCGCACCAGACGGTGGAGCGCTTTGCCGCTACCCTCGAGCGGGTGATCGAACTCTCGCCCGATCGCCTCTCGCTCTACAGCTATGCCCACCTGCCGCGGCTCTTCAAGCCGCAGCGGCGCATCGAGGAGGCGGCGCTGCCCACGGCGGCCGACAAGCTCGGCATCATGAAGTACGCCATCGAGCGCCTGGTCGATGCCGGTTACGTCTATATCGGGATGGATCACTTCGCCAAGCCCGACGACGAACTGACGATCGCCCAGCGGCAGGGGCGGTTGCATCGCAATTTCCAGGGGTATTCGACCCAGGCCGAGTGCGACATGATCGCCTTCGGCATTTCCTCCATCAGCAAACTGGGGGCGATCTACGCGCAGAATCACAAGACGGAGGAAGACTACTACGACGCGCTCGAGCGCGGTGAGCTGCCGGTGCTGCGCGGCGTGGAGCTGACCGCCGATGACGTGCTGCGCCGCTCCATCATCCAGGCGTTGATGTGCCATTTCGAGCTGTCGATCGAGTCGATCGAGATCGCGCACCTCATCGATTTTCGCCGCTATTTCACCCCGGAGTTACACGACTTGGCGCGCATGGCCGAGGCAGGGCTGGTGGAGATCGGGGATCGCTGGATCACGGTGTTGCCACCGGGGCGGCTGCTGGTGCGGGCGATCGCCATGGTGTTCGACCGCTATCTGCGCCACGATCGCGAGCGGGCGCGCTATTCGCGCGTGATCTGAGGCAGCGGCGTGGCTTGGAACGGTTTTCTCGCGGTCTTCCTCATCGGCCTCCTGGGCGGAGTGCATTGCCTCGGCATGTGCGGCGGCATCGTCGGCGCGCTGTCGCTGCAGACGGCGCAGGGGGCGAAGTGGCCGCTACATCTGACCTACAACCTCGGTCGCATCACCACCTACACGCTGCTCGGCGCAGTGCTGGGCTGGCTGGGGGCCATCGGCGGAATGCTCGAAGGGGTGCTGCCGGTTCAGCTCACGTTCTACGTGCTCGCCAACCTCATGCTGGTGGCCATGGGGCTCTATTTTCTCGGCCAGACGCGCTGGCTCGCCCCGCTCGAGCGCGCCGGGCATCGCCTGTGGCGGTGGGTGCAGCCGGCCACACGCCGTTTCCTACCGGTGCGTTCGGTGGCGCAGGCGTTTCCGCTCGGTCTGCTGTGGGGGTTTTTGCCCTGTGGGCTCGTCTATAGCGTGCTCGCGACGGCGCTGCTTGCGGGTGACGGGGTGCGTGGCGCCGGGGTGATGCTCGCGTTCGGTTTGGGTACGTTGCCGAATCTGCTCGCCGCGGGGCTGCTGTTGCGGCGCTTTCGCAACGTGGCAGGACACCCCTGGGTGCGCCGTGCCGCGGGCCTCCTGGTGGTCGCCTTCGGGCTGCTGGGGCTGTGGCGCGCGCCGCAGCTGGGCGGGATGATCTGGCAGGGAGTGGTCTGTCACCCCTGAAGCCGCGAAGGGGCGTTATATAATCCTCCTCCAGTCGAGCCGGTTCTTCCGGCCGGGTTTTTTGTACGAGTGAGGAGTTTCCATGGCTTTCGAATGCGTTTCCGCTGGCAAGGACGTGCCCAACGACATCAACGTCATCATCGAGATCCCGGCGCAGTCCGATCCGATCAAATTCGAGGTGGACAAGGAGAGTGGCGCCATTTTCGTCGACCGTTTCATGGGCACGACGATGCGCTATCCGCTCAATTATGGCTACGTGCCGCACACGGTGGCGGGGGATGGCGATCCGGTCGACGTGCTCGTCGTCACGCCGTTTCCCCTGCAGCCGGGGGTGGTGATCCGTTGCCGCCCGGTGGGTTTGCTGAAGATGGAAGACGAATCGGGCGTCGATGCCAAGGTGGTGGCGGTGCCGGTGTCCAAGCTCACCCCGCTCTATGACAAAGTGCAGTCACTCGAGGATCTGCCGGAGCTCCTGCTGAAACAGACCGTGCATTTCTTCGAGCACTACAAGGATCTGGAACCGGGCAAGTGGGTCAAGGTGCTCGGCTGGGCGGGCGTCGAAGAGGCCAAGCAGGAGATCCTCGCCGGCGTGAAGAACGCCTCGTCGGCCCAGTAAAACGGCCCCGACGGGATGAGCGCACTGCGCCTGGGCGTGGCCCAGATCGACCCGGTGGTGGGCGATTTCGCCCACAATGAAGCCCTCATCGCCGGGGCACTCGCGCGGCTCGCCGCCCAGGGCGCCGAGCTCGTGCTCACCCCTGAGCTCGCCCTGAGCGGCTATCCGCCCGAAGATCTGCTGTTGCGCCCCGACTTCTACCGTGCGGCGCGTCGCCATCTGGAATCCTTGGCGGCGCGTACGGCTGCGGGGCCGGCGCTGCTCGTCGGCGTGCCCTGGGCCGACGAGGGCGGGCGCTTCAACGCGGCGGCGCTGCTGCGCGATGGCCGCATCGACGGGCTCTATCGCAAGCGCCGGTTGCCGAACTACGCCGTCTTCGACGAGAAACGCTACTTCTGCGCGGGCAATGAGCCCTTCGTCTTCACCCACCAGGGCGTGCGGGTGGGCGTGGTGATCTGCGAGGATGCCTGGTCGGCCGGGCCGGTGGAAGAGTCCGTGGCGCAGGGCGCGGAGCTCGTCGTGGCGCTCAACGCCTCGCCCTATCACCAGCAGAAGTGGCGTGAGCGGCAGGCCGTGATCGCCGAGCGGGTCCGGGCCTCCGGCCGGGCGTTGCTCTACCTCAACATGGTGGGGGGGCAGGACGAGCTCGTGTTCGACGGCGCCTCTTTCGCGCTCGACGCGCAAGGCGCCGTGGCCTGGCAGGGGCCGTTCTTCGCCGAGAAAGAGACGGTGATCGAGTGGCACGAGGGCCGTTGGCAGCCGCATGCGCCTTCCTTCGATCCCTTGCCGCCGGAAGAGGAGCTTTATCGGGCGTTGGTGTTGGGGGTGCGCGATTATCTCGGCAAGAACGGTTTTCCCGGCGCGATCATCGGTCTATCGGGGGGGATCGATTCGGCGCTCACGCTGTGCCTCGCCGTCGACGCCTTGGGGTCGGAGCGGGTGCGTGCCGTGATGCTGCCTTCGCCCTATACGGCGGCGATGAGCCTGGAAGACGCCGCGACGCTCGCCGCCCGGCTCGGGGTGCGCTACGACGTCATCCCCATCGAGCCGGCGATGAACACGTTCGCGGCGATGCTGGAGCCTTTCTTCGCCGGGCTGCCGCCGGATACCACCGAAGAGAACCTGCAGTCGCGCATCCGCGGAGTGCTCCTGATGGCGCTTTCCAACAAGACGGGGGCGCTGGTGCTCACCACCGGCAACAAGAGCGAGATGGCCACCGGCTATGCCACGCTCTACGGCGACATGGCAGGCGGCTTTGCCGTGCTCAAAGACGTCTATAAGACCCAGGTCTATCGGCTCGCGCGTTGGTGCAATCGCAATGGTGAGGTGATCCCCGAGCGTATCATCACGCGCCCGCCTTCGGCCGAGCTCAGCCCGATCAATGCGACCAGGATTCCTTGCCGCCCTATGAGGTGCTCGATCAGATCATCGAGCGCTACATGGAGTGGGAATGTTCGCCCCGTGAGATCATCGCCGCCGGGTTCGACGCTGCGGCGGTGCGGCGCGCCGTGACGCTTTTGAAACGTAGCGAGTACAAACGGCGCCAGGCGCCGATCGGCGTACGGGTGAGCCGGCGCGCCTTTGGTCGTGATTGGCGCTATCCCATCACGGCGCGCTATGCCGACGAATACGACGAGGAAGGCGGATCATGAAAAAGATCGAAGCGATCATCAAGCCGTTCAAGCTCGACGAGGTGCGCGAGGCGCTCTCTGAGATCGGGGTGAGTGGTCTGACCGTCACTGAGGTCAAGGGATTCGGTCGCCAGAAAGGGCATACGGAACTCTACCGTGGCGCCGAATATGTGGTCGATTTCCTGCCGAAGATCAAGGTGGAGGTGGTCGTCACCGACGATCGCGTCGCCCAGGTGGTCGACGTCATCATGGAGACGGCGCGCACCGGCAAGATCGGCGACGGCAAGATCTTCGTGCTGCCGGTGGAGCAGGTGATCCGCATCCGCACCGGTGAGACCGACGGCAACGCGATTTGAGGCGGCTCACTCGCGCGGGGCGCGCAGCAGGACGATGAGGGCGCCGCTGCCGCCGCGCGTGGGCGGGGCTTCGCAGAACGCGAGGATCTCGTCGCGCTGCGCGAGCCAGCGCCGCGACAAGTGGCGCAGCACGGAGAAACCACCCGGCGAGCGCAACCCCTTGCCGTGGATGACGCGAATGCAGCGCAAGCCTCGGTGTCGGGCGCGGGCGAGGTAGGCCGAGAGCGCCTCGCGCGCCTCGATCCGTGTCAAACCGTGCAAGTCGATCTCGCCTTGCAGCGCCCAGCGGCTGCGCCGCAGGTCGATGAGCACTCGCCGCGGCACGCCGGGGCGCAGGAAGTGGGTGCTCTCGTCAGCTTCCAGCCAGTCTTCGAGTTCCAGCGGAGCGAGCAGCTCCTCGGCGAGGATGGCGCGTTCGTCGGCGAGCTTTTGCCGCGGCACCGGCGCCGGGCGCGGGCGTTCAGGCTCCACGCGCGGGGTGAAAGAGAGCGGGCGAACGCCCTCGCGCCAATCCGCTTCTTCAGAGATCGACTTCGAGGGCGCAGCGCCGACCCGGGTCGAGCCTTGCTTTTTGAGCTCGACCAAAGGTGCCGCCCAGGCCGGAGGACGCGGGCGGGCCATCGGGCTCAGCTTCCCACGCCGTCGAGGTAGCGCTCGGCATCGAGCGCCGCCATGCAGCCCGTACCGGCGCTGGTCACGGCCTGGCGATAGACTTGATCTTGCACGTCGCCGGCGGCGAAAACCCCTTCGATCGAGGTGGCCGTGGCGTTGCCGTGGCGACCGCCGCGCGTGACGATGTAACCGTTCTCCATGTCGAGCTGGCCGACGAAGAGCTCCGTGTTGGGCTTGTGTCCGATGGCGACGAATACGCCCTTGACGGGAATCTCGCGCGTGCTGCCGTCGACCACGTGCTTCACCCGGATGCCGGTCACGCCCGAATCGTCGCCCAGGATTTCATCCACCACGCTGTCGAGTACCAATTCGATCTTGCCGCTGGCGACTTTCTCCATGAGCTTGTCGACCATGATCTTCTCGGCGCGGAATTGCTGGCGGCGGTGTACCAGGGTGACTTTGCGCGCGATGTTGGCGAGATAGAGCGCTTCTTCGACGGCGGTGTTGCCGCCGCCGATCACGGCGACGTCCTCATTCTTGTAGAAGAATCCATCGCAGGTGGCGCAGGCCGACACGCCCCGTCCCATGAATTTTTCCTCTGACGGCAAGCCGAGGTACTTGGCGGTGGCGCCGGTGGCGATGATGAGTGCATCACAGGTATAGGTGCCGGCATCGCCCTCGAGGCGAAACGGGCGTTGCGAGAGATCGGCCGTGTGGATGTGGTCGAACACGATCTCGGTACCGAAGCGGCGGGCGTGTTTCTCGAAGCGTTCCATGAGCTCCGGCCCCTGAACGCCTTCGGGTTCGGCGGGCCAGTTGTCGACTTCGGTCGTGGTCATGAGCTGACCGCCCTGGGCGAGCCCCGTGATGAGGACGGGTTCGAGGTTGGCGCGGGCGGCGTAGATGGCGGCGGTGTAGCCGGCGGGGCCGGAACCGAGGATGAGAAGGCGGCAGTGACGGGTGCTCATGCAGGGACTCCGTGAGAATGAAGGATCGGGTGTCAGGCGCGGGGACGAGCACGATCCCGCAGGATGCCTCGAATGCCCCTCCATATGGCTGTATGGCGGCGCCATGCGATGCCCGGATGCTCGTCGAGCCATCCTATATGTTCCCTGGACCGCAGCCCCGGGCACTTGGCTTGGCCTGAGCTCGTGACGGTTGCTCGAGGCACCCGACAATTATAGTGCGGCTCGTCGATAAGTCGGGTGGCCGTGGCCTTCTGGGGCGCCTCGTTGGGCCTACTGCGCGGCTGTAAGGGGGCGTGCTCCGGTCCCTTGGGGCTCGCCCATCCATTCGAGAGGTCTCGTTTCTCGAGCTTCGGGCGCCTTGCTTTGCACCCGTCCGTGACGGTTCGTCGAGGCGCTCGAGGTCGGTGTCGCTTGCCCGCTCGGTGTTTCAGCCAGTTCGTGCTCCTGCGTTCGCCATGCGAGCAGGCCGTTGCGGAAAGCGTGGCTCGCGTCTTCGTAGTAGGCGATGGCGCGGCGCACCAGGGGGTCTTCCGACATTGCCGGGCGTTCGTGCTCTGCATCCGCTGCGGCATGCTCGCGCAGGCGGATCTTCTTGCGCGGGCTGAGGATCGCCAGATCCTTGCCGTCGAAAAGCCCCAGATGCTGGTAGTTGCCGATGAGGGCGCGCCCCGGGCGGGTCTCGTCGCGCAGCACGTCGCGCCCGTAGAAGGTGGAGACGTAGTCCATGTGCAGCAGGCCGAGCAGGGTGGGCGCGAGGTCGATCTGGCTCGCCAACGCCGAGACCTCGCGCGGGGTGATGAAGCCCGGCGCATAGATGAAGAGCGGAATGTGGTAGTTCGCCACCGGCAGGTCTTCATGTCCGGCGCTGCCGGCGGTGTGATCGGCGAGGAAGACGAAGATCGTGTCCTTGAACCAGGGTTTGTCGCGCGCCTCGCGCAGGAACTTGCCGATGGCGTAGTCGGTGTATTTCACCGCCCCGTCGCGCCCCTTGCCCGAAGGGATGTCGATGCGCCCGTCGGGATAGGTATAGGGGCGATGGTTCGAGGTGGTCATGAGGTGTAGGAAGAAGGGTTTGCCGGCGGCGTGATCCTGGTCGGCCACTTTCATCGCCTGGGCGTAGAGATCCTCGTCGGCCATGCCCCAGGCGTTCTTGAAGTGGATCTCGGACTCGGGAACGCTGCTCTGGTCGACGATGCGGTAGCCGTTGCCGCTGAAAAAAGCGTTCATGTTGTCGAAGTAGCCGCGCCCGCCATAGACGAAGACGGCGTCGTACCCCTTGGCCACGAGCTGCTGGCCGAGGCTGGCATAGCCGCTCTCGCGCCCGATGCGCTTGACGATGGAACGGCCCGGCGTGGGCGGCACCGACAGGGTGACTGCCTCCAGGCCACGGTCGGTGCGGGTGCCGGTGGCGTAGAAGTTGTTGAAATAGAGGCTTTCGCGGCGCAGGGCGTCGAGGTTGGGAGTGAGTCCGCGCGGATCGCCGTTGCTGCCGAGGAACTTGGCGCTGAGGCTCTCCACCGTCACGAGGATGATGTTTCGCCGCAGCTCCGGGCCGCCGTTGACGATACGCCGGCGCGGATCGAGGGGATCCTGGCTGAGGAAGGTCGCGTTGGGCTCGGCAAGCTCCTGGCGCAAGACCGGCCCCGTGTCGGCTTCGGGCAGGGTGGCGTAGAAACGGCGATAGTCGATCTCGTTGTTGCGAAACGCCGCGAAGAATTGATAGGGTCCGTTGCCGGAGAGCTCGCGCCGATAGGTGTTCTGCTCCTGCCCCATGGGGAAATCCTGGTCGACGAAGGCTGCATCGAGCGCGGCGAGCGCAATCAACCCGGCGAAGGCGGCAAGCCCCGGTTTGAGCGGCAGGGGCGGGGCATCCAGCGCACCGGCGATCACCCGGCGCAGGGCGAAGGTCAGCGCGAGCGCGAGCACGGCAAGCCCCGTGATCAACGCCCCCACGGGGTAGGATTCGCGGATGTTGTCGATCACCTCCGTGGTGTAGATGAGGTAATCCACGGCGATGAAGTTGAACCGTGCGCCGAACTCGTCCCAGAAGAAGTATTCGGCAGTGGCCACGAAGAGCATGGCGAAGAGGCTCAGGGCCGTGAGCGCGTAGAGAAAGGCGCGGTGCGCCCGCGTGCGCCACAGCCGGTTGGGACACAGTACGAACAGGTAGAAGGCGAGCGGCAGGGCCGCGTAGACGAGGAAGGCGAAGTCGTAAGCCAGGCCGATGCCGTAGAGGCGCACGAGGTCGAGCGGCGCATGCACCGCCTCGTTCGGGTGCACCAGGAGCAAGCCCGTGCGGGTGAGGAAAAAGACGAGCAGCCAGGCGAGGAGGATCAGCGACAGGAATCGGGCTTGAGCGTGACGGAGCAGCGGCATGATGCAACGGAACCGGATGAGGGCGAAGTTCTCAAGTGTAGGAATTCGGCCGTCACCGTGGTGTCACGCGCAGGTGACGAAAACGTGAACGGGGCAGGAGCAGAGTGTCTGAAACACGGATGCGAGGAGCACGTCAGAAATTTTGTTCGCGTATCGAAAAATGCTCGCCTGCGGTGTTATTCCCGAGCCGCCATGAGCTTCGAGCGGTGGGTTGTAGGGCGACGGTACGGCGCGCGGTATCATGGGGGTACCGCATGTCGAAGGAGACGGAGTGATGGCCAACTGGTTTGCCGACAATCCCGCATCTATTGGGCGCACGCCGCTCGTGCGCTTGAACCGCCTCACCGCCGGGGCCAAGGCGACGGTGCTCGCCAAGATCGAGGCGCGCAATCCCGCGTTTTCCGTGAAGTGCCGCATCGGCGCGTCCATGGTGGCCGATGCCGAGCGACGGGGGGTGCTCGGTCCGGGCAAGGAGCTCATCGAGCCCACGAGTGGCAACACGGGGATCGCGCTCGCGTTCGTGGCCGCGGCCAAGGGGATTCCCCTCACGCTCACCATGCCCGAGACGATGAGTCTGGAGCGCCGGAAACTACTCGCCGTCTTTGGCGCCAAGCTGGTGCTCACCGAAGGGGCCAAGGGCATGAAGGGTGCGATCGAGCGTGCCGAGGCGATCGCCGCTTCCGACCCCCAGCGCTACGTGATGCTGCAGCAGTTCCGCAATCCGGCCAACCCGGCCATTCATGAGCAGACCACGGGACCCGAGATCTGGAAGGACACCGACGGGCAGGTGGATGTCTTCGTCGCCGGCGTGGGCACCGGTGGCACCATCACCGGCGTGAGCCGTTACCTGAAGAAGACTCGGGGCAAACCCATCGTGTCGGTGGCGGTGGAGCCGGCGGGTAGCCCCGTGCTCACGCAGGCGCGTGAAGGCTTGCCGATCAAGCCAGGGCCGCACAAGATCCAGGGCATCGGTGCGGGGTTCGTGCCGGAGGTGCTGGACCTGTCACTCATCGACTTGATCGAGCGGGTGGGCGACGAAGAGGCCATGGAGACTGCCCGGCGACTCGCCCGCGAGGAAGGAATCCTCGCCGGCATCTCGAGCGGCGCGGCGGTGGTAGCGGCGCTGCGGCTGGCCAAACGGGACGAATACGCCGGAAAGACCATCGTCGTCGTCCTGCCCGATTCGGGCGAGCGTTACCTGAGCTCGGCGCTTTTCGAGGGAATGTTCGATGCCTCGGGTTTGCCGATTCGATGACGAGTGAAAGGACGGGACGGTGCTGAGCTATCGCCACGGTTTTCACGCGGGCAATCACGCCGATGTGCTCAAGCACTGGGTACTGGCTGAAGTATTGACCTACTTCAACGCCAAGCCCGCGCCCTGGACCTACGTCGACACCCACGCCGGCGCTGGCCTCTATCGGCTGGGCGTTGGGGTGGGGGGTACGCAGGCGAGCCATGAATTCCGCGAAGGGATCGCGCGCCTGTGGGCGGCGCGCGCCGAGGCACCGGCAGTGTTCTCCGCGTATCTGGAGGCCGTGGCAGCGTTCAACCCCACCGGGCGACTGGAGCTCTACCCCGGCTCACCGGCGATCGCGCGGCAGTTCGCCCGCGCCGGTGCCCGTGGCAAGGGGGGCGATCGTCTGGTGTGTTTCGAGCGCCATCCGCGCGATTTCGCCGCGCTCGAGCGGCTCTTCGCCGGGGATGCGCAGGTGCGTTGCCTGGCGACCGACGGTTTTGCCGGGGTGCTGCAGGTGCTGCCGCCGCCCTCGCGTCGGGGAGTGATCCTCGTCGATCCTCCCTATGAAGTGCGCGGCGACTACGTGCGGCTCATCCCCGCCGTGCGGGCGATGTTGGCGAAATTTCCGCAGGCGACGGTGCTCGTATGGTATCCGCGCCTGCGGCGGGTGGAGGCGGAGGAGCTGCGCCGGCGTCTGGCGAACCTGGCGCCGGAAGATCATCTGCGGGTGGAACTGCAGGTGGCGCCGCCACCCGTGGGCGGCCGCGGCATGACGGTGAGCGGCCTCGTGGTGCTGCATCCGCCGTATGTGTTGCCACAACGCCTGCAAGAGGGGCTGCCCTGGCTCAGCGGCCGGCTGGAGGCGGCGCCAGGGCAGGGGCGGTGGACGCTCGAGGCAAAAATTACGTGAGCGTCAATCTTTGCCGGGGCGGATGGGGTCGGAGAAAACGAGCGTACCGTCCTTGCGCATCATGAGGTTGTCGCGGCTGAGGAGGTCGGGAATCACGCGGTAGGTCTCGGCGAATCGCGCCAGCGCTTCGACAGCCTGTTTCATGCCGGCGTCGAACGGCGGGGGTTTGAGCTCGGTGAGCTGCTGCAAGGCGATGCGGCCCATTATCTGGCCGAGCTGCTGCCACTGCTGGCATAGGTCCCACCAGGCGTGGACCAGGCGCCGGGCGGTGTCGGCGGCGGGGCTCGTCTCGGGGATGGGGTAGAGTTTCTCCACCTCGAAGAGGTGCATGGGAAAGCCGTTGCTGGCGCGTCCGATGATGCCGTGATAGGTGTAGACGATGGGGAAGTGCGGCCCTTGAGGGCGGTCGTCGGCGGCGTAGAGCAGGTATTCGTCCGGATGGGTGATGATTTTATAGACGCGCTCGCCGTCCCCCTTGTCGAGCACGATGCTGTAGCGCCCCCGCGCGATCTCGGGTTTTCCCTCGAGCAGCGGGTGTTGGGGCACTGGATCGGGGATTTTGTCGGCCATGGTCTCGCTCCCTCTGGGGTATATTCAATGATAGCGTAAATCCAGGACGCCGATGGAGCGCCTGTGCGTACCTTGCGGATGCGATAATTCCCGTTTGGCTTTCTTTGAAACGCATCATGCGAGAAGATTCGTTCGGCGGAAAGCGTCGACGCGCGGCGGGGCAGTGGCGATTCGTGTTGGCGGCCTGGGTGGCGACGTTCGCGCTTCACGTGCTCGCCTACGGACTGCTGGCGCTGGGGTTTTCGTCCGCTTGGCCGCCTCGGGAGCCGCCGCCGTTTGCCGTGTCCTTGATCGGACCGTTTACGGAGGAGCCGACGGGGGTCGCGGGGGGAGAACCGGTGAGCGGGGAGCAGGGGCGTGAGACAGCTGCCGCGGAATCGCCGGTCCAGGAGCCACGACGACCGCCGCCTGCCGAACCTCTGGCGGCGGTACGTTCCGTCGAGGCCCCACGCGCGCGCGCCACGGCAGCGAGGCCGGAGCAGGTGCCATCGCCCAGGATTCACGCTCCCCGACCAGAAAAGCAACCTGCGGCGGCGCTTGCTGGCGAGGAAGGCGAGGTGTCGGTGCAGGATCCCTTGGAGGGCGATGGGGCGGGGGGCGGCGGTGAGATTGCGGGTGCGAAGGGGGAGGGCGCGCCAACGCCACCGGCAGGGGCGATGAGCGGCTCGTCGGTCGGCGGTGGCAGGAAAGGGAAGGGCGACGGTGAAGCCGGGGGAGGGGCGCCTTGGGCCGAGCGGCTGCGCGCCTGGCTCGAAGCCCACAAGGTCTATCCGCCCAAGGCGCGCCGCCTGGGTGTGGAGGGCACCGTCTGGGTGCGGCTCTCCTGTAGCGATGGGAAAGCGCTCGTGCGGCTCGAGCGTTCGTCGGGTTCGCCCTGGCTCGACGATGCGGCGCTCGCGCTCGTGCGGGAGGGGCTCGCGGCGCTAGAGGGGGACGCAGCCGTGTGCGCCCACGGTGAACTCACGGTGCCGATAGGCTATCGCCTGGTCGGCTGATCGTCCGCTTCGGCGAGCAGGGCCGCCTCGTGCGCGGCGATCATGGCGGCGCGTGAGGCGGGGGTCTCCAGGGTGAGGGGGCCGAGCTTGCCCTCGCGAAAATCCTGCAGGAGGATATTGGCCGCCTTTTCCTGATCGAGTTCGCCGCCTTTGCGTCGGCAGCCGCGCCGCTCGCCGATGGCTGCGACGATCTCGTCGCCGTTCATTCCCGTGGGGTCGAGACGATAGCGTGCGGTGAGCCGATCGGCGTATCCTTGGGCGATCAGGGTCTCGGCGAGAAAGGCCGCGACTTCCTCTTCGGCCACGGCGTTGCGCCCGATGGCGTGGCAAGCGGCGAGCAGGTAACCGTCGGCGTCGAATTCGATTTTGGGCCACATCAGGCCGGGGGTATCGGTGATGCTGCGCAGCCCCGGAAGATCGTAGCGTTGCACACTTTTCGTCACCGCCGGCTCGTCCCCGACCTTGGCGGCCTTGCGCCCGAGGAGGGCGTTGAGCAGCGTGGATTTGCCGACGTTGGGGATGCCGGCGATCATCAAGCGCAGCGGTTTGGTCGGTTCGCTGCGGTGCGGCGCGAGCCGCTCGCAGGCGGGCAGGATGCGACGTACGTCGGCCGGATTCTTGGCGCAGACGGCGAGCGCACGCACGCCTTCTTCGCGCTCGAAGGCGGCGATCCATTCGGCTGTACGGGCCGGATCGGCGAGGTCGGCCTTGTTGAGCAGTTTCAGGCAGGGGCGCTGCCGGCTGCGGCGCAGCGTCTCGAGCAGAGGGTTGCGGCTCGCTGCGGGAATGCGCGCGTCGAGCACTTCGATGAGCACGTCGACGTCGGCAAGCGTCTCTTCGAGCTTGCGCCGCGCCGCGTGCATGTGGCCGGGAAACCATTGGATGGGCATGGGACCGATCATACTACGGAGCGTCGCGAATGACCTACTGCGCGGCCGCAGAATGTCATGGCGTGGATAGTGGATGCGGGAAAGCCGGTACTTCGCGATCGCCCCGTTCAGGGCGGTGCGTCATCGCAGGAGGCAGAGGTTTGACCTACCGAGTCCTTTAGGCAGAGGCGCTCGGCCGTGCCCGTACCGTCTCGTACCAGCGTCGAGCGTTGATGTGCGTTTCTGGCAGGGTGAGCTTGATCCAGCCGGCGAAGTCCACCGTGACGAACGCGGTGATGTCGGCCACTGAAAAGAAATCGCCCGCCAGAAAAGTCGAGTGTGCGAGACGCTCTTCCAGTACATCGAAAAAGCGTTTCGTGCGGCGCTGTCCGCGTTCGACGAGGGCCGGAATCTGCTCGAAGTCATCGGCGCCTGGGAGTGCGCGGTTCTTGAAAGCCGGTGCGGAATTGCGCAAGGCATCGGCGACGGCGAGCAAGCCTTCGAACTCGGCGCGCCGACTCCACATTTCCACCAGAGCCTGCTCGAGCGGGGTCTTGCCGAAGAGCGGCGGGTCAGGCTGCAGCGCTTCGAAGTAGCGGCAGATGGCGATCGATTCGCTGATGCCGGTGCCGTCGTCGAGCACGAGGTAGGGGACCACGCACTGCGGGTTGATTCGGCGGAACGTTTCGCTGAGTTGCGCACCCTGGCGTAGATCCACGGCTTCGGTCGGCACTTGGATGCCTTTCTCCGCGAGAAAGATGCGAACGCGTCGGGGGTTCGGCGCAGGCGGATAGTCATAGAGTTTCATCGTCGTCTCCTCACGTGTTGGAGTAGAAAATGATCGCACACTTCCGAGTCTCGCGAAAAACCACTATGAGCGGGATCGGTTGCGAAGCCCTCCGATCCGGGGGCGTTCGAGCACCGCACGATGCCGTCCTGTAGCCGTGTCGGCGGTCGTTCGGGCGCCTATAGGCTGCTTCGCCGGTCTTATAATGCTTTTTTCGGTAAAGTCTGAGGCGCGCGATGGGCGAAGTGTGGCGGCCGCACGTGACGGTGGCGGCGGTGATCGAGCGTGAGGGGCACTTTTTGTTCGTCGAGGAAGAGACGGAGTTCGGCGTGCGCTTGAACCAGCCGGCGGGACATTTGGAGCCGGGGGAGTCGCTCGTCGACGCCGTGACGCGCGAAACACTGGAAGAGACCCGTCTGCGGTTCGTGCCCAACGCCGTGGTGGGGGTGTATCAATGGACCCGACCGGACGGAGCGCTCACCTATCTGCGCTTCGCCTTTTCCGGCAAGGTGACGGGCGAGGAGCCCGGTCGCGCGCTGGACGAGGGGATTTTGCGCACGCTGTGGCTATCGCCGGAAGAAGTGGAGGCGGCGGGGCGCGAAGGGCGTCTGCGCAGCCCCATGGTGCTTTCCTGCGTGCGCGATTGGCGCGAGGGGCGGCGTTACAGCCTGGATCTGATCCGCCATTTGGCGGGCTGAGGAGTCGTGATGGAGCAACTCGATTGGGATGCGATCGGCGTCGAGCCGGGCGAAGGGCGCCACGTGGTGGTGGGGCTCTCGGGCGGGGTGGATTCGTCGGTGGCGGCCTGGATTCTGAAGGAGCGCGGCTGGCGTGTGACGGGCGTGTTCATGAAGAATTGGGAAGACGATGACGACGAGGAATATTGCTCCACGCGCCAGGATCTGATCGACGTGGTGAGCGTGTGCGACCTGCTGGGCGTCGAGCTGGAAGTCGTCAATTTCGCCAAGGAATACAAGGAGCGGGTCTTCTCGGAATTCCTCGCCGAATACGCGGCGGGGCGCACGCCCAATCCGGACGTGCTGTGCAACGCCGAGATCAAGTTCGCCTGTTTCCTCGATCACGCCATGGCGCTGGGGGCCGAGCGCATCGCCACGGGGCATTACGCGCAGGTGCGGCGCTGGGAGGACGAGGAGGGGGTGACGTATCAGCTCTTGAAGGCCGAAGACGGTACGAAGGATCAGAGCTATTTTCTCTACCGGCTCGATCAGGCGCAGCTTTCGCGTTCGATGTTTCCGCTGGGGCGGCTCTACAAGCGCGAGGTGCGCGGGATCGCGCGGGCGCTGGAGCTGCCGGTGGCGGAGAAGAAGGATTCGACGGGGATCTGTTTCATCGGCGAGCGGCCGTTTCGCGAGTTCCTGCAGCGCTACCTGCCGGCGCGCCCGGGCGAGATCCGCTCGCTCGACGACGGGCGCGTGCTGGGCACGCACCAGGGGGTGATGTACTACACGCTGGGGCAACGCAAGGGCTTGGGCATCGGCGGGGTCAAGGGCGGCGAGGATCCTGCGGAGCACGAGGCGTGGTACGTGGCGGCCAAGGACGTGGCCGCGAACGTGCTCTACGTGGTGCAGGGGCGGGCGCACCCGGCGCTGTGGCACGACCGGCTCACGGCGGTGCGCTGCCACTGGATCTCGGGCCGGGCACCGCACACGCAGTGGGTGTATACGGCCAAACCCCGCTATCGTTCTGCCGATGCGCCCTGCGACATCGAGCGGGTGGAAGGTGAGCGCGCCGAGATCGTGTTCGCCCAGCCGCAGTGGGCGCTCACGCCGGGGCAGAGCGTGGTGGTGTATGAGTCGCGCGTGTGCCTGGGCGGGGGGATCATCGAGACGGTGGGACGGCAGGATCCGACTGAACGGTGAGGGTGGATATCTGCCGACGGTGCAGCCTATCACTGAGCGGGAGGATCGAGATGGCGGCGATCAGCGCGGTAGCCATGTCCCATTGGGTGTCCCAGATGTCGCCCTGCATGGCGAGGAAGTGTTCGGCTTCGGCACCGTAGGCCATGGCTGCGCCCCATTCGAGGAGTTCATAGAAAGCGCTGAAGGCGAGCGCCACCGTCACGGCGAGAAACTGTTGCCAGCCCTTGCCGTGCACGATGGCCAGGCGTACGAACAGCTCGCGGGCGAGCAGCGCCGGCGTGATGCCCTGCAGGAAATGGCCTATGCGGTCGTAGGGGTTTCGTTCCAGCGCGAGGAGTTCCTCGAGCCAGGATCCGATAGGGGTCTGGGAATAAGTGTAGTGGGCGCCCACGAGCAGGAAGACCATATGGATCGCGGTGACCCCATAGAGCAGCGGCGTGAGGGGGAAGCGCCGGCCGGTGGCTAGCAGCAGCGGCAGCGCGAGCACGACCGGCATGGCTTCGAGCCACCAGGTGAGGCGATCGGCAGGTTCGTGCCATGACCATGCGAGCACCGGCAGGACGATGAGCAGGAGCGCGATGAGGGGCTTGGGAAGAATCGAAGTGCTCATTTCCGGGTGTTCCCTGTAGGCGGCTCGAATAAGCTGCTGCGCGGTTGTATGGTGGCGTTCTCCGGGGTTCGGACGCTCGTCTCGCTGTGTGATCGACGTCATCTTCCGTGCACCGGATGCCTTGCCCTGCAGCCGCAGGCAACGGCTTTTCGTGGTGCCCGGTTGTTTCAGGCGACCAGCCGGTGCCGGGTGATGGCAAGCGCTCCCGTGGCGAAGTGCTCGCAGCGGGCGATGTAGTTCTGGGTGCTCTTGGGCATGGGCGTTCGGGCGCGGGTGATGTGGCCGATGAGTTCCTTGCCGTCGAGGATGAGGCGCTCGCCATCGGTGATGAGCAGCAGCTCGTCGCGTGAGGGGGGGGTGGAGAGCTTGGGTTTGTAGTTGGCGAGATTTTCGCCGGCGACGACGAAGTCGGCCCAGACGTCGAAGATTTCCTTGTCGGTGCGCAGCGTTTCGGTCTTGACTTTGGCGGCGCGGGCATAGGCTTCGACGTAGGGCGTGACGCCCTGGAAGAAAGGGTGGTGTCCGATGGTGGCGGACATCACTTGAGCGATCCGGTCGATGTCGCGCATCGACCAGGCGATTTTGAGGTAGCGGCTCTCGTAGAAGTCTTCGATCGGGATGGAAAAGGCGCGGAAGGGTTCGCCCCAGAGTTCGTCGATCCCTTCTTCGCCGCTGCGGTGCAATACGAGCCGCCCCAGGGAGAGGGCTTCCTGCAGGCAGCGGCCGCATTCGCGCATCAGTTCGTTGTTGGGGGTGATCTTGACGCCGAGCTCTTCGAGCTCGGTGAGCTTGGTGAAGATGTCGGTGGCGCGGTTGAAGAGCGCGCCGGCGAGCATCGCGCCCTTGACGCGCTTCTTCTGCGGGTCGGTTTCCGCCTGATAGGCGGCGCGGGCTTCGTCGAGCCGTTTGCCGGGGATGTTGAGGCCGTGTTCGACGTGGTTGAAGAGGCGCCGGGTGAGGGCGGCGATGAGGGTGCGCTTGGCCTGGATCGTGTCTTTGGGGATGGGGTAGGTCTTGATCCAGTAGCCGTCGTAATAGACCCGTTCGACGCCGTCGATGACGCGCCGCGTGCCGTTGGGCGGAGGAGTGGTGCTGTCGAGGGCCATCGTCGTAAGTCGTTTCCGGAAAAGGGGAAGTGTAATGCTGCGATTGGTGCGCCGCAATAGGGGGGATTGCCTTCGCGTGTCAGAGGGTGGAGGAACCGGTTCCTGACCCGCTACGGCCGTGCCGTCGGCGACGAAGCGCTTTGCTGGGAAGGTGTGAGAGCGAGCGCCTGCGCACATCCCCACCGATGCCGCCTTCTACGAGGCCAGGACCTGTGGCCGGAATCGGGGGATTCCGGCCGGGTATGAGCGAGGGGGAAAAGTGGCCATGAAGATAAGAGATCAAAGTCGGAACCGGGCGATGACGGCTTCGACTTCTTGCGCAAGCCGCTCCAGGTCGCTTGCCGCCTGGGCGATGCGCTCGGTTTCCTGGCGGGTTTGCTCTACCGAATCGGCTGTGCGTTCGATATTGTGTGCAACTTGAGCGCTCGCTGCCCGTTGTTCCTGTAAGGCCGCGGAGATGTCGCGAATTGCCTCGAGCACTTTTTGCGTTCCTTCGCGGATACCGTGCATGGTCTCGCCCACCTGGAGCGTTAGGCCAACGCCCTGCTCGACGCGTTGAGTGCCGTGTTCCATGCCGGCAACGGCCTTGCTTGTGCCTTCTTGCAAGGCGCTGATCATCTGGGTGATTTCCGCCGTGGCGACCGAGGTGCGTTCAGCGAGCTTTCGCACCTCGTCGGCGACCACGGCAAAGCCGCGCCCCGATTCTCCGGCGCGCGCCGCCTCAATCGCCGCGTTCAAGGCGAGCAAGTTCGTTTGATCCGCAATCTCGGAGATGGTGTTGACCACGGAGGAGATTTCCGTGGAACGCTCGCCAAGCGTCGCGATCTGTTGCGCCGTCTCCCGGACTTCCTGAACGATACCCCGCATCTCTTCGATGGCCCTGCCGATGGAGTCCTCGCCTTCCGTGGCGAGGCGCTGCCATTCATGGGCAATCTGGACCGTTTCATCGGCGCTGGTGGCAATTTGGTCGATGCTGGCGGTGAGCTGTTCGACGGCGCTCGCCATCGAGGTGCTCGCCTCGCTTTGCTCGGTCGCGCGTCGCGCAAGCGTTTCGGTCGATTGGGCGATCGACGCGCTGGAGCTGAAGACGGCATGGGCACCGCGGGAGACTGCGCCCAGTGCCTGGCGAAAAGCGCCCATCATGGTATTGAACGCGCGGGCGATCGCCCCGAGTTCGTCATCCTGCCGGATCGGCGCCTGTACCGTCAGATCGTTGTTGCGTTCGGCGGTAACGAGGGCTGTCTGCAAGGCGGAAAGTGGGGCGAGGATGGTGCGGCTGACGGCCCACATCCCCACGCCCAGCAGCAGGGCGATCAGTGCGATCAGGCCGCCGAGGCGTAGCGCTTGCTGCCAGAACAGAGCATCGACGTCGTCGATGTAGATGCCGCTGCCGATCATCCACTGCCAGGGTTCGAATCGTTTGACGAAGGAGAGCTTGGGATAACGCTCTTGCGTGACGCCGCCATCGGCAAGAGGCTTGGGCCAGAGATAGCCGACGTAGCCTTCGCCGCTGCGGCTGGCGACTTCCACGGCGGCGACGAAAAGATTTTTCTTCCCGTCTGTGCGCTCGATGGGTGCGTCGATTCCTGCCTGTTGCATCGTGGCGCAGTTGAACCGTTCATCGGAAAGTTCCTTGCCATTGAGCGAGGGAACGGTCGGGTGCATGATCATGCGCGGAAAGGGGCGACCGAGATCGTTGATCCAAAAGTATTCGGTGCCGCGGTAGCGCATGCGCGAGATCGTCTCGGCTGCCGCGCGCTGGGCGCTTGCCTCATCGAGCGCGCCCGAGCGCTGTAGTTCATAGTAATGCTGTAAAACCGAGTGGGCGCTTTCGACGAGATGGCGAACTTCGGCTCTGCGATCTTCGATGAGCGCGGTGCGGTGGAAACCCAGCGCCACTGCTGCGACGACGAGCAGGCCGATGAGGGTGGCGACCGTCAGGGATTGCAGTTTGATGCGGATCGAAATCGCCATCGCGAATCCACAAAATTATTGGATTAACGGATTATATGAGTTTTTTACACGCGTGCAATCCCCTTATGCGGGGACGGGAAAAGAGAGATGCTTCCCGCCGCCCGGAGAGGAGGACGGGCGGCGGCGCAAGTAGGTATCGATAGGGAAGGGGGAGGGGTTAGTGGCGCTTCAGTCGAGCAGTTCCGCATCGAGCACGACGCGCAGCACCGTCTCGACGTGGCCGTGGCGTTGGCGGCGTTTGAACCACCACAGGGCGCTGCGCCGGATCGACCAGGTGCTGTGCTGGCCGGCGAGGACGAGCGCGGCGATGCCGCCGAGGGTGGGTTGGTGGCCGACGATGAGGGTGGGGCGTTCGAGCTCGGGCCAGCCGATGGCGGCGAGCACGGCCAGGGGCGCGGCGCCGGGGGCGGCTTCGGGCAGGAGTTCGTAGTCCTTGGTCCAGGCTTCGAGCGTTTCACGGGCGCGGCGCGCGGGGCTGCAGCAGCGGCGCAGGTCTTCGGGGGCGTGCCGTTCCAGCCAGCGGGCGATGCGCTTGGCCTGGCGGTGGCCGTGTTCGGTGAGGGGGCGGGCGAGGTCGTCGTGCCCGTCCTGGGCTTCGGCGTGGCGCCAGAGAAGGAGGTCCATGTGCGTCATCCGGTGAGGTCGTCTTCGAGCCAGTCTTCGAGGTTGCCGAGGATCTCGGCAGAGTTACGGGCGATGCGCTCGTGGTGCCAGGCGAGCAGTACGGCGGCGGCGAGCCGCTCGTCGGGATGGCGTTTTTGCCGCTGGGTGAGCATGTCTTGCGCCGCGTGCCAATCTTGGGCGTGGCCGAGCACGTCGAGGGCCCGTTTGAGCCGGACGAGCGCTCGGGCGGTGGTCTTGCCTCGCCACAGGGATTGAAAGAATTCTAGCCCATAGCGCAGCTTTTTGAGGGCGATGCGCAGCCGATGTTTTGTTTCGGGCGAAGGCTCGGCGAGGTGGGCGGCGAACCGCCGGCGGGCTTTCTTGCGTAGCGCTGCGACCCGGTCGCGGGCGAAGTGGCGCAGGTCGCTGGCGCGGATGAGGGCGTTGCCGGGCAGCGCCTCGAGCGCAGCGAGGAAGTCGAGGAGCACCCGTCCGTGGCGGCCGGGGTCGAGCCGGCCGCTGCGGCGGCGCAATTTGTCGCGCTCGCCGGAGAGCCGCGCCGCGAGTTCGGCGAGCGCTTCGCGTTCGACGGGGCAGCGTTCGAGGGCGGGGGCGAGCAGCTCGTCGAGGAGCACGTCGAGGTCGCGTACCTGCCCCAGCTCGGTGGCGAGCTCGCCGAGTCGGGTTCGCCACTCGTCGGCGAATTCAGGGCCGGTGACCGGCTCGAAGATCTGCAGCAGCGCCCTTAGCCGGCGCAGCGCGACGCGGATCTGGTGCAGGTATTCGGGGTCGTGGCGGTAGGGCAGCAGCGCCAGGTTGCCGCTCCAGTGGGCGAGCACTTCGTCGGCGAGCGTGCGCAGCGCCGCGAGGGGGTCGTCCTTGGGATCGAGCTCGACTTCCGTGGCTTTGACGGGGGCGGCCCAGGTGCCGGCGGCGAGCTGGCGTGCGCGTTCGGCTTTACTGAGGTTTTCGGGCCATAGCGAGAGGTCTTGGGCCAATGCGCGGGCGAGTGCGAGGAGTTCGATGGCGGGGACGTCGTAGGCCTCGAGTTCGAGCTCGTGGAGGGGAAGATGAGCCGTTCCGGCTTCCAGCCGGCCGAGGTCGAGCGCGATCTCGATGTGTCCCTCGCCGTAGGGGAGTTCCCAGAGTTCGCGGCGAAAGCGGGTGCGAAAGCGTGGTTCGAGGTGCTCGCGCACTTTTTCCAGGCGCTCGCGTACGGCGTCGTCTTCGACGAAGGCGAAGTCGAACGTGCCCGGCCAGGGAGCTTCCCATTCATTGCGCGAGGAGAGCCCGCCGCGGCTGGGGGCGGCGGTCTTGACCGTGAGTAAGGTGCGTCTGGCCATTCGGCGCAGGCGCAGCGCGATGCCGTGGCGCGCGAGGGTCTCGTCTTCGGTATCGTAATAGGTGCTGTCGACGCGCACCGGGGGATGGTGGCGCGCCGTCGCGAGCAGGGGGTGGGCGCGCAGCTTCGGCAGATCGCCGCGGCGGATTCCGAGCTTGAGTTCGGTTTCGACGGCCATGTCTGCTCCTCGTGCATCAGGTGAAAATTTGCCGCCATAGGGCGATGATGGGCTCGCGCAGGGCCGCGGCTTCGCCTTCGGGGACGACGGCCGGAAGTTCGTCGAGGCGTTGGCGGTGCTGCAGCCGACGCAGTTCGCGATAGGCGTCGGCGACCTGCCGGGCGAGCGTGGCGTCGATGAGCCCCAAGTCTGCCGCACAGCGTAGCAGGGCGATGTTACCAGTGTTCGCGGTGAGTTCGGGGTGTTCGTGGGCGTGCGCGAGCACGAGGTATTGCACGAGGAATTCGACGTCGATGAGTCCGCCCGGGTCGTGTTTGAGGTGAAAGAGGCGGGGACGGGAGGGGTGGGCGTCGCGCATCTTTTGCCGCATGGCGAGCACTTCTTCCCTGAGCTTGGCAGGATCGCGCGGCAGGCAGAGGATTTCGCGGCGGATGGCTTCGAAGCGCGCGCCGAGTTCGGGGTCGCCGGCGCAGAAGCGGGCGCGGGTGAGCGCTTGGTGTTCCCAGGTCCAGGCTTTCTCGCGTTGATAGCGATGGAAGCCTTCGAGCGGCGTGACGGGGAGTCCGGCCTCGCCGTCGGGCCGCAGGCGCAGGTCGACTTCATAGAGGATGCCGGCGGCGGTGCGGGTGGAGAGCCAGGTGTTGATGCGCTGGGCGTAGCGGGTGTAGGTTTCGAGTGCGTCGGGGTGGGGGTCGTCGAAGAGGTAGACGAGGTCGAGATCGGAGACGTAACCCAGCTCCTTGCTGCCGAGTTTGCCATAGGCGATCACGGCGAAACGCGGGGTGTCGGTGTGGCGGCGGCGCAGCTTGCGCCAGACGTAGCGCAGGGTGAGGTTGAGCAGCGTGTCGGCGAGCGCCGAGAGGTGGTCCGAGAGGCGCTCCACGGTGAGTCGCCCGGCGAGGTCGCGCATGAGCAGGCGAAAGGCTTGGGCATGGTGGTGTTCGCGCATCAGGTCCATTTGGCGTTCGGCATCGGGTTCGAGGGCATCGAGCAGGCGCTCGAGCTCGTGCGCGAAGGTGGGCCAGTCGGGTTCTTCGTCGAGGTGGCGCTCGTCGAGGATTTCGTCGAGCAGAATGGGGTGGCGCGTGAGGTAGGTGGCGGCCTGGCGCGCCGCGCCGACGAGCTCGGCCACGCGCCGCAGTGCCTGCGGGTATTCCTGCAGTAGCGAGAGGTAGGCGCTGCGCCGGCCGATGGCCTCGAAGAGTTCGAGGAGGCGCTCGAGCACCTCGTCGCGTTTGGGGTGCGTGGCGGCGATGTCGATGGCGCGTGGCAGCAGGGCGTCGAGCCGGTTGCGGTCGGCGGCGGTGAGCGCCCGGGTGCGCGGCGAAGTGCGGAAGGCGTCGATGCGTCGGGCGAGCTCCTGGGGCCGAGCGAAGCCGCGTTCTTGCAGACAGTGTTCGAGTTCGTCGACGGCGGCACTGAGTACCGGTACGGCTACGGTGGTGCTTCGCGCTTCTTGCCCGAATACGTGCGTGGATTCGGCGGCGACGCGCTCACGGTGGCGCCGTAATTCGCGCTCGAAGCTGGGCCAGTCGGGGTGGCCCATGGCTTGGGCGAGCAGCAGGCGCTGGGTGTCGTCGCGCGGCAGGCGATGGGTCTGTGCGTCTTCCCAGTATTGCAGGCGGTGTTCGACGCGACGCAGGAAGACGTAAGCTTCGTCGAGGGCCGCGGCGGTCTCGGCGGGCAGGATGTCGCGTTCGGCGAGCCGACGCAGGACCTGGCGCGTGGGGCGGATCTGGAGTGCGGGGTCGCGGCCGCCGCGGATGAGCTGATGCACCTGGGCGATGAACTCGATCTCGCGGATGCCACCAGGACCGAGCTTGACGTCGTCGAGCCGATCCTGCCGCATCACTTCGTGGCGGATCTGGGCGTGCAGCGCCCGCATGGCTTCGATCGCGCCGTAGTCGAGATATTTGCGAAAGACGAAAGGGCGCACGAGGGATTCGAGTTCCTGCCAGCGCTCGCCGCGCAGCACCCGCCCCTTGATCCAGGCATAGCGTTCCCATTCCCGCCCCTGGGTGAGGAGGTAGTCTTCGAGCATGTCGAAGGAACACACGAGCGGTCCGGAGTCGCCGTGCGGACGCAGGCGCATGTCGACGCGAAAGACGAATCCGTCGGCGGTGGGGGCGCCGAGGAGGTGGATGATGCGCCGGCCGAGCCGCTCGAAGAACTCGAAATTGCTGAGGATTTTCGGGCCGGCGGTGTCGCCGTCTTCGGGGTAGAGGAAGACGAGGTCGATGTCGGAGGAGACGTTGAGTTCGCGCCCGCCGAGCTTGCCCATGCCGACGACGAGGAGTTCCTGTTCCCAGCCGGAGGGGGAGAGGGGGCGGCCGTGGCGTTCGATGAGACGCTCGAAGGCATGGTCGTGGGCGGTCTCCAGGGCGACTTCGGCCAGCGTGGTCATGGTGCCGGTGACTTCGTCGAGGTCGGCGCGGCCAGCGAGATCGCGCAGGGCGACGTGCGCCAGAACTCGGGTGCGTAGCCGGCGCAGGGCGGATTCCAGCCGTTCGTCGGGGTCAAACGGCAGCGGACCGGGCAGATCGGCAAGGAACGTCTGCATCGCCTCGCGGTCGATGGGGAGGTCGAGCGTGGCGGCGAGCCGTTCCGTGAGCCAGGGACGGGATTCGAGCAGACGCGCGAGGAAGGGGCTGTAACGGAGGGTTTCGGCGTAAGGAGCGGGCAGGGTCGGCATGACAGGCTCGGGGTGGGCGTCCGTTACAATGCGGGCTCGTCCATTGTAATGTAATGCGTCGTGGAGGGTTCGGGGGTTGATGAGCGCAACGGTGGGGCGCAGGCTGGGGATCGCGGCGGCGATGATCCTAGGCGTTGCGGCGGTGCTGATGGTGATGCTGCTCGCGGCGTTGCGGTTCTGGCTGTGGCCGGAGCTCGACCTGTGGCGCGAGGCGCTGGTGCGCGAACTCTCGGCGCGCAGCGGGATGGAGGTCTCGATCGGCCGCCTGGAAGGGCAGTGGGACGGCTGGTGGCCGGTGGCGGTGGCAAGCGAGGTGCAAGTGCGTACCGGCGAAGCCGAGGCGTCGCTGCCGCTCGTGCGGGTGACCCTGGGCGGGGGATGGGCGGCCTGGCGCGCCGGCAAAGGGGTGGTTCAGGTGCTCGTACCCGCGGCTCGGGTGCGGGTGGACGATGCGGCGGCACTGGAGCAGCGGCTGCGTTCCGGCGGTTCCACGCCCTCGGCCGGTTTGCCGACCGGGGTGAGCATCGAAGTGGGCGAGGCGCAGCTCGTTTGGCGGCGCGATGGCAATGAGGCGCAGGCTCGAGGGGCGCTCACCCTGGCGATGGGGGTGTGGGGCTGGCAGGCGGGGTTCGAGGGCGAAGCGCCGGGCGCGGTGCGGCATGCGGTGGTGCTGCTCTCCGGTTCGCGCCTGGGTCGGGTGGAGGCGCATTTCGACCTGAAGGAGATCGGCGGTGAGTCGCTCGCGCTGTGGTGGCCGCAGGCGGCGAGTCTGCGGCCGCAGGGGTCGGTCTCCGGCGTGGTGGTCTCGAGTGGCAAGAGCCTGCATTCGCTCGACCTCGCCTTGGACGAGGTGGGCTGGGCGGCGGTGGGCGATTCCTTCGGCGTGCGTGGGGTGAGCGGGCACATCGCCGGGGATCGTTCGGGCGGCGAGTTCGCGGTGTCGATCGCGCAGGGGGCGATGAGCTGGCCGGCGGTGTGGCCACAGCTCGCGACGGTGGCGGTGCCCGAGGGGGTGCTCCGGGGGCGTTGGGCGTACGATGGCAACGGCTACGATCTGACGTTCGAAGAAGGGCGGCTGCGGACCGAGGATTTCACGGCGCAGTTGTCTGGTCACTATCGGCTGGCGCGCACCGGCGACGTGGCCGATTTGCAAGGATCGCTCGACGAGGTGGTGCTCGACCGGCTGGTGCGCTATTTACCCGGGAGGGCGGTGGGGCCGCACGTGCAGGAGTGGCTACACGATGCCCTGGTGGCCGGCAAGCTCTCGGCCGTGGAGTTCCGCTTGCGCGGGCCGCTCGCCGACTTCCCGTTTCGCGATAACGGGGGGGAGTTCTGGCTGCGCCTGCCGCTCGACGGGGTGACGCTGCGTTTCGCGTCGCAGTGGCCGGAATTCGAGCAGGTGAAGGGGGTGGTGACGTTCGATCGCGGGGTGGTGGCGATCGAGGTAAGCCAGGCGCGGGCGCAGGGCGTGCAGTTCGGTCCGGTTCGCGCACGCATCCCGCTATTCGACGCGGAGATCCCGGTATTGACGGTGGAGGGTGAGGCCGAGGGACCGTGGCCGGCTTTCCTACGCTATGCTGCAGCCAGTCCTTTGCGCGAAGAACTGCCACTCATGGCCCTGGAAACGGTGCAGCTGGAGGCGAAGGCGGCGCTACGCTTGGCGCTGACCTTGCCGCTCGCCGGCGATCTGGTGCACGGGGTGAGCGGGACGCTGACGTTTTCCGAGGGGCGGATCCCGGCGCAAGTAACCGGCTGGCCGATCGAGCAGATTCGCGGCGAAGTGGTGTTCGACGGGCATGGCGTGCGTTCGGCCCAGGCCGAGGGCAAGTGGTGGAATGCGCCGGTGACGGCGAAATGGCTCGGAGGCGATCCGCCGAAACTCAGCGTGCAAGGGTCGTTTTCGGCGGCTCAGCTCTCGGCCGTGTTCGGCAAACTGCCGCTGTCGGGGTCGACGGCGGTGAGCGGAACGATGACTTTTGCCAAGGATGGGCCGGAGCTGGTGCTCACTTCCGATCTCTCGGGCATGGGCTCGGATCTGCCACCGCCGCTGGACAAGGCCGCGGGGGCGCGTTGGCCGAGCCGGGCGGAATTCGCGTTCTTGCCCTCGGGCATGGAGGCAAAGGTGCAGCTGGGAGAGCGCCTGCGTTTCGTGCGTGCCCGCGACGGCGCCTGGGCTGCAGTGGTGGGCACGGTGGATGCGCCGCCCGCTCCACGCAAGGGAGGACGCCTACGGTTTGCTGCCCCCGAGCTCGATCTGGATCGCTGGCTGGCGGTGGTCGAGGGCATCGGCGATGGGGCTGAGGGAACGGCGTTCGTCGCGCTAGAGGTGGATACGGCACGGGCGCGTTTCCTTGCGCGGAATTGGCATCGGGTGCGTGTGCAGGGCGAGAACGAGGGACCGGTCTGGTCGCTGGCGGTGGCTGCGGACGAAGCCCAGGGCAACGTGCATGTGACCTTGGGTAAGGGGGGAGCGGAACGCGTCGAAGGGCGGTTTGCGAAGTTGATGATGCCGGAGGTGACCGAGGGACAGAGCCTGCCACAGGAAGGGCATTTGCCGGCGTTCGACCTCACCGTCGATCGATTCGGGGTGGGCGACCGTTGGTTGGGGGCACTGACCTTGCAGGCGAGTCTCGCGCCGGGCAGATGGTCGCTCGATGCGCTCACGCTCGCCGTGCCCTCGGTATTTCGCATCGAGGCGAGTGGGATGTGGCGCGACGGTGCCCGATCCCTGACCGAGCTGAAGACCACGATGATCATCGACGATGCGGGCAAGACGGTGCGGCATTGGTTCGATACGGGGGGGCTCGTTGGCGGCAAAGGTCGGGTGACGGCGCAGTGGCGTTGGCCGGGGTTGCCCCTCGAATTCGATCTGTATCGACTCGGGGGCAGTGGAACGATCGAGATCACGAATGGTCGCTTCGAGGAGATCGAACCGGGCGTGGGGCGCCTGCTCGGCATCCTTAGCCTGCAGAGTTTGCCACGGCGCTTGTTGCTCGATTTTGGTGACGTCTTCGTGGAAGGCATGGCGTTCGACCGGCTCTTCGGTACTTTTGCCATGAACGAAGGGTACTTGACCACGGGAGATCTGCGCATTTCGGCGCCCAGTGCCACGGTGGAGATCGTCGGTCTGGTGGACTTGCGCCAGCAGACCCAAGAGCTGGAAGTCACGGTTCGCCCGCGTTTGTCGGATAGCGCGGCGGTGGCCGTGGGGATCGCCAACCCGATTGCCGGAGCGCTGGCTTTCATCGGCCAGAAAATCTTGGGGGATCCCTTCGGGCGGATCCTGGGGCGGCGCTTCCACGTGAGTGGGCCATGGACCGCGCCCGAAGTGAAACCGCTGGAGCCGCCGGTCTCCGTGAATGGAGAGGAGAGAACACCATGAAGATGGGCCGAAGCGATGCGTGTTTGATGGTGGCTGCCGTGCAGATGGTCTCGACGCCGCGCGTGGCGGACAATTTGGCCGCCGCCGAGCGGCTGCTGGAACTGGCGGCCGACAGCGGGGCGAGGCTGGTGGTATTGCCGGAGTATTTCGCGCTCATCTCGGCCGATGCGCGGGAGAAAGTGCGCCTGCGCGAGCGTTTCGGCGCCGGGCCGCTGCAGGAGTGGCTGGCGCGGCAGGCGGCGCGTCTGGGGATATGGCTGGTGGGCGGCACGGTGCCGCTGGAAGCGGACGTGCCCGACAAGGTGCGCAACGCCTGCCTCGTTCATGCGCCAGATGGGCGGTGCGTGGCGCGCTACGACAAGATCCACCTCTTCGGCCTGCGCCACGGAGAGGAAGTCTACGATGAGGGAGAGACGATCGAGCCGGGCGAGGCGGTGGTCACCGTCGACATCGAAGGCTGGACGGTGGGGTTGTCCATCTGCTACGACTTGCGTTTCCCTGAACTCTACCGCGCCATGGGGCTCGTGGATCTCATCGTGCTGCCGGCGGCTTTCACCTGGACGACTGGGCGGGCGCACTGGGAAGTGTTGTTGCGCGCCCGGGCGATCGAGAATCAGTGCTACGTGCTCGCGGCGGCCCAAGGCGGACGGCACGAGGCGGGACGGCGCACGTGGGGGGATTCGCTGCTTGTCGACCCCTGGGGGGAGGTGCGCGTGCGGTTGGCCGAAGGCGAGGGCGTGGTGCGGGGAACGCTGCAGCGTGCGCGCATCGACGAGATCCGCGCCAGGCTGCCGGCGTGGCGGCATCGACGTGAAAAGGAATTCATCAGGAGCGTATGCGCATGAAGGCGATGGCAGAGAGGAAGGAAGAAAAGGTGGACGCACTGGCGCTGGCCGAAGAGCGGCTGCTCGCGGCCAACGGCTTGACGCTGGAGGACGTGTCTTCGACCTTGTCGCAGGTGCAGTCTCATGCGGTCGACGAGGCGGACGTGTATTTCCAGCTGCGCCATGTGGAGGGTTGGTCCCTCGAAGAGGGCATCGTGAAGTCGGGGTCTTTTTCCATCGAGCAGGGCGTGGGCGTGCGGGCGATCGCCGGGGAAAAACAGGCGCTCGCTTATACCGACGACCTGCGGCCGGCTTCGCTCCTGGAGGCGGCGCGCACCGTGCGCGCGGTCGCCGCGCTCGGGCAGGAGCGGCGGGTGGACCTATGCCGCGGCGCACTGCCGCCGGCGCGCTACCCGGCCGTCGATCCGGTGGGAACCTTGCCGGCGCCGGAAAAGGTGCGGCTGTTGGAGTGGCTGGAAGCGAAGGCGCGGGCCCTGGATCCCCGCGTCGAACAGGTGATGGCGGGGTTGGCGGCCTCGTGGGAGACGGTGCTCATCGCCCGCAGCGACGGAACGCTCGCCGCCGACTTGCGCCCGCTCGTGCGTTTGTCGCTCACCGTCATCATGTCGCAGGACGGTCGGCGCGAGAGCGGCTCGAGCGGCATGGGGGGGCGCTATGGTCTTACCGCGTTCGACGAGGCGGCGCTCGAGCGTCTTGCCCGCGAAGCGGTGCATCAGGCGCGGGTCAATCTGGAGGCGAGACCGGCTCCGGCCGGCGTCTTCACCGTGGTGCTCGGGCCCGGCTGGCCGGGGGTGTTGCTGCACGAGGCGGTCGGTCATGGCCTGGAGGGGGATTTCAACCGCAAGGGGACTTCGGCCTATAGCGGGCGCATCGGCGAGCGGGTGGCCGCGGCGGGCGTGACGGTGGTCGACGACGGGACTTTGCCCTTGCGCCGGGGCTCGCTCACCCTCGACGACGAGGGGACGCCCACCCAGCCGACCGTGCTCATCGAGGATGGTATCCTCGTCGGGTACATGCAGGACCGGCTCAATGCCCGCTTGATGGGCATGAAACCCACCGGCAACGGGCGGCGCGAGTCCTACGCCTACGGACCGATGCCCAGGATGACGAACACCTACATGTTGGCCGGGTCGCACGAGCCCGAAGAGATCCTCGCCTCGGTCGAGCGCGGCATCTACGCGGTCAATTTCGGCGGGGGACAGGTCGACATCACTTCCGGCAAATTCGTCTTTTCCATGTCGGAGGCCTACTGGGTCGAGGATGGGAAAGTGTGCTACCCCATCAAGGGGGCGACCTTGATCGGCAGTGGTCCCGAGGTGATGCAGCGTGTGTCGATGATCGGCACCGATCTCGCCCTCGATCCGGGCATCGGTACCTGCGGCAAGGACGGGCAGAGCGTGCCGGTGGGCGTGGGGCAACCGACGCTGCGCGTCGACGGCATCACCGTCGGAGGGACGCAGGGCTGAGCTCGGGCTGGCGGTACTTGCGCCAGTTCGCCAGTACCGCATTGGGGTACTCCGGTCGCCCCAGGCTGCCGTTGTAGCGCCCCAGCGCGCGGTAGAGGTCGCCTTTTTCGAGATCGAGATAGTGGCGCAGGATGGTGCAGCCGTAGCGCAGGTTGGTGCGCAGATGGAAGAGGTTGTGCTGCGGCGTGCCGATGAGCCCGACCCAGAAAGGCATCACCTGCATGTAGCCGCGTGCCCCGGCAGTGGAGACGGCGTATTTGCGAAAACCGCTCTCGACCTCGATGAGGCCGAGTACCAGCTCCGGGTCGAGGCCGGCGCGAGCGGATTCATAGTAGATCGTGGCGAGCAGCTCTTCGCGCTCGGCCGGGTCGGGGACGCGGCGGGTGAGCCGCTCGCTCTGCGCGTCGATCCAGCGGGCCGCGAGCGGGTCGCGGCGGATTCGCTCGGGGTCGACGGGTGCATCGGCGACGATGGCCGAGAGCGCCTCGCGCACGCTGTCGGCGAGCGGCTCGTAGATCTGAGCGCCTGCCTGCGTCGTGGCGGGAGCAAGCGCGGCGAGCAGGAGCGCCGCCGCAAGCAGGAATCGGGCGGCGGACTGGGGTAAAAAGCGCGAGCGGTACGACGTCTGCATCATGGATATCGGATTCTTGCCAAATACGTCTACCCACGGGTGGGCAAGGGCGAGGACAGGGCTTGGCGTGGCCCGTTCGGCGCTGCCCCGAAATCACCCCAGCGGTTTTTTCTCGGCGTTGATCGAGGCCGCGAGTTCGGCCACGACCTCGCCGATGGGGAGCGTGCGCGCTTCGCGTTCGCGGCGGTGCTGCACTTCGTAGCGACCCGCGGCGAGCCCTCGCTCGCTCACCACCACCCGCCAGGGCACGCCGACGAGTTCCCAGTCGGCGAACATGGCGCCGGGACGCTCGTTGCGATCGTCGAGCACGACGTCGAGGCCGGCGGCGAGACAGTCGCGGTAGATCGCTTCGGCCGCTTCCGCCACCATGGGGGATTTGGCCGCGCCGATGGGACAGATGACGACTTCGAAAGGGGCGATGGCCGCAGGCCAGAGGATGCCGCGCTCGTCGTGGTTCTGTTCGATTGCCGCGCCCAGGATGCGGGAGACGCCGATGCCGTAGCAGCCCATCTCCATCGGGCGCTCACGCCCCTCGGCGTCGAGGAAGGTGCAGTGCATCGCCTCGGAATACTTCGTGCGCAGCTGGAAGATGTGCCCCACTTCGATGCCGCGGCAGATCTCGAGCGTGCCCTTGCCGTCGGGCGAAGGGTCGCCGGCGACGACGTTGCGCAGGTCGGCCACTTCCGGCTCGGGGAAGTCGCGGCCGAGGTTGGCGCCGGTGTAGTGGTGCTCGTCCTCGTTGGCTCCGATCACGAAGTCGGCCATCTTTGCCACGGTACGGTCGGCGATGATTCGGCCAGGGAACCCGATGGGCCCCAGCGAACCCGGCCCGGCGCCGAAGGTAGCGCGGATGGCGGCCTCGTCGGCGAAGGTGAGCGGGTTCTTGATGCCGGGGAGTTTCTGCGCCTTGATCTCGTTGAGTTCATGATCGCCGCGCAACAGCAGCAGCACCGGTGCACCGTCTTCGCCCTCGACGACGATCGCCTTGACGGTGCGCTCGATGGGGATGTGGAGAAAGTCGACCAGATCAGCGATGGTCTTCACCCCGGGGGTGTGCACCTTGACGAGCGGCTCGCGCGGCTCGGGGCGGGGGCCGGGCGGGGGCAGTGCTTCGGCGAGCTCCACGTTGGCCGCGTAGCTCGAGGCGGGGCAATAGGCGATGTCGTCTTCGCCGGTGTCGGCGATGACGTGGAATTCGTGCGAGCCGGTGCCGCCGATCGAACCCGTGTCGGCCGCCACGGCACGGAACTTCAGCCCGAGCCGGGTGAAGATCCGCGTGTAGGTGTCGTACATGTTGCGGTATTCGCGCTCGAGATCGGTGAAATCGGCATGAAACGAGTAACCGTCTTTCATGATGAATTCGCGCGCGCGCATCACGCCGAAGCGCGGGCGGATCTCGTCGCGGAACTTGGTCTGGATCTGGTAGAAGTGCCGGGGCAGCTGGCGGTAACTCTTGAGGTCGCGGCGCACGAGGTCGGTGATGACTTCTTCGTGCGTGGGGCCGAGCACGAAGTCACGCTCGTGCCGGTCCTTGAATCGCAGCAATTCCGGGCCATAGTGTTCCCAACGCCCGGATTCTTGCCACAGCTCGGCCGGTTGCACCACCGGCAGGAGCACCTCGACGGCGCCGGCACGGTTCATCTCTTCGCGCACGATGGCTTCGACCTTGCGCAGACTGCGCAAACCCAAAGGGAGCCAAGAATAGATGCCGGCGGCGATGCGCCGGATCATGCCGGCGCGGATCATGAGTTTCTGGCTGACGATCTCGGCGTCGGCCGGGGCTTCCTTGAGCGTGACGAGGTGGGCGTGGCTGGCTTTCATCGGTTCGCATCGACGGCTGGAGGATTGGCGGCGATTGTAGCAGAGCCTTCCCGCCGCAGGACTTCCAGGGTATAGCGCGCGATCATCGCTTCTTCGTTGGTGGGTACCACGGCAAGGGCCACGCGGCTATCCGGCGCGTCGATGCGCCCGGCGATGCCGGCGATACGCTCGTTCACCTGGGGATCGAGCACGGCGCCGAGCCAGTCGAGCCGTTCGATCACGCGCGCGCGCACCGGCGCGGCATGCTCGCCGATGCCGGCAGTGAAGACGAGCGCGTCGAGCCCGCCGAGGGCGGCCGCGAGCGACCCGATCTCGCGTACCAGGCGGTAGCAGAAGAGCTCGACCGCTTCCCTGGCGTGCGGATCGTCGCTCGCGAGCAGCTCCCGCATGTCCTGGCTGATGCCGGATACGCCCAGCAGCCCCGATTCCTTGTAGAGCATGTGATCGACCTGGGTGACGCTCATGCCGCCGTATTCGATGAGGTGCAGCACGAGGCCGGGATCGATGCTGCCGCTGCGCGTGCCCATCATCAGCCCGTCGATGGTGGTGAATCCCATGGTGGTGGCCACGCTCTTGCCTTCGCGCAGGGCGCACAGCGAGGCGCCGTTGCCCAGGTGGGCAATGATCACCCGTCCCTTGGCACGCTCGGGGCCCAGGACTTCGGGCAGGCGACGGCTGACGTAATCGTAGGAGAGGCCGTGAAAGCCGTAGCGCCGTATGCCCTCGTCGAAGAGCTTTCGCGGTAGAGGAAACATCTGGGCGAGTTTTGGCTGGGTGGTGTGGAAGGCCGTGTCGAAGCAGCCGACCTGGACCCAATCGGCGCGTCGTTCGAGCATGCGTTTGATCGGGCGCAGGTTGTGCGGCTGGTGCAGCGGGGCGAGCGGTACGAGTTGCTCCAGCTCCGTGACCATTTCGGGCGTGAGCCGCACGGGTTCGTGGAAGCGCGCTCCGCCGTGGACGATGCGATGCCCCGTGGCGAGGATCTTCACGTCGTCGACGTGGGTGCTTAGCCAGTCGACGAGGTGGGTGAACGCGTCTTCATGTTGCTGGTCGAGCGAGCCTGTCAGAGAAAGCGCGACCGTTTCGCTGGGGTTTTTGCCGCGGCGCACCCGCCAGCGGGGATGGGCCGTGCCGATGCCGTCGATCTGACCCCATACGTGGGGCGTTTCGACGATGGCGTCATCCTCGACGAGAAAGAGGGAGAATTTGACACTGCTCGAGCCGGCGTTGAGCGTGAGAAGGGCGGGGCGTCGCATGGGATACCTCGGAGTCGGTCAGGAGGGAAGGCCGGTAGTGCGCTTGGCGTGCGCGAGCACCTGGGCCACCGCGCAGGAAGCAGCGCGCGTCTCGGGCGTGTCGGCGCGGCTGGTGAGCACGATGGGGACCTTGGCTCCCAGCACGATGCCAGCCATCAGGGCATTGGCGAGGTATTCGAGCTGCTTGGCGATCATGTTGCCGGCTTCCAGATCGGGGACGACGAGGATGTCTGCATTGCCCGCCACCGCCGAGCGGATGCCCTTGATGCGGGCGGCGACCTGCGAGATGGCGTTGTCGAACGCGAGCGGCCCGTCGAGCAGCCCCCCCTTGATCTGCCCACGGTCGGCCATCTTGCACAGGGCGGCGGCGTCGATCGTCGAGCGGATCTTCGAGGTGACGGTCTCCACCGCCGAGAGGATGGCGACTTTCGGCTCGGCGATACCCAGCGCATGGGCGAGATCGATGGCGTTCTGCACGATGTCGACTTTTTCTTCCAGCGTGGGCTCGATGTTGACGGCGGCGTCGGTGATCATCAGCGGCCGGGGATAGGTGGGAACGTCGGCGAGGAAGACATGGCTGATGCGCCGCGCGGTACGCAGCCCCGTGTCACGCTGCACCACCGCCGCCATGAGCTCGTCGGTGTGCAGCGACCCTTTCATGAGGGCCTCGGCCTTGCCCTCGCGGCACAGCTGGACGGCGACCTCGGCCGAAGCGTGCGAATGCGGCGTGTCGATGATCTGTAGTTCCGAGAGGTCGGCGCCCAGTGCCTGCGCGGCAGCGAGGATTTTCGCTTTGGGGCCGACGAGGATGGGGCGGATGATGCCGGCTTGCATCGCTTCGAGCGCGCCCCCGAGCGAGGGCTCGTCGCACGGATGCGCCACGGCCACCGTGATGGGCTCGAGCCCCTTCACCCGCGACATGATCTGGCGGTAACGCAATGCCTTGTCGGTGACCGAAATCTCGGGCAGATGCAGCTTGGCGCAGCGGATCTTCTCCGTGGGGGCGATGACCTCGGCGATGCCATCGATTACCTTGAGCCCGTCTTGATTGACGGCCAGACATTCGAAGACGACGTGGTGGTTCTGCGGATTCTTTTCCTTGACGGTGACGCTGGCGGTGAGCGTATCCCCCACGGCGATGGGGCGATGGAAACGCAGATCCTGGCGCACGTAGACGGTTCCGGGGCCGGGGAGCTGGTTGCCCAGAAGGGCCGAGAAGAGCGCTCCGCCCCACATGGAATGGCCGACCACCTCGTGCGTGGGCCCCTTTTTGGCGAACTCGGGATCGAGGTGGGTGGGGTTGACGTCGCCGGAGATGGCCGCGAACAGGGGGATGTCCTGCGGGCGCAGCGTGCGCGTCATCTGCGCCGTCTGGCCGATCTGGATTTCGTCGAAAGGGTGATTCTCGATGTATTCGGTGGCAAGCGAGGTCATGCGCGGGGCTCCGTTTTTTTGCTCTGCACCATTATAGGTCGTATAAGTAGAATGAACAGGCCGGTGCGTAACGTTCGTAAACGTTCATCCCGTCCGCTCGCAGCAGGGTCTACGCGATAATTCCCTTTTCCCCGCCAAGGAAGGACGACGATGGAAGTGGTGATCCTGGCCGCCGGCAAGGGCACGCGCATGCGCTCGCGCCTGCCCAAGGTGCTGCAACCGCTCGCCGGCCGTCCCTTGCTCGCCCACGTGCTCGACACGGCCCGAAGCCTCGATCCGCGGCGTCTGCTCGTCGTCGTCGGGCACGAGGCGGGGCAGGTGCGCGAGGCGTTTGCGGCGCAGGGCGATCTCGTGTGGGTGGAACAGCACCCCCAATTGGGCACGGGGCACGCGCTGCGCACGGCGCTACCCTCCCTCGGCCTGGAAGACGTGGTGCTCGTGCTCTACGGCGACGTGCCGCTGTTGCGGCCGCAGACGCTCGCGCGGCTGCTGGAGGCGGCCGAAGGGGGCAAGGCGCTGGCGATCCTCACCGCGCGGCTGCCCGATCCCCGGGGCTACGGGCGCATCGTGCGCGACGCGAGCGGGCGCATTTGCGCCATCGTCGAGGAAAAGGATGCCGATGCGAAGGTGCGCGCGATCGATGAGATCAACACCGGCGTGATGGTCTTGCCCGCTGCCCGCCTCCCCGGTTGGCTCGAGGCGCTCACCAACGCCAACGCCCAGGGCGAATACTATCTGACCGACGTCGTCGCTGCCGCGGTGCGCGAGGCCGTGTCGGTGATCGGCGTAGAAGCGGAGGATGCGACGGAAGTGGCCGGCGTAAACGACAAGGCGCAGCTGGCCGAGCTCGAACGCCTCTATCAGCGGCGCGAGGCCGAGCGGCTCCTGCGCGCCGGGGTGACGCTGCTCGATCCGGCGCGGCTCGAGGTGCGCGGCACGCTCGAGTGCGGCCTGGACGTGACGATCGACGTCGGCTGCATCTTCTCCGGCCACGTGGTGCTCGCCGACGGGGTGCGCGTGGGGCCGTACTGCGTGCTTTCCGACTGCACGGTGCTCGAGGGGGCCGAGATCCGGGCCTTCTCCCATCTTGAAGGCGCCGAAATCGGGCCGCAGGCGGTGGTCGGCCCCTACGCGCGCCTGCGCCCCGGTACCCGGCTGGCGCAGGGCGTGCATGTAGGGAATTTCGTCGAAGTGAAGAATTCCTCCCTCGGGCCGGAGACGAAGGCGAATCATCTGGCCTATCTGGGGGATGCCGAGATCGGAGCGCGCGTCAACATCGGCGCGGGCACCATCACCTGCAACTACGACGGGGCGAACAAGCACCGCACGGTGATCGAAGACGACGCCTTCATCGGCAGCGACACCCAACTCGTCGCCCCCGTGCGGGTGGGGCGCGGCGCGACGCTCGGCGCGGGCACGACGCTCACGCGCGACGCGCCACCCGAGGCGCTCACCGTCTCCCGGGCGCCGCAGCGCACCCTTTCCGGCTGGCAACGGCCGACCAAGAAAAAGGAGTAGCACGATGTGTGGAATCGTCGCGGCCATCGGCCGCGCTTCGGTGGTGGACATCCTGCTCGACGGGCTGGCGCACCTGGAGTATGGGGCTACGACTCGGCGGGACTGGCGCTGATCGACGGTGAAGGCCGAATCGCCCGCGCCCGGGTACAGGGGCGGGTGGCCCAGCTGCGCCGGCTGGTGGCCGAAGAAGGGCTGGACGGGCAGGTAGGCATCGCCCATACCCGCTGGGCCACGCACGGGGCGCCTTCCGAGCGCAACGCGCACCCCCACGTCTCGGGGACGGTGGCGGTGGTGCACAACGGCATCATCGAGAATTTCGCCGCCCTGCGCGCGCGCCTCGAAGCCGAAGGCTACGTCTTCACTTCCGAGACCGACACCGAGGTGATCGCGCACCTCGTGGCGAGCAAGCGCCGGGCCGGCGCGCCGCTCTTTGCCGCAGTGCAGGCGGCGATGCGCGAGCTCGAAGGGGCCTTTGCCATCGCGGTGCTCGACGCGGCCGTGCCGGGCGAGGTGGTGGTGGCGCGGCGCGGCTCCCCCCTCGTGCTGGGCTTGGGCGAAGAGGGCGTCTATGCCGCTTCCGACGTCTCGGCCTTGGTGGCGCAGACGCGCCGCGTGGTCTATCTGGAAGAAGGCGACTGCGCCCGACTCACCCTGGAAGGCGTGCAGATCGTCGACGAATCGGGCGAAACGGTAGAGCGACCGGTGCGACTCACCCACGTCACGGCCGACGCGGTGCAGCTCGCCGGCTACCGCCACTACATGCAAAAAGAGATCTTCGAGCAGCCCGAAGCGGTGGCCGATACCCTGGAAGCCGTGGCCGGCGGGGCGCGGCTCGGCCCGGCGCTCTTCGGCCCCGAGGCCGAGGAGACGTTTGCCGCCATCGACCGCGTGCTGATCCTCGCCTGCGGCACGAGTTTCCACGCCGGCATGGTGGGGCGCTACTGGCTGGAAGAGTACGCGGGGCTGCCCACCACGGTGGAGATCGCCAGCGAATACCGCTACCGCGTCTCGGTGCCGGATGCGAAGACGCTGGTGGTGGCGATCTCCCAATCCGGCGAGACCGCCGACACGCTCGCCGCCTTGCGCCACGCCCAAGGCCGGGGAATGACGCAGACGCTGGCGATCTGCAACGTCCCCGAATCGGCCATCGTGCGCACGGCCAGGCTCGCCTTTCTCACCCGCGCCGGCCCCGAGATCGGCGTGGCCTCGACCAAGGCTTTTACCACCCAGCTCACGGCGCTCGCGCTCCTTGCGCTCACGCTCGCCAAACAGCGCGGGCGGCTGCCCGAGGCGGTGGAAGCGAACCGGTTGGATGCGCTGCGGCGCCTGCCGGCGGCGCTCGGGCGCGTGCTGCAACTCGAACCCCAGATCGAGCAATGGGCGCAGCGCTTCGCCGAACGCCAGCACGCGCTCTTTCTCGGGCGCGGCACGCATTGGCCCATCGCCCTCGAAGGCGCCCTCAAGCTCAAGGAGATCAGCTATATCCACGCCGAGGGCTACCCGGCCGGCGAGCTCAAGCACGGGCCGCTCGCGCTCGTAGACCGCGAGATGCCCGTAGTGGCGGTGGCCCCGCGCGACGACTTGCTGGAGAAGCTCAAGTCCAACCTGCAGGAAGTGCGCGCCCGCGGCGCCGAACTCTTCGTCTTCGCCGAAGATGGCAGCGGCGTGGGCGGGGAAGAGGGCGTGCACGCCATCGTCGTGCCCTCGCACGACGCCATGCTCGCCCCCATCCTCCACGTGGTGCCGCTGCAGCTGCTGGCCTACCACGTGGCGCTCGTCAAAGGGACCGACGTGGACAAGCCGCGCAATCTCGCCAAGAGCGTGACGGTGGAGTGAGGGAGCGATCTCACGCCCTGCCGTAGCGCTCCAGCCAATGGGCGTAGGGCGCCGGCAGAACCCAGGACGGCCGCTCTTCGCCCAGTTCCAGCGCCGCCTTGTAGGGCCAATGCGGATTGGCGAGGTGGGCGCGGCCAATCATGACGAGGTCGAGCCGTTGGTGCGCCACCGCTTCGTTGGCCGTGGCCGGCACGTCGATGCCCCAGGAAGAAGCCACCGGCAGGCCCGTGGCCTCGCGCACCCGCGCCGCGATCGGCACCATGAAGGCCGGCGCCCAGGGAATCTTCGCCGTCGGCGTCGAGAAGCCGATGCTCACGTCGAGCAGGTCGAGCCCGAGCTGACGGAATGCGCGCGCCAGTTCGATGGATTCGGCAAGCGTCTCCTCGTCGCGGCCGTCGAACTCGATCACGCCGAAACGCGCCGTGAGCGGTAGCCGCTCGGGCCAGACTTCGCGCACCGCCGCCAGCGTCTCACGCAGGAAACGGCCGCGCCGTTCGGCGTCTCCGCCGTAGGCATCGGTGCGCCGGTTGGCGTGCACCGAGAAGAAGCTCTGCGCCAGATACCCGTGGGCGAAGTGCAACTCCAGCCATTCGAACCCGGCTTCCAGCGCACGCCGGGCCGCCGCCACGAAGTCGCGCTGCACCCGGGCGATGTCTTCCAGCGTCATCTCGCGGGGCACGCGCGGCAGGTTGGCGCCGAAGGGAATGGCCGAAGGCGAGATCGGCGTCCAGGCGCGGGGATCGCTCTCCGGCAGATGGTCGTCCCCCTCCCAGGGGCGATTGGCGCTCGCCTTGCGGCCGGCATGGGCGATCTGGATGCCGGGCACCGCGCCGGCTTTCTTGATGCCGGCGGCCACCTGCGCGAGCGCCTTCGCCTGAGCATCGTTCCACAGTCCCAGGCAATAGGGCGTGATGCGCCCTTCGGGTGAGACGGCCGTCGCCTCGACCACCACCAGACCAGCCCCACCCCGGGCGAGGCTCGCGTAATGCACCGTGTGCCAATCGTTGGCCACGCCCTCTTCGGCGCTGTACTGGCACATCGGCGAGACGGCGATGCGGTTGCGCAGCCGTACTTCCTTGAGCGTGAACGGGGAAAACAGAGCGGACATGGGGGAAGACTCCTCTTGGGAAAGAATATGGCGAAGGAACTGGGTGGGATCAGTGTAGGCAAGGGAGGGGGATTTGGCAAACGAGATGGGCGAACCATGGGGCGATGCGTTTCGAGTAAATCAGGCCTTACTGCAATTTTGGTCAAAAAACTAATGGAATAAATGGCATTTTTATTTCTGCCTGGGCAGACGAGGTTCCGGGGGAAGGGCGGTCAAGGGAATGCGCGCCAGTCGATCGCACAGCCAGCCAAAGCCCACGCGTTCCTGTTCCAGCCGCAACCGGGGCTGGTGGCGATCGAAGCGGAGGTCGTCATACACGGCCGCCTCGTCGGGCGTGAGACGCGGCAAGTCGTGGCGTGCCGGGTCGGCTTCCTCGCCCCAGTGCATACGGTGGGCGAGCAGCGTCTGTCGGTCCATGAGGAAGGACGCCGCGCTCGGGAAGTGGGCGCGCAACTGGTCGAGGATGGCGAAGCCGTGGGTGTCGAGGTCGCCCCAATAGAACAACTGGCATCGGTGCAGCCAATCGGTGCGCGCCAGTGCGTCCCAGCCGTAGCCGGCGCCGAAGATCACGATGGCTCCGGTCACCGGCGGAAAGGCCAGGAAGTTGGTCTCGTTCTCGGTGATGAAGACGCGAGCGACGGGCAGGTGAAGCGCCGAAAAACTAGCGGCGTCGAGCGTGAGGTCGGGTAGCTGCTGCGGCACGTCCTGACAGCCTGGCAGGCTGGGCAGCGCCGGGTCGAGCAGACGAAACCGGATTCGCACCGGCTTGTCGAGGAAGCCGAATCGACGGGCGAACCGGGCGGTGCCGGTCGCGGCGGCGTCGATGGCCTCGGGTGGCAGGGCCAGGTCCAACAACTCGGCGAGCACGCCGCGGTGGGTCTCGATGAACTTGCTGTCCACCCTAGGTGCGTCCACCTGGCGCAAATACACGCCCGGGCGCGGATGGGCCTGCAGCCAGGCCACCACCGCCAGCAGGCGTTCCCAACGGTCGGCGAGCTCCAGTGCCTGGATCGGCCGCCGGGACAGCCATGCCATAAGCATGGGCTGCGCGGCAGCCGTCTGCTGCCAGAGCGCCTCGAACCGCTGCGCCTGACGCGCCTTGCCAATCAAGGCCAAAGCATTCTGCACGGTATCGAGCCAGACGGCGGCAGGGAGACGCTGCATTCCTTGCACACGGTGGTTCCACTCGCGCCATTCGATTCGAACCTGCGGGATCTCGGCAATGGCGCGCACCCAGTCGCGCACGGCATCGAAGCGATCGGAGAGGTCCGAAGCGCTGGGCGTCTTCAAACTCAGACGCAAGGGCCACGCCATGGCGTCCGTGACCGTCGCACGCAGCAACTCGCCCCGTTCCCACAGGCGTTGCACCTGGGCGCGTAGGTCTGCCGGCGTGGTCCAGCTCATGGGATAGCGCGGGTATTGTTCCAAATCCTTGCCAATTTATTGAAAATTCAGAGTCTTTCGTAGTAAGCCCGGATTTTCGCTGCCATCGACTGTCGACGCTGCTTGAGAAATTCCTCATACTGAGCGACATCCATGTCCATGATGGATTCCGGCACGCAATTGGTCGCAAGATTGGCTTTGAGTGTTGCCTCGTCGTCGATCGCGCCGTATTTGAGTGCACCGCCCCGACACTGCTGCAGTATTTCAGCGAAATAGTCACGCGGCGGCTTGTTGCCGATTTTGATATTGATCTCTTGCTGGGTGTAAGCGAAGTTGGCGATCTGATTGTACTGGCTTGGGCCTAGCCCGGCTTTTTTCAGTAAATCGCGCGGGAAGATGTGATGGATGTCGCCCATGTGGCTGACCAGTTCGCGTACCGTGATGTCCTTGGATAATAAGCCGGTGTCGTTCGCACGAACCTGCGCAGCAATGAACACCCAGAAATAGGGGCTGCTGGTGCCGGAAGTTTCCAGCTGCTGCACTAGACCCACATCCCAAAATGCCGGCGACAGGTCGGCTTGTTCCACCTTGGCTAGGATGTCGCCGAAATCGCCCGCCGCGATCCGACGAATGTCTTGGTCGAACTGTGTCTCGGAGGAACCAGTGTAGCGGTTTGTCAGTATCGACATGACGAACCAGCGTCGCACGAAGGATTCTATCTTTCCGTCATGGATGCCCTGTGCGCGCAGCCGCAGGTAAACGATGTAGGCAAAGTTCAGGGCGCCTCGGGTGCGAATCATCTCGCGGGTGATGAAGCCCGCCGACTTGATGATCATCACGAAGCGCTTGAAGTGGGACTCATTGATGAAGTTGAGCACCCCCTCGTTTAGCTTGGCGAAAGACGCTTCGGCGATGGTCTCTTCGTAGTTTTTGGTTTCGAAATTGCGGCCCGAGAGCAGGCTGACCAGATCAGCGAGCTTGCCGCGCCCAAACTGGCTGGTGAATGCCACCCTCAGCAGATCATTGTAGTTGGGGTCGTAGAGATCATCGTTCTCGTGGCGCAGCCAAGCCATTTTCTGTAAGTAAGACGACGCCGAGAATTCGGCATCGTTGTTCTTGATGTGGTCGTAAAAGTCGGGCGCTACCGCTAAATGACAGAAGTAGTCGATGCACTTTCTGAGCATCTGGCCGCCATAGCGCGTGTCGGCGGCGATTTTGGACATGGCGAAGTCCGCTTGGGACAGCACCGCGCCTTTTGAATTGATGCGGATGAAGATTTCCGTAACGGTCTCGATGTCCAGGTCGTGGGATAACTCGATGAGGCCGATCTGCTTCTTGGCGATGTCGGTGAGGTTGGCGAGCGCCTCCTCCACCTTGTCCTCGTCGGCCTGCGGGTTGGCCTTGAGATAACTGCGAACCGCTTTGGTCAGCTTGATTTCGCCGCATACCATGGGCGCAATGTCAACGATCCACGCCGTGTTTCTGGCGATGGCGGCGTTGCTAACCTCGAAGCGCTCCTCGATGGGGTGGAAGGCAATCGAGATGCGTACCTTTCGATAATCTTTGTTGATGACCGCCTGCCCGAGCATTGCGGCCGTGAGCGCCGTGACGCGCTGCTGGCCGTCGATCAGGATCATCCTGCCCGCAGCCGTGCTGCCATCTTTGAGTTTCACGTCCGGATTGCGCCAGGCGATCAGATAACCCACCGGGAATCCCTGATAGAGCGAATCCATGAGGTCACGCACTTGGGAGGCATCCCAGACGAAAGGCCGCTGGATTTCCGGGATGGCGATCTCGCCCTCACGCACATTGGCGAGCAGGCTTTCGATCATGTATTGGTTGACAGCGTATTTCTGGGTTTTCTTCATAGGCCACCTCCGTGTGGGCTTGATTCGGTTGGCATGGTATATGCATTTCCGCTCTTTTACGTCATGTTTCGGATTTTTTACTTCTTTCTGCGCTGCCTTTATCGGCCTTCTGCGCCCGGTACTCTTCGATCGTCAGGCAACGCAGCCGTGAGTCGCGCCCGCCCTCGTTGTGCACGAAGCCGACGCTGGCCACGAAGGGCTCGATGATGTGGATTTTCTGCAGCGGTGTGACGATCAGCAGTTGCAGGTTGAGCTGCTGGAAGAGGCGCAGCCCGTACTGCGCAGATTCGTCCGAGCCGCGCCCGAAGGCCTCGTCGATCACCACGAAGCGGAAACTGCGCGAACGCACCGCCCCCCATTCCAACCCGAACTGGTAGGCCAGGCTTGCCGCGAGCACGGTGTAGGCGAGCTTTTCTTTCTGTCCGCCCGATTTTCCGCCCGAGTCGGTGTAGTGCTCGTACTCGGCACCGTCGGCGCGCCAGCGCTCGCTGGCCGAAAACAAAAACCAGTTGCGCACGTCGGTGACCTTGGCGGTCCAGCGCCGGTCGGCGTCGGTCAGGCCTTCGCGGCCCCGGAAGCGGTCGATGATGGCCTTGACCTGCAGGAATTTGGCCTCCGAATACTGCTCGTCGGCCGAGCCGGTGAGCGCGCCGGAGGTGGCCGCGCGCAAGTCCTGCTGAAAGTCGCGCACTTCGGCGTCCGGACTGGGCTGCGCGATGAGCTTGATGAAGCGGCCGGGGTTGTAGTCGATGGCGGCGAGCGACTGGTTGATGAAGTCGACGCGCTCCTTGATCGTCTCCCGCTCGCGGGCGAGCTGGGCGTTGAAGTTGGCGATCTCGTTGATGGTGTTGACGTTCAAGAGCTCCTTGAAGCGCGCCTCGAAGCGCGGCAGGTCGTCGCTCTGCAAGCTGGCGAGCAGGCGTTCATACTCCGGCAATGCCGCGAGTGCAACGTCCATTTCGGCCGTCTCGGCCTTGAACTCCTCCTTGAAACCGCGCATGGCATTGACGATGCGCTCGGTAAGGCGCGCCAGGCGCTTGTCCTCCATGTCGATGCGAGCCTGCAGCCAGTCGCGCAGCTCCTGCTCGCGGTTGTCGCATGATTCGACCGTGAGTTGATGCTCGCCCAGCGCCTGCGCACGCCAGGCGTCCAGACGCGCGATCTGCGTTTCGGTCAGCGGTGCGTCAGCCCAAATGGTGCGGGCCTGATCACACAGTGTTTGCGCCGCCTCTTTCCTGGTGGCGACCGCCGAGCGCTTGTCGCGGGCCGCGTCGCGCTGGCGCTCTACCTCCGTAAGCCGCCCTTGCACCGCCTCGAGCTGGCGCGCCAATTCTTGCAGCGCGTCGGAGGCGGCTTCCAGCCTCGCCCGTTCCTCGGTGAGATCGCCGATTCTCCGAACCAGGCTCATCCAGTCGATGTCGGCAAAGCGCGTGAATTCTTCCAGCTTGCTGAGGGCATCCAGCCGGCCGCGCAGTTCGTGGCGCGCTTGGCTGATCTCGCCGATGCGCTGCGCAAGCAGGGCGAGTCTCGCCTCCAGACGTTCCCGCCGATCCCGCAGCGCCCGCAGCTTGTCGGCATTGCTCCAGCCGAGCACGTAGCGGCTGCGATCGTCGATGCGGCTGCGGTCGTCCTTCTCGTGTCGTCCGCTCGGGTCCTTGATTTGTCCTGCACGCGTGATGGCGCGTGCCTCGCGGCGAAACTGCTCGCCGGTGTCGCAGCAGGCCACGTCGAAGCGCTGGCGCAGTTCCTGTCCCAGCCACTCGGAGTGCGGCGAATCCGGCTTGATGGCGAGCTTCTTCACCAGTGACTGCGGATGCAGCGCCACGCCCGGCGCCGCCTTTCGCGGACGCACATGGAAGTACACCAGCCGGGCACCCAGATGCTGGCGGTCCACCCAGTCCACAACGGCCTTGTAGTGCGCCTCCGGCACCAAGAGCGAAAGGCCGAAGCCATGGAGCAGCCGTTCGGCGGCACCTTCCCAGTCGCGTTCGTCCTCGCGCACCTGGATGAGCTCGCCCGCGAAAGGCAGTTCGTCTTCGGTGATGCCCAGCGTCGCGCACAGCGCATCGCGGATGCGAATCTGGGCGGCGCTGATGTTGCTCTTGCGCCGCTGCAGACTGTCGATCTCATCGGACAAGACGGCGTGCTCTTCACGACCCTTGCGGAAAGCAAAGTCCTCCTCGCGCTCGCGGTTGTCCAGGTCGGCAATGCGCTCGCGCAAGCCTTCGGCGCGCTGGGCGATGTTCTGCTGCTGGGCGAGAAAGCCGGCTTCATCGGCCGGCGCTGCCTCGTCGATGCGCGCCAGCAGCGTCTGAAAGCGATCCGATTTCTGCTGGCGCTGGATCTTTTCCTGCTCCAGACGGCGCATCTCCGCCGCCAGCTCCTCCAGGCGGTCGCCGCCGTTGTCGCGCAGGGCCCGCTCCAGGCGGCCAAGCTCGATGCGCTCGGTTTCGCGCTGAATGTCCAGGCGCTCGATCTGCGCGTCGAGCCGGGCTGCATCCTGCGCCAGCAGACCGAGGCGGCGTTCCAGCAGCTCGCCCTTCTGCCGGGCGAAGTACGGCCGAAGCTGGTCGCGCGCCTCCCGCCAGCCCTGGATCTCGGCCGAAAGCCGCTGGTGACGCTTGCCGTCCTCGGCCAGGGGTGTGAGCAAATCCACCTGCCGCTTGGCCTTGAGCACCGCCTGATGCGCCCGGTCCAGGTCATCGAAGTGGCGGATCAACGCCTCGATGCGGCTGCCCACATCGAAGGGCTCCAGCATGTGGCTGCGTACGAAGTCGGTGAGGTTGCCCACCGACTTCATCGAGACGGTCTGGTGGAAGAGCTCCAGCGCCTGCTCGTGCTCGATGCCGAATCGACGGCGGAACCAGGCGCCGTAGGGCGGAAAGCTGTCGAACAGTTCGCAGCCCGCACCGCGCAGCTTCTTGCGCAGCGCCGTGATGTCACTGCCAAAGCCGCTGAAGTCGTCGGCGAGGGTAAGTTCGCGCTCCGCGGCTACGAACAGGCGCGCAGGCTGGCCCTGCGGATCCTTCAGCCAGAACACCTGCGCGAGCGTCACTGCCTGGTCGTAGCCCTCGTTGCGGAACATGCCGAGGATGACCGAGTAGCTCGACGCATCGCGCAGCGCCACAGGGCGGGCAGTGCCGGTGACCTCGTTGCGCTCGCTCTTGTAGTGGCCCAGCACGTAGGAGCGCAGCGAGCGCTCGCGTGCGTCCGCCCCGGCCGCCTTGTTGTAGGCCACGCGCTGCGCCGGCACCAGCAAGGTGGTGATGGCATCGACCAGCGTGGACTTGCCCGAGCCGATGTCGCCGGTGAGCAGGCCGTTGCGCCCGTCGAGCTCCAGGCGCCACACCCGCTTGTCGAAGGTGCCCCAGTTCAGCACCTCCAGCCGCTGCAGCCGAAAACCCACGCGGCTGTCGTCGCCCACGAAGTCGAGGTCGAGCGTTGACACTTCAAGCATCGCCTGCCTCCTTGGCGGCACCGGACGACAGCGCCGTGCGGTAACCCTCCATGCGCGCGTCGAACTCGGCCAGCCATTGCGCATCCACGAAGGCTTTCAGGATGCGCCGCACCTCGTAGTGCCCCCGGTCCTGCACACTGCCGGCAGCAGGCTTGAGTCGGCGCAGAAAGCCCAGATCGACCACCTTGGCGAGAGTCGCGTCCACCTGGTCGATCAGCCGGGCCTCGTTGGTGCCATCGGGCAGGAACACTCGCATCAGCTCGGCAATCTCGTCGCGCGAGAGCACCAGCCGCGTGTCGCCGCCACCAGCGTCGAACTCGGCCAGGCGCTTTCTGAGCAGCGCCAGCATCAGGCTTACCGGGTAGGACAGAGGCCGGCGCGCAATGAGCCGAGGCAGGCGCGGTGCGCCGTCGGCTTCGTCCGGGTCTGGGCGGCTTTTGAGGAACGCGAAGCCCTCGGCTTCGTCCAGCACCAGCTCGAGCAGCAGCACGGCGGCCTGTTCCCTGACGCGCGCCTGCAGGCGCAAGAGGCTCTCCCACAGCCGCTCGTCGTCGTCGCGGTAAAGGACGCCCTTGAGGAGGTGCACCATTAGCCGCGACAGCTCGGGCACGGCCGGCGGTGCGCTGGACGGCACGTCCATCGTGCTGTCGTCGTTCAGGGCATCGCTCATCATATCCATTTTTCCCCCAGCGGATTTCAGCGCGTGAAAATCACCCGCGGCAGGTGTGCCGTGCGCATCACGGTCTCGCCCGCGGCATCGCTGCCCTGCCAACGAATCGTCTCGGGGTGAGCATCATCCACCACGACCCGCCAGCCGTTCGGCGCATCACCGGCATCAGCGGCGTGGGCTAGCTCCAGATAAGCCACCAGCTCGGCCAGACCCTGGCGCAAGGGCTCGGCCTCCAGCAACTCGCGCAGTGTGATCTGCGGTTGGCAGCGCAGCGCTCGCTGCACGGCTGACCGCAGGCGTGCTTTGTCTACCACGATCTGGTCGAACAGACGCGCGGTATCGATATCATCCTTGCCGGCGACGAGTGCCAGATCGGCCAGACGTTGCTTCTCGCTCGGCGTATACAGGGGACGCTCGAACGGTAGTTCTACGTCCGCGCCCATGGCGTCGATGTGCATGACCGTGCCGGCGGGCATGGCCTTGCGCAGTGCCAGCGCCTTGCTCTCGATGCCGTGCAGCAGGTCGAGGATGCGGCGGTGCTCAAGGAATGCTCGGTCGTCCAGAAAACGGCGCAGCTGCTGCGAGAGCATCGCCACGGTGCGCTGGGTGTGTTCGCCGGCCTCCATCCAGTCGTAGTGCACTCGGCGCGTGCGCGGATCCGGTGCAAGCTGCGCGACCGCGGGCAGTGCCAGCACCCGATCGAGCCGTTCGGAAAGCTCCTCCTGCCGCCGGCTGGACATGAGGAAGTCCCAGAACGCGCGAAAGCTGCGCCCCTGGTCGGAGTTGCCGATGGCGTCGCGCTCGCCCATGATCTCGTCGAGCAGCTCGCCCTTGGCGCCTTCCCACAGCGCGATCTTCTCGCGCACCTTGCGGTCGAGCTGGCGGAAGTTGTGCTCCACTTCGCGAAAATCGGCGAGCAGCTCGCGTGCCAGATGCTGGAACTGCAAGAAGCGATCCTTGACCGCCGTGTCGTCCAAGAGCGGTACCTCGCCTGCCAGCACGCGGGCGATCTCGGCGTCGAGCGCATCGCGCTTTTTGCGCAGTTCCTTCACGCGCTTGGCCGGGTCGGCTTCGGTTCCGGCGCTGATCTGCTCCAGCAACGCGAAGAGCGTCAGCAAGCGCGATTCGGTGCCGACGAACGGCCGCTCGGTGAGCGTCTGCAGCCATGCGATCGCTTTCTCGGCGGCCGGCGTCAGGTCGAACTGCGCCTCGTCCGTGCCGGGCTTGTAGAACTTGCGCAGCCACCCCTTGTCGGGTGCAGCCCAGTCGTTGAGGTAGTCCAGGGCGCTCTTGGGGTAGGCGTCAGGCCCGAGCTGTTCGCGCAGCGCATAGAGATCATCCTCCAGCGCTTCGACGAGGTCGACCTCCGGCATTACCCGCACGTTAGGTGCTACGAACACCCGGTGCAGAAAACTCGCCACCAGCGGCGCGTACGGCGAAGCCAGCAGCCGCCAGGCGGGATGGCGCTCGCGCAGGAGGGAGAGGGTGGCGTGGTCCATGGTGACGTCACGGACTCAGCGCTGCGGAACCGGCAAACGGTTCAGCTGCGCCTCAATCCAATCCCATCGCCTATCCGTGACCATCACGAATCGGCAGCGCCCTTCAGAAAGATTCGCCCACAGGCCGCCGATCAGGCGGTCATTCTCGGCCCCGTTCCAACGATCCGCACCCTTGTATTCAACCGCGAGAATCGGCCCGGGCTGACCTGCCACATCTGGTAACTGGCACAGGAAATCCGGGTAGAAGCGGCCGTCGGCTTTCTGCAGGAAGAAGGAGCAGCCTTCGCGGCGCACGAGATTGCGCACCCAGAACTTGATGCGGCCCTGCTGTGCCCATATGTCCAATTGGCAGGCACATTCGAACTCCTCTTTGCTGTCGAAGTCGCCGATGCGGCCGTAGAAGTGCTTGCGGAAGTCGAAATGCCCGAATCGTCCGTCGTAGTCGCGACTGGGCGCATAAGCCAGGGCGTGAAACTCGAAGACGTATTGGTCGCTCACTGCCACGCGCGAGGCCGCATCGTCACCGAATAAGGTCTGCTGGTACGCCTTGCCGACAGCCTGTTTGCGCAGTTCCCGAATACGCGCTTCGATCAGATTGCGGATCAGGAACTTCTGCAGGTTGACGCGCGCCAGCGTGAAGCCGTCCCGGCGCAGCAAGGCCGTGAGCCACGCGGCGACGAACGCCTGCTTGTTCTCATGGGTCAGCGACGGTTCGGGCAGGTTGCGGCACAACCAGGTGGCGAGGCGTACTTCGTCCCAGTGTTCGGGTGGATACACGAGACCCAAGTCGCGCTGCAATTCGGGCAGGAAACGCGACACCACGTGACCACCCGCGTCGACGTCGATTTCGCCGCCCTCGGCCACCTTGAGCGCCGCACCCAAGGCTGCGAGTTCGCCGGCCGTCGGTTCGGCGTCGTAGAGCGAGAGGTTCCACGGATATTCGAGCACTTCCGGATCGTCGAAGAGCTGCAACTTGCCCTGCACGCGCAAGGCCAGCTGCGGCACGCGAAAGCGCTCACCCTGTTCGGCCGGTGTCTGAAAAAACTCGATCGCCGTCGTGCGGCTCTTTTCGGCAGCTTCCTCAATGGCCGCGGCTGCCGTTGCGGAAGTGACCGATGCCTTGAGCGCTTCGGTTTCATCTTCCGAGAGCGGCGCGTGCAGGGTCAGGGTGTTGAGCGCACTGTCCCAGCTCAGTTTGTCGCGCACCGGTTTCGGCACGCTTTTGAGGTCGGGCTTTTCCGGCAGCGTCACCGCCACCGGCCGCACCACCACACGCCCGGCGTGAGCTTCCAGGTCGAGACGCGCCTGCTCCGGCAAAGCCGCAGCCACGAATTCGGCCACCTCGCGCCGCTCGAAGCCGGCCCCGGCCACCAGCCGGTCGCGCAGCGCGGCCGCTGTTTCGGCAAAGTTGCGCGACACCACGAATGCGTAGGATTGATTGAGGCGCTGGTTGGCAAAGTGGCGCGCGTTCGGCTGGCGCAGGATGCGCCCCAGCAGCTGTTCCACCGCCGTGGCCGATTTCAGCTCGGCCATGCTCACCAGAATGTAGGCAAACGGGCAATCCCAACCCTCGGCGAGCGCCTTCTGGGTGATGACGAATTTCACCGGACAGGCGGGGTCGGCAATCCCTTTGGGGTACGAGGCGTCGATGCTTTCCAACCCCTTTTCCTCACCCGTGGCCACGACGATCTCCTCGGGCGGAATGCCGTGGTTGGTGATCAGCTCGTTTTTTACCCGCGCCACATCGAGCGTTTCCACCCCGGCGCGGCGAGCTTCGGCCTGAATCAGCACCACCGGGCGCAGGTAGGGCGCGCCAGCGCGGCGGGCTTCCTCCGCCAGCCGGTGCAGCGTCTCGCGCCGGGTGAGCGCATCGGCGAGGCACTGCTGCCAGTTCGGCTCGGTTTCGAGCAACACCGGCAACTTGATCATTTCCTCCGCTTTCAATTCCGCCGCCGAGACGCTGTGCAACACGTTGCTCGGCGTGCGCGTGAGATCGGGCGTGGCGGTGAGCTCCATCACGCCGCTCGGGCGAAAGCGCGCCAGCATGTCGAAGGCGAGCTCCGTGCGGCTGTTGTGCGCCTCGTCCACGATCACGAACGGCCGGCGCAGGCGCAGCACGTTGGCGAGCGAATAGGGCACGGTGCGCTCGCTGCCCTCGCCCTCGGAGAGCAGGGCATCGCGCTGGCTGGGCACAAGATTGTCGAAGTGGTGCATCAGCGCGCCGCTTGACTGATACACCTTGCGGCATTCCTCGTCCTCCACCTGAAAGGCTTGGCGCGTGGCGACGATCACCGTGGTGGACGTGTCCAGCGTGGCGCGCGTCACGCTCTTGGCTTCTTCCAGATCGAGCACCGTCACCGGCCCCGCCTCGCGCAGCGCGGCGTGATAGGGATGCGCACGATCCTTCAGCGCCTTGAGGGTCTGCTCGCGGATGGGTTTGCTCGGCACCAGCCACAGAATCACGCTGTACTGGGAGCGCAAGAGATGGGTATTGACGAGTTGCACGCTTTTTGCTGCGAGCCAGGTCTTGCCGCCGCCGGTCGGCACGCGCAGGCAGAAATACGGCATGTCCGCCGGAAAGCCCACGAGCGCATGGTACGGATTACCGCGCCCCCACAGGCGTTCGGTGGTGGCGGTGAAGGCGAGCGAAGGCGAAGGCAGCTCATGGCACGCCGTGAAGTAGGCCTGCACGCTGTCCAGCACCTGCTGCTGGTAGGTTTTGGGGGTGAAGGGGGTCATGGCTTTCCTGCGTCGGGCGCGTGCGGTGCCTGCTGGCGCTGCAGCGGATCGAGCTCCGCCGGCCGTACCGCCTCGATCACGCCAGCACGGCGGATGATGATGGCCGTACCGGTGCGGGCCGCGATTTCCCAGGCACGCGCGGCAGCGCGTTGCATGGCCTGACGTGACAGGCGCAAGTCCTCATCCAGCGCGGTTTCGATCGGTCGTGGATTCATGGCTTTTCGCTCCAGTCGAGCAGCACCGGCGTGGCACCGGCGTTGTCATACAGCGCCCAAGCGTCCACCAGCGGGGCGTACAGGCGCTCGAAATTTTCCCGGCCGGCCGCAAAGCGGCGGCGGATCGTCGTCTCGGGAATGGCGTGTCCGCCTTGACGGACGCGCTGCGCGACACGGGCTATGGCTTCCTCGGGGCTGTCGAGCTGCAGAAAAATCAGCTTGACCCGGTAGCCAGCCGCCTGCCAGTCGCGGATGTGGTGTACGTAGCCGCGCCCGGCGAGCGTGGTCTCGAACGCGAAACTCTCGCGAGCCGCGAAGTGCCGCGCGAGTTCCTGCAACATCAGGCGGCCGGCCTGTACGGCCGCCGTCTCGGGCGCAAAGGGCGCGAGTCCGGCGGCGATCAGGTCGGCGTTCACAAACACCGGGCAGCCGGCCTCGTTGGGCAAGAATTCGCGCGCAAACGTGGTTTTGCCCGCGCCGTTTGGCCCGGCAATGATGATGACCTTGCGCGCCTGCATGGCTCACACCTCCAGCGCGTAGGGCGTTTGCTTGAAGATGATGCCCTCGCGCGCCAGCCGTGCGTTGCCCAGGCGGCAGGCGGCGGCGTAGATCACTTTTGGGCCGGCGAAGGGCGGCAGCGCCTCGAACACGGCGCTGGTGAGCACGTTGCCGCCGTCCGCCGATTTGTCCTTGAGAATGCCGTTGTAGAGGAGATAAATGGCCCGGCCCTCAAAGATGCCCAGGAGCGGCGAGTCGGCTGTGCCGCTAAAGCCCGTGCCGGTTTCCACGAACCAGACGAATTCGGCGAGCTGGGCAAAGGTCACGTCGCCGCGGATTTGGCCGTCGGCGTCGAACAAGGGCTCGGGGCAGAGGCGGCAGAACTGGAATCCGCCGCCCAACCCTGCCACCGCCTGCCCCTTGGCATTGGTGTAGCCCTGCGCCACCCGGCGCACGCGCTCGGCGGTGACGTTTTGCGCGATGCCCGGGTCCATCTCGACCAGGATGAAACGGCGCTTACCGCCGTCCTCGGCGTTTTGTTTCAGAACCGCGTGGGCCGTGGTGCCGGAGCCGGCGAAACTGTCGAGGACGAGTGAATCCTTGTCGGTGGCGATTTGCAGGATGCGCTGAATCAGGCGGGTAGGTTTGGGGGTAATGAACACGTCGTCGCTGGAGGCGAAATCGACCAGTTCGAGCAATTCTTTCTTGGCTTCCTGTGTATGGCCTACGTCTTTATAAAACCAAAGCGTCTGTGGCACGACCCCTTCTTTGACATCGGACAGAAACCGCTTGAGCCTTGGCATATTGTTTCCATCCTCGCCCCACCAAATACGCCGATCACGATCAAGTTCCGCGAATTTTTCTTTGGATACGCGCCAATACATTCCACGGCCGGGGCCGGGAATAACACGGCCAGAAGGGCACGTTACTGCATACGTGCCTTCGCTGTAATAGTTGCGCGCCTGTAAATCGCCAGACGTCCACGGGCCACGTGGATCATTGTCGGGATTTTTGTACCGTGCTTTTGCCTCTTCGGCACGAGGTATGAGATTTGGCTGCCATTTATCTGCATTTGCCGCATAAACAACGATATAGTCGTGATCTTCAGAAAGGTGGCGCGCACTGTTCTTCGGTGCAAATACCTTTTGCCAAATAACTGTAGCCACGAAATTCCTCGCCCCGAACACCTCATCCATCAACAACCGCAGCGTCGCCACCTCGTTGTCGTCGATCGACACGAAAATCGCGCCGTCTTCACGCAGGAACTGCCTCAAGAGCACGAGGCGCGGGTACATCATGCACAGCCAGCGGTCGTGGCGGTCGAGGGTCTCGCCTTCCTTGCCGACCACCTCGCCCAGCCACTTGCGAATCTCCGGGCTGTTGACGTTGTCGTTGTACACCCAGCCCTCGTTACCGGTGTTATAGGGCGGGTCGATGTAGATGCACTTCACCTGACCGGCGTAGCGCGGCAGCAGGGCTTTGAGGGCGTGCAGGTTGTCGCCCTGCACGATCAGGTTGCCCGAATCGGCCGGGCCGCAGGAGAGATCAGCGACCGGCTCGAGCAGGCGAAAAGGAACGTCCCGGTGGTGTTTGACGACGGCTTCTTTGCCGATCCAGTTCAATGTTGGCATGGGCGCTCATTTCGTGGAGGGGGAAACCCGGCAGGCGTCGCGTTGCCGTTGAAATTTTTTCGGCGAACTGTGCGTCGATGTCCATGGCGCCGTGCAGCACCCGCACGATCCGCACCAGGCCAGGCTCTTCAAAAAACAGCACGAGGTAGTTGCCGTAGGCGCATGAGTGGAGGCCCGGGCCGAGCTCTGGCCGTGGGCGATAGGCTTTGGGGGCTTGCGCGATCTTGCGGCACTGCGCACGCAATTCGCACACGAAACTCACCGCCCGGCGTGGGTTCTGCCGGGCGATGTAGTCACCGATGGCTTCGAGATCCGCTTCGGCCTGCGGCAGAAAGATGAGCCGTGCCAATCAGGTTCTTTCGGCCGCTTCAGCCATGGCGAGATACTTCGCTTCCAGCCGGTCGAACACCTCTTCCTCCGAAAGATCCGGTCCGCTGGCCAGACCCACCGCCACGGCTTCGCGCAGGGCTTGCAGCTTGGCCGCTCGTTCGGCTTCGTGCTCTTCGAGCAGGCGCAGTCCGGCGCGCACTACTTCGCTGGCGTTGTTGAAACGGCCAGACTCCACCTGCTGGCGGATGAAGGCCTCGAAATGGGGGCCGAGTGCCACACTGGTCGGCATTGCGGTGTCTCCTGATGACTAACAACAGTTATTAAAGTCGGCCCGCAGTCCCTTGTCAAGGTTCGTCTTGCCGCAAGCGCTCAGGAAACGAGGAAATCTTCCGGTCCATGCCGCTCGGGCAGGCGCAGTTCTTCCGGTCCGCGGATGCGGTTGACGCGTCGGCCGCGCTGGACGGCGGGGCGCGCGGCGATGTCGTTCGCCCAGCGCACGACGTTTGCGTAACTGTGGACTTGCAGGAACTCGGCGGCGTCGTAGAGGTTTTCCAGGATGAGGCCGCCGTACCAGGGCCAGATGGCCATGTCGGCGATGGTGTATTCGTCGCCGATCATGAAGCGGCGTTGGGCGAGGTTGCGGTCGAGCACGTCGAGCTGGCGCTTGACTTCCATGGCGAAGCGGTCGATGGGGTATTGCAGCTTGATGGGCGCGTAGGCGTAGAAGTGCCCGAAGCCTCCGCCCAGGTAGGGGGCGGAACCCACTTGCCAGAAGAGCCAGGAGAGGCACTCGGCCCGCGGAGCACCCGAGGCGGGGAGGAATTGGCCGAATTTTTCCGCTAGATAGACCAGGATGGCGCCGGATTCGAACACCCGCGTCGGGGGATTGGTGCTGCGGTCGAGCAGGGCCGGAATCTTGGAGTTGGGGTTGATGGCGACGAACCCGGTCGAGAATTGCTCGCCTTTCATGATGTCGATGGGCCAGGCGTCGTATTCGGCGTCGGCATGACCGGCTTCGAGCAGCTCTTCGAAGAGGATGGTGACTTTTTGGCCGTTGGGCGTGCCGAGCGAGTAGAGCTGGTGGGGGTGCTTGCCCACGGGCAGCTCGGCTTCGTGCGTGGGGCCGGCCACGGGGCGGTTGATGCTGGCGAATCGTCCGCCGCTGGGTTGTTCCCACTTCCAGACGCGCGGCGGGGTGTAGGCTTGATCGGTCATGGGGGACTCCATTGTCGGGGTAGTAAAAGACGAGGGCAAACGTTCACGGATTCTGCAACCTAGTGCTCCGTTTCAGCCATGAATCAGGGCAGTCCGCGAACTGAATTCACCTTGCAACACGGCGGGAAGAAAGAGATCGACATCGCGTCGTGGCCAATGCAGCCCCAGTCCAGAGGGGCTGATTTCGATGGCGGCAAGCTCTTCTGCCGTGGCATCGCCCAATCCGGGAACGCGGTCCGGAGGAAAAGAAATTTCCACGCCCGTATTGAGACCAATGACGATGCGGTTTTTTGTAGGGTCATAGTGCGCCGAGAGCGCATGGCCGCGTTGCCGCAATTCCTCCATCCTTTGCTGGGCCTGAATGAAAGATTCTTCAGTAATCTCCATGAATTTGCCTCCATTGGTGGCAGAGTGTAGCCAGCCGGTCGGCCAGCATTTTCCGGATTCGGTTGAGTGACTGTCGATCGAATCCGAAGGTGAGCCGAAGTTCTGGCGGACCGTCGGGGCAGTGCAGGTCGAAAGTCGCTTCTCGCCCGCTGTCAATTATATGGACATGGGCTGGACGGTGATCGTTCGTATAGATGACGATCCTCAAAGAGCCTTGGCGCAATACGGTCGGCATCCGGGCACCGTCATTCTGAAAAAATCACCACATGCACCCGTCTCGGTCCATGCGCGCCGAGCTGGATCGTCTGTTCGACGTCGCCCGTGCGGGAGGGGCCGGCGACGAAGTTGATGGTGCGCGGCAGCCGCTCGCGCCAGTCGCCGCCAGCGGGAGCGAGGTGGTGGCGCAGGCGCTGCCAGAGGTCTTCGAAGTGGCGCACGATGGTGGCAGCGTCGAGTAGGATGAAGTGGTTGTCGGGCACGAAGAGGTGGGTGACGGGGCTTTCCGGGCCGGAGAGGAAGGCGAGGTTGCCGACTTCGGCAATGCCGGCAAACGCGAGGCTCACGGCGCTCTGGGTGTCGATGCCGGCGGGGCCGGGGTCGAGGGACCAGTCGGCGGGCCAGGGGAGTTCGAGCAGGGGCCGGGCGGCGTGGGTGGGGGGAGGGAGGTCGTGTTCGCGGCACCAAGCGACGAGGTGCTCGACCGCGGATGCTTTCGTGGGCACGAGGGCGCTGGTGCCGCCGCGGGCTTCCCAGCGCCGGCGCCAGCGTTCGACCAGATCTTCGTCGGGCACGGCAATGCGCGGGTGCACCGGGGGCAAGGGGAATTCGGGCGCGGGCGGGGCGGCGTCACGGCCGAGGTTGCGGCGAATCGCGCCGAGCACGGTGTCGCGGCGTCGGGCGGCGAGGGCGGGGTCGAGGGGATCGGGTTCGTTCATTCGTCGCGGCCTTTGGCGTGCCAGAGTTCGAGGAAGGTACGGCCAGCGGGGGCGGGGAGGTCGCGCGCGTCCGTCCAGGCGTGGAGCCCCGCCAGGCGGCGGATGCGTCCTTTGGGTCCGAGGGTGGCGAGCAGCCGCACGGCGAGGCGTTCGAGCCCGTGGTAGAGGGCGGGGCGTTCGGCGACGCGCCGCCACAGGGCCTTGACGCGCTGCTCCGCCGGGGGGTGCAGGCCGTCGCGCTGCTGGGCGTGGCGTACTTCGCGGATGAGTTCGGGCAGGGGGATTTTCACCGGACAGACTTCGCCGCAGCGGCCATTGAGGGTGCAGGCGTTGGGGAGGTCGTAGGCGGTGTCGAGCCCGACGAAGAGCGGCGTGAGCACCGAGCCCATGGGGCCGGGGTAGACCCAGCCGTAGGCGTGCCCGCCGATGGCGCCATAGACGGGGCAGTGGTTCATGCAGGCGCCGCAGCGGATGCAGCGCAGCATGGGGCGCCAGGGGCCGCCGAGCATGCGGCTGCGGCCGTTGTCGACGAGCACGACGTGGTATTCCTGCGCTCCGTCGGGATCGTCGGCGCGGCGCGGGCCCATGGAATAGGTGGTGTAGGTTTCGCTGTCCTGGCCGGTGGCGCTGCGCGCGAGCAGCCGCAGGAAGAGGGTGGCGTCTTCCAGGGTGGGGACGACTTTTTCGATGCCGGCGGTGACGATGTGCACGCGGGCGAGCGACTGCGTGAGGTCGCCGTTGCCCTCGTTGGTGACGATGACGGAGGCGCCGGTCTCGGCGATGAGGAAGTTCGCGCCGGTGATGCCGACGTCGGTGCGGAAGAACTTGCGCCGCAGCTGCAGTCGCGCCTCGGTGACGAGCTCGGGGACGGTAGTCTTCGGCGGGCCGCCGTGGTGTTCGGCGAAGAGTTCGGCGACCTGTTCCTTGGTCTTGTGTACGGCCGGGGCGATGATGTGCGAGGGGGGTTCCTTGGCGAGCTGCACGATGTATTCCCCCAGATCGGTTTCGATCACTTCGAGCCCGTCGGCAGCGAGCGCTTCGTTGAGTCCGATCTCTTCGGAGACCATGGATTTGCCCTTGGCCACCGTCTTGGCACCGGCGCGCCGGCACAGGGCGAGCACGATGGCGCGGGCTTCTTCGGCGTCGCGCGCCCAGTGGACCTGGCCGCCCACGGCGCGTACGCGCGCTTCGAAGCGTTCGAGCCAGAGGTCGAGCTCGGAGAGGATCTCGTCCTTGCGGGCGCTGGCGGCTTCGCGCAGGGCCTCGAACTCGGGGACTTCGGCGATGGCCTTGGCGCGCTTGCCGATGAACCCGTCGGCGGCTTTGGCGAGCGCGCGCTGCAGGTTGGGGTCGTGCAGCGCGAAGGTGGCGCGGGGGACGAATTCACGGGTACGGATCTGCATGGGGTCGCTCCGTTCAGGCCTGGCCGATGCCGGGGCCATCGGCCAGGCCGGCGAGCACTTCGACCGTGTGATAGACGCGCACCGGGGCGCAGATGCGGGAAAGCCGACCGGCGAGGTGCAGGAGGCAGCCGAGGTCGCCGCCGAGCACGACCTCCGCGCGAGTGGCAAGGAGCCGTTGCACCTTGTTCTCGGCCAGGCGCTCGGAGAGGGCGGGGTATTTGACGCTGAAGGTGCCGCCGAAGCCGCAGCAGACTTCGCGCTCTTCGGCCTCGACGAGTTGCAGCCCCTCGACGCGGGCAAGGAGCGCGCGTGGCGCCTCGCGGATGCCGAGCTGGCGCAGCCCCGAGCAGCTGTCGTGGTAGACGACGCGATGGGGGAATCGGCTGCGGATGTGCTCGACGCCGACCCGTTCGTGGAGAAAAGTGAGGATCTCCCAGGATTTGTCGGCGAGCGCCTGGGCGCGGCCGGCCCAGAGCGGGTCGTCGCGTAGCAGCCGGGGGTAGTCGTACTTGAGGGTGGCAAGGCACGAGCCGGAGGGAGCCACGAGGGCGTCGAAGGCCTCGAACTGGGCAATGGTGCGGCGGGCGAGCGCCCGGGCGGCGTCTTCGTCGCCCCCGTTGTAGGCAGGCTGGCCGCAACAGGTCTGCTCGCGCGGAACTTCGACCCGCCAGCCGGCGTCTTCGAGGAGCCGCGCGGCGGCGAAGCCGATGTTGGGCCGCATCGCGTTCATCAGGCAGGTGGCGAAGAGACCGACGGTGCCGGCGCGACCAGGGGGAGAGGACATGGGCAGCTCGCTCCAGAAAAGTTCTTTGCGTAGGATAATGAGAATCGATGGGCCCGGCAAGGCGGGCGAAGGATGAGGAACGATGCGGCAGACGGAAGTTTGGAACGGAGAGACGATCATCGCGCCGGCGAGCGCCCGGGCGCCGGTGCCGTTCTTCCCGATGACGCGCGCGGAGATGGAGCGGCTGGGGTGGGACGCGTGCGACGTGATCCTGGTGACGGGGGACGCGTACATCGACCATCCGAGTTTCGGCATGGCGCTGCTCGCGCGTCTCCTGGAGGCGCACGGCTACCGCGTGGGTATCCTCAGCCAGCCAGATTGGCACAGCGCCGAGCCGTTCAAGGCGTTGGGGCGCCCGCGCCTTTATTTCGGCATCACCGCCGGTAACATGGATTCCATGGTCAACCGCTATACCTCTGAGCGGCGCATCCGTTCGGACGATGCCTATACGCCGGGCGGGGTGGCGGGCAAGCGCCCGGACCGGGCGGTGATCGTCTACGCGCAGCGGGTGCGCGAGGCGTTTCCCGGCGTGCCGGTGGTGCTGGGGGGGATCGAGGCGAGCCTGCGACGGCTGGCGCATTACGATTATTGGTCGGAGAAAGTGCGCCGCTCGGTGTTGCTCGACGCCAAGGCCGACCTCCTCCTCTATGGCAACGCGGAGCGGGCGCTGCTCGCGCTCACGCGTCGGCTCGATGCGGGCGAGCCCATTGGTTCGATCCGCGATCTGCGCGGCACGGTGTTCGCGGTGCCGCCGGGTTGGAAACCGCAGGCGGATTGGCGCGAGATCGACGCGAGCGAGATCGAGGCGCCCGGCCGGCCTCTGCCGCCGCCCGACCCTTATGCGCCGCGCCCCGTGTCGCCCGTGCCGCAGCCTTCCGATGCGCCAGAGCCCGTGGGGGCGAAACGCGACCGTAGCCGCGAGGTGGTGCGTCTGCCTTCGTTCGAGTCGGTGCGCGATGATCCCCTCCATTATGCGCACGCCTCGCGGGTGATGCACCTGGAGTCGAACCCGGGCAACGCCCGCGCCCTGGTGCAGCGCCACGGCGAAGGGCCGGGGGCGCGCGAGGTGTGGGTCAATCCGCCGCCGCTGCCGCTATCCACCGCCGAGATGGATTTCATCTACGGCTTGCCCTATGCACGGCGACCCCACCCGAGTTATGGGCAGGCGCACATCCCCGCCTGGGAGATGATCAAGTTCTCGGTGAGCATCATGCGCGGCTGTTTCGGCGGCTGCACGTTCTGCTCCATCACCGAGCACGAGGGGCGCATCATCCAGAGCCGTTCGGAAGACTCCGTCCTGCGCGAGATCGAGGCGATCCGCGACCGCACGCCGGGCTTTGCCGGGCACGTGACCGACCTGGGCGGGCCGACGGCGAACATGTACCGCATGCGCTGCAAGGACCCCGCGATCGAGCGCCATTGCCGGCGCCTGTCCTGCGTCTATCCCGGCATCTGTCCGAACCTGGATACCGACCATGCGCCGCTCATCCGGCTCTATCGCCGCGCGCGGCAGGTGCCGGGGGTGAAACGCATCACCATCGGTTCGGGCGTGCGCTACGATCTGGCGGTGCGCTCGCCCGAGTACGTGCGCGAGCTCGTCACCCACCACGTGAGCGGGCGACTGAAGATCGCACCGGAGCACACCGAGCCGGGGCCGCTCTCCAAGATGATGAAGCCGGGCGTGGAGGCGTTCGAGCAGTTCCGCGCCCTCTTCGAGCGATTCTCGCGCGAGGCGGGCAAGAACCAGCAGCTGATTCCGTACTTCATCGCCGCGCATCCGGGGACCACCGACGAGGATATGGTGGCCCTGGCGCTGTGGCTGAAGAAGAACGGTTTTCGCCCCGATCAGGTGCAGACTTTTCTGCCCACGCCGATGGCGCTCGCCACGGCGATGTATCACAGCGGGCGCAATCCGCTGCGGCCGCTCGCGCGCGGCGAGACGGTGGAGGTGGTGCGCGAGGGGCGGCGTCGGCGGCTGCACAAGGCGCTGCTGCGCTGGCACGATCCGGCCAACTGGCCCCTCATTCGCGAGGCGTTGCTGAAGATGGGGCGGCGCGATCTGATCGGGAATCGGCCGGATCAGCTGGTGCCGTGGCAGGATGCACCGGGGGGGCGGGTTGGCTCCGGTGGGCGGCGTTCGCCGGGCACCTCGAGGAGAGGGTGATGTCCACGCTCCGAATGGGTCTGCGCGAAGGGGTCCGTGAAATTCTGGCCTTTTCCCTCGGGCTGGTGCCTTGGGCGATCGCCACGGGCATCGCCATGCGCGCCAGCGGCCTCTCGATCGGCGAATCCTTGGCGATGAACGTGCTCGTTTTCGCGGCGACCGCCCAGCTGGGCACTTTGCCGCTGCTCGTGAGCGAGGCTCCGGTGTGGCTGATCCTGGCCACCGCGGCGATCTTGAACCTGCGTTTCGTCATCTACAGCGCGGCGATGGCTCCGGCGTTCCACGATCAACCTTGGGCGCGCCGCGCCTTGGGTAGTTACCTGCTCGTGGATGTGGTCTTCCTCGTCCAGGGACCAGGTCTGCTCCAGGAACAGGACGCCCAGCGACGTTGGGGGCGTTTCCTCGGCGCCGGCCTGTGGTGCTGGGGGACGTGGCAGATCGCTTCGCTCGTCGGGATCGTGGGGGCGAGTTGGGTGCCGGAGCACTGGTCGCTGGGATTCATGGGAACCATTGCCCTGTTGGTGCTGCTCGTCCCCATGTGCCGGGAACGGGTGATGCTGGTCACGGCTTTGGCTGCCGGTGCGTCGGCTTTGCTGCTGCGGGATTTGCCGCTGCGTACCGGGGTGATCGCCGCCGTGATCGTCGGCTTGGTGGCGGGCTATCTTTTCGAACGGCGACAGCAAGGCGTTGCTCGGGAGCGATGATGGGTGAGTGGCGACTCTATGGGATCTTCGCATTGATGTTCTTTGCCACCTGGCTCACCCGGGGGGCGTTCCTGCTCGCGGGCGAGCGGGTGCGTCTGCCGGCGGGCATGCAGCGCTTCCTGCGCTTCGCGCCAGCGGCGGCGCTGGGTGCGCTGATCGCGCCGGAACTGGTGGGGGGGACGGGACAGCCATTGGATTTTCTCTCGCCGCGCCTCGTTGCCGCCGCGGCGGTGGTGCTCGTGGTGCTTCGCTGGCGCAATCCGTGGGTGCCTTTCCTCGCGGGGATGGGCGTGTTGCTCGCCCTGCAGCATCTGGGGGGGTGAGATGCCTGAACTGCCCGAAGTGGAGGCGGTGCGCCGCGGCGTGGAGGAGCGCCTCGTCGGGAAAATCCTGACGGAAGTGCGGGTGCGCGAGCCGCGCCTGCGCCGGCCGGTGCCGTTGCTCGCCTCCTGGGTAGGGCGGCGGCTGCTGCGGGTGGAGCGGCGGGGAAAGTATCTGCTGTGGCGCTTCGACGGGGGGACGCTGCTCGTGCATCTGGGCATGAGCGGGCGGATCGCGTTCGTGGCGCCGGACGTGCCGCCGGGGCGGCACGATCACCTGGATTTTCTTTTCGCAGAAACTTTGCTGCGCTATACCGACCCGCGGCGTTTCGGTCTCGTCGAGCCACTCGATGCAGCCGCCGAACGGACCCTGGAGGCGCGCCTGGGGCTCGAGCCGTGGGACGAGCGGCTCACCCCGGCTTGGGCCCGCGCCAAGGTGCAGGGACGGCGGCGGGCGGTCAAGGAAGTGCTGCTCGCGGGCGACGTGGTGGTGGGGGCGGGCAACATCTACGCCTGCGAAGCGCTCTTTCTTGCCGGTATCCCGCCGGGTCGGCCGGCGGAGTCGCTCGACGAGGGCGATTGGGCGCGGCTGATCGCGGCGCTGCGCGCGGTGTTCGAGGCGGCGATCGCCGCCGGCGGCACGACCCTGCGCGATCACCGCACGGTGGAGGGCAAGGGAGGCGAATATCGCGGCCGGCTCGCGGTGTATGGGCGCGAAGGGGAGCCGTGTCCGCGCTGCGCTACGCCGGTGCGCCGGGTGACACAAGGAGGACGGGGTACCTTTTTCTGTCCCTCGTGCCAACGCAGTGGATGAGGGGCATGGTAAGCTTATATGGTGTTTCCATGCCTGGGGATCGGCGGTGAGTCTCGAACGGTATTTCACGGCCTATGACGAATGGCGTCGAGAGGCGCTCGAGGCGCTGGAATCGCTTGCCCGCACGCTGGAATCCCTGGGCGTGGCGGACGAAGCGTTCGCTGGCCGGCTCGAGGCGGCCCGTGAGCGCCTGCGCCTGGCGTTCGTGGCGGAATTTTCTCGGGGCAAGTCGGAACTGATCAACGCACTCGTCTTTTCTTCGCTCGGTGCACGGGCCTTGCCCTCTCGCAGCGGTCGTACGACGATGTGCCCCACCGAGATCGAATGGTACGAGGGAGCGCGTCCCGAAGTCTTGTTGCTACCGATCGACACGCGCCGCGAGATCGTTTCACTGCACGAGGCGCGACGTCGCCGCGAGTGCTGGAGCGTGCAGTCCTACACTCCAGAAGACCTCGCCTCCGTCCAACGGGCGCTCGAACGCGTGGGCGAGACCCGGCGTATCCCGGTCGACGAGGCAGAATTCTTGGGTTTTCACATCGACCCCAGCGGCGAGGCCGGCTTGGTGCCGGGTGAAGACGGCCTCGTGGAAGTGCCCGCCTGGCGCCATGCCATCGTGCGCTATCCGCATCCGCTGCTCGCCCGCGGGCTGGTGATTCTCGATACGCCGGGGTTGAATGCCATCGGCGCCGAAACGGAACTGACGCTCTCGCTTTTGCCGCAGGCCCACGCCGTGGTCTTCGTGCTGGCCGCCGATACGGGCGTCACCCAGAGCGACATGAAGATCTGGCGCCATTACGTGCTCGAATCGCGCGTCGACCCCGACGAAGGGTGTCTGATCGCGCTCAACAAGATCGATTCGCTGTGGGACGGCATCCGCAGTGAAGAGGAGATCGAGCGCGAGATCGCCGCCCAGGTCGACTCCGTGGCGCGCATGCTGGCGGTGCGCCCGGAGCACGTCTTTCCCCTCTCGGCGCAGAAGGCGTTGGCCGCTCGCATCCATGGCGAACGGGACTTGCTGCGCCGTAGCCGCATCGAACCGTTCGAACACGCCTTGTCTCAGGATTTGCTCGGAAAACGCCAGGCGCTCACGCGCGAGGCGGTGGAGTCCGCCTTTCGCGAGATCGGTTCGTTGGCTGCGGGAATGTTGCGCGAGCGCTTGTCGGCCGTGGGAACACAGGAGTCGGAGCTGGTCGCCCTTCGGGGCCAGAACCGCAGCCGAGTGGCGTATCTCTTGCGCAAGGCCCAGACGGAGAAAGAGGAATTCGATGCGGCCTTTCGCCGTTATCAGGCCACTCGCGCCGTTTATGTCAAACTCTGTCGTGAGTTGCTCGACGCGGTGGCGACGTCGCGCTTTCGTTTCGAGCTGGCCGACGTGCGCCATCAGATGGAGATGGCGGCGTTTTCTTCCGACTTGAGGGAGCGCATCGAGCAGTTTTTCGAACGGGTGTTTGCCCTCATCGACCGGGCTCAGGCCAAGGTGGCGGAGATACACGAGATGCTCACCACCATGATGCGCCAGCTCGAAGTGGAACACGGCATCGTCTGTCAGCCGCCGGCGCCGCTCGATTTCGCCGCCACGCGTGCGTCGCTCGAGACGGCGCGTACCTTGGCCTTACGCCAGCTTGCCAGCTGGGGCACCATGCTCGCGCATACCAAGTCGGGAGTCATCGAACGATTCCTCTCCTTGGTCGGAAGCGAGGTGCAACATCGCTGGGCGGCGATGCACCGCGAAACGGTCACCTGGGTCCGGCAGGCGTTGTTGCCGCTCGAGGCGGCCTTGAAAGAGAAGAAAACCGAGCTCGAGCTGCGCATGAACGGCATCGTACGGGTACATCAGGCGGCGGAATCCCTGGAGCCGCAGCTGGCCGAACTGCATGCGGAGCGCGAGCGGCTCGAACAGCAACTCCAGCGGCTCGAAACCATGTTGCAACGAGGGCTGGCGACCATCGCGCGCCCTCTGCTCGAACGCGCGCCCGAACATGCCGCTTGATCCTGGCGCGGCTTGCGTGTAAATTCTGCAACGATTCATTCACGCGGCCAAGATCATGAGAACACGAAAAAAAATGATAAGGGAGTGTGAGCGAGTCGCCCATTTGCTCGTTCAGTCCATCCTGGCCGGTCATCATCCGCGTGGTGCCCGCTTGCCGTCCGAACATGCCTTGAGCGAACGGTTCGGGGTGAGTAGGGCGGTGGTACGCGAGGCGATCGCTCATCTGAAGGCCGAAGGGGTGGTCATGGCACGTCAGGGCTCCGGCACCTACGTGATCGATCGCCCCGGTCGCAAGGGGTTCCATCTGAAGAACGTCGAGGAGGTTTCCGTCCTCGAAGAACTGCGCCACATCCTCGAGCTGCGCAAGGTGTTCGAAACGGGGGTGGCCGAACTGGCGGCGGTACGGCGCACCGAGACCGATCTGCGCCATCTCGAAGCGGTGGTGACTGCCATGGATCACTGGGCCCAGCAGGCAGCGCACACCCCTACCGAGGGGATGACCGGGGCGCAGTGGGACGACGAATTCCACCTGGCGCTCGCGCGGGCGACGCACAACCCCGAGATCGAGCGCTTCCAGGAATATCTTGGCGTGAAGAACGCCGCGGTCCACCGCGTGCTCTGGGGTGAAGAGGGTAGGGTGCGCGATTGGCCGATCGCGGCCAATGCCGAGCACCGCGATATCCTCGAAGCGGTGCGTGCGGGCGATCCGGCGGCGGCGCGGCGCGCGGCCGAGCGTCACTTGGAAGGAACGGCGGAACGAGTCTCCGAGGTGCTGTGTCCGGCAGGCGAAACCCCTGAAGAACCTTCTTCTTTGGAACCCATCGATGGCTGAGACTGCGCTCCATACTCCTTCTCCCGCCGTCACGCGCGAAGTCTTCGTCGCCGAGTTGCGCCGCCTCCTGCCTGCGGACGGTCTGATCCACGAAGAAGCCGAGCTGCGTGCCTACGAATGCGACGGCTTGTCGGCCTTCCGTGAGTTGCCCTGGGCCGTGGCCCTGCCGCGCACCGAGGAGGAGGTCGTGGCGCTGCTGCAGACGTGCCATCGCCTGCGGGTGCCGGTCGTGCCACGCGGCGCGGGTACGGGCTTGTCGGGCGGGGCGCTGCCGCATCCGCAGGGGCTGGTGCTGTCGCTCGCGCGGCTCAATCGCATCCTCGCCCTCGATCCCTTCGCGCGCACCGCCACGGTGCAGCCGGGGGTGCGCAACCTCGCCATCTCGGAAGCGGCCGCGCCCTACGGACTCTATTACGCGCCGGATCCGTCCTCACAGATCGCCTGCACGCTGGGAGGCAACGTTGCCGAGAATTCCGGCGGTGTGCATTGCCTGAAGTACGGTCTCACGGTGCACAACGTGCTGCGCGTACGCGGCTACACCGCCGCGGGGGAGCCCGTCGTGTTCGGCAGCCTCGCGCCGGATGCGCCGGGCTACGACCTGCTCGCGCTGGCGATCGGCTCGGAGGGAATGCTGGCGGTGGTCACCGAGATCACGGTGAAACTGCTGCCCCGACCGCAGACGGCGCGCTGCATCCTTGCCGCCTTCGACTCGGTGCGCGCCGCCGGCGAGGCGGTGGCCGCGATCATCGCCGAGGGCATCATCCCCGCGGGGCTGGAGATGATGGACCAGGGGGCGACGATCGCCGCGGAGGACTTCGTCCATGCGGGCTATCCGCTCGAGGCCGCGGCGGTGCTGCTGTGCGAGTCCGACGGTACCCCCGAGGAAGTGGAAGAAGAGATCGCGCGCATGGGCGCGGTGCTCGAGCGCTGCGGGGCTACCGAGTGGCGCGTCTCGCGCGACGAGGAGGAGCGGCTGCGCTTCTGGGCCGGACGCAAGGCGGCGTTTCCGGCCGCCGGGCGCGTCTCGCCCGACTACTACTGCATGGATGGGACGATTCCGCGCAAGGCCCTGGGCGAGATGCTGGAGGCGATCGCCGAGATGGAGCGCGAATACGGGCTGCGCTGTCTCAACGTCTTTCACGCGGGTGATGGCAATCTGCACCCCTTGATCCTGTTCGATGCGAACCAGCCCGGCGAATGGGAGCGGGCCGAGGCGTTCGGGGCCGACATCCTGGAGCTTTCGGTGCGGCTCGGCGGTACGGTCACCGGCGAGCACGGCGTGGGCGTAGAAAAGATCAACCAGATGTGCGTGCAATTCTCGCCCGTGGAGCTCGAGGCGTTCTTCCAGGTGAAAGCAGCTTTCGACCCGGCGGGAATCCTGAATCCCGGCAAGGCGATTCCCACGCTGCACCGCTGCGCCGAATACGGCCGGATGCGCGTGTCGCGCGGCAAGCTGCCTTTTGCCGAATTGCCGCGGTTCTGAACGGCGTGATTGCTCGTGAAGCAATCGTCGCAATCAGCAGATGGATTCACAAGCCATGAGCGAGAGGGCCTGGGTGCAGCTGCTATTGGTCGCCATTCCCGTGCTGGGGCTGATCGGTTCCCTGCTGTGGCTGCGCGACGAGGCGCGGCTCGCCGAGCGGCGCCGCAAAAAACGAGAGGAGAAACGATGAATGCGATCGTCGATCGCTTGCGTGAGCAGGTGCTGGCGGCGTGCGGGCGCAGGCGGCTGGAGATCCGCGGCGGGGGCAGCAAATCCTGGTACGGGGCGCCGGATCCGGATGCCGAGCCGCTGGAGGTGGGCCTACTCTCCGGCATCATCCGTTACGAACCCTCGGAATTGGTGCTCACCGCCTATGGCGGCACGCCGCTGAGGGAGGTGGAGGCGCTGCTCGCGCGTCACGGGCAATGGTTGCCCTTCTCTCCGCCGCACTTCGCCGATTCGGCCACGATCGGGGGGGCGGTGGCCGCTGGACTCTCCGGCCCGACCCGCTGGGGACACGGGGCGCTGCGTGACTACGTGCTGGGAGTGCGGGTGCTCGACGGCCAGGGGCGAGTGCTGCGCTTCGGCGGCGAAGTGATGAAGAACGTGGCCGGCTACGATGTCGCGCGGCTCTTTGCCGGTTCGCTCGGCACCCTGGGGGTGATCCTCGAAGTGTCGCTGAAGGTTTTGCCGCTGCCCCCGGCCACCCTCACCCTGCGCTTTGCCTGCAGCCAGGACGAGGCGATCGAACGCCTCAACCGCTGGGCGGGACAGCCGCTTCCCCTGTCGGCGAGCGTGTGGTGGCAAGGGGAAATGACCCTGCGCCTTGCCGGCGCCCGGGCGGCGGTGGAAGCGGCCGCGGCGCGCCTGGGCGGCGAGGTGCTGCCGGAGGCGGCGGCGCAGCGATTCTGGGAGGAAGTGCGCGAGCAGCGCCTGCCCGTCTGGAACCTGCACGAGGGTGAGGTGCTGTGGCGTCTGGCGTTGCCGCCGACCACGCCTGCCTGGGCGGATGCGGAGGATGCGCTCGTCGAATGGGGCGGAGGGCTGCGCTGGCTGCGCCGCCCGGTGGGCGACGATTCCTGGTTCGAACGCGCTCGCGCCGTGGGCGGACATGCCGTGCGCTGGCGCGGCGCCCGGGCCGGTGAGCGCGTGTTCGCGCCGCGCGGCGCCGCCGAGCGCGCCATCGAAGAGCGGCTCAAGGCCGCCTTCGACCCCGACGGCGTGTTCGCGCGTCGCTTGCCCTTGGAGTGAGCGATGCAGACGAATCTGGCCGATTTCATTCGTGACACCCCCGCCGGCCGGGTGGCCGACGTCATTCTGCGCAAGTGCGTACACTGCGGCTTTTGCACCGCCACCTGCCCGACGTATCAGCTGCTCGGGGACGAGCTCGATGGGCCACGCGGGCGCATCTATCTGATCAAAGAGGTGCTCGAGGGCGTGCCGCCCACGCGCGCCATCCAGCAACATCTCGACCGCTGCCTCACCTGCCGCGCCTGCGAGACGACCTGTCCTTCGGGCGTGGAATACGCGCACCTGCTCGACATCGGCCGGCACGAGGTCGATGCGCGCGTGCCGCGGCCGCTCGCCGAACGGGCCAAGCGTTGGGCGCTGGCGCGCGTGCTGCCTGAACGCCAACGCTTCGCCGCGGCGCTGCGGCTCGCCCGTTTGGGCAAAGGGGTGCTGCCGGATTCCCTGGCGGCGAAGATTCCGGCGAAAAAAGAGGCTGGCCCGCGACCGACGGCGCGCCACCCTCGCCGCTGGTGGCGGCTGGAAGGCTGCGTGCAGCCCGAGCTGGAACCGGCGATCGACGCGGCGGCCGAGCGCGTGTTCGACCGGCTGGGCATTTCGCTCGAGGCCGCGCCGGGGGCGGGGTGCTGCGGGGCGATCGAATGGCACCTCGACGAACAGGAACGGGCGCGAGCGCGGGCGCGGCGCAACATCGACGCCTGGTGGCCGGCGATCGAGTCGGGTGAAATCGAGGGCATCCTCATCACCGCCTCCGGCTGTGCAGCCCAGGTGCGCGACTATGGGTTTTGGCTCGCCGAGGATCCGGCCTATGCCGACAAGGCAGCGCAGGTGGCGCAGCGGGCGCACGATGTGAGCGAAGTGCTCGCCGCCGAATCGGCTGCACTCGAAGCGCTGCTGCCGGCGCAGCCGACGCCGCGCGGGGCCGTGGCTTTTCACGCGCCCTGTTCCTTGCAGCACGGTCTGAAGGTGCGCGGCGTGGTCGAGCGGTTGCTCGCGCGCGCGGGCTACACTCTGGTGCCGGTGCGCGATGCCCACTTGTGCTGCGGTTCGGCCGGAACCTACTCGCTGCTGCAGGCGGAATTGGCCGAGGCGCTCAAGCGCAACAAGCTCGCCGCCCTCACCGAACACGCTCCGGCCCGGATCGCCTCGGCCAACATCGGCTGCATCACCCATCTGGCGCACGGCGCGAGCGTGCCGGTGTGCCATTGGATCGAGCTCATCGACGAGGCGTTGAGGGCATGAACCTTCTCCATTTCACCAAGATGCACGGCCTGGGCAACGATTTCGTCGTGATCGACGCGATTCGCCAGCGCTTCACGCCTACGCCGAACTAGTACGCTGGCTTGCCGACCGCCATTTCGGCATCGGCTGCGACCAGCTCCTGCTGGTGGAGGCGCCCACCCGCCCCGACGCCGATTTCCGCTACCGCATCTTCAACGCCGACGGCGGCGAGGTGGCGCAGTGCGGCAACGGTGCGCGCTGTTTCGCCCGCTTCGTGGTGGAGAAAGGGCTCACCACCAAGCAGCGCCTGCGCGTGGAGACGGCGAGCGGCGTGATCGAACCCGAGCTGCGCGAGGAAGGGGAGGTGGCCGTCGACATGGGCGTGCCGGTGCTCGAACCCGCGCGCATCCCCTTCGTCAGCGACACCGATGCAGTGGTGCAGACGCTCGAAGTCGACGGCAGGCCGGTGGAACTCACGGCAGTCTCCATGGGCAATCCCCACGCGGTGCTGGTGGTGCAGGACGCCGATCGGGCGCCGGTGGCCGAGCTCGGTCCACGAATCGAGCGTCATCCCCGTTTTCCCGAACGCGTCAACGTCGGCTTCATGCAGGTGCTCGCGCCCGACGCGATCCGGCTGCGCGTATTCGAGCGCGGGGCGGGTGAGACGCTCGCCTGCGGCACGGGTGCCTGCGCCGCGGTGGTGGCCGGTACCCTGCGCGGGCTGCTGTGCCCGCCGGTGACGGTACACACGCGCGGCGGGCGGCTGCGCATCGAATGGGCCGGGCCGGGTCGGCCCGTGATCATGATCGGCCCGGCGCGCACCGTGTTCGAAGGAGTGATCGACCTCGACCAACCCTGGGAGCTACCGCGATGAGCTGCTCGCACGACGACGTTCGCCATTATCTGCAGGAGCATCCGGACTTCTTCCTGCATGAGCCGGCGCTGGCGGCCTCCTTGGCCCTGCCGTCCGAAGGGCCGGGGGGGACTGTGTCGCTCGCCCAGCATCAGGCGAACCTGCTGCGTGGTCAACTCCAGGCGATGGAAGAAAAATTCGCCCAGCTCCTGCAGATCGGGCGGCAGAACGATCAGCTCGCCGAGCGGATGCACCGCCTGGCGCTCGCCCTCATCGGGGCGGAGACGCGTCCGCAGGTGCGCCAGATCCTCACGCGCACCCTCACCGAAGAGTTCGCCGTGCCGACGGTGCGCCTGGGCCTTCCCGGCTGGCTCGCGGCGGAATTACCCGAGACGCTCGCGGCGTTCGCCCGCACGCTCTCCGAGGTGCACGTGGGGTCGCCTCCCCATCCGGCGCTGGCCGCCTGGCTCGGTGCCGACGTCGCCTCCTGCGCCGTGTTGCCGCTACCGGTGCCCGAGGAGGGCGTGGGGTTGCTGGCGCTCGGCAGTCCCGAGCCGCAGCGCTTCTACCCGGCGATGGGAACCGTCTTTCTGCGGCGTATCGGCGAGCTCGCGGCAGCGGCGCTCGCCCGCTGCCGCGAGGCGGCGTGAGCCTCATGGACGAAGCCAAGCTGCCCGACGCGATCGAGCGCTACCTCGCCGCGCTCGAGGCCGAGCGCCGCAGCGCCACGGCGACCGTGCGTGCCTACCGGCTGGAACTCGCAGCCCTGGCCGAGGCCACGGGCGGCGAGCCGCTGCGCGCCGATGCGGCTGCCTTACGCGCGGCGCTCGCCCGGGCGCACGGGCAGGGTCTGGCGCCGCGTTCGCTCGCGCGCCGCCTGTCGTGCTGGCGCGGGTTCTACCGCTGGGCGCTGCGCCAGGGTTGGGTGGCGGCCAACCCCGCCGACGGGCTGCGCGCGCCGCGTGCGCCGCGCCTCTTGCCCAAGGCGCTGGGGGTGGACGAGACGCAGCGCGTGCTCGACGCCGCGCCCGAGGCGGGGCTGGAGGTGCGCGACCGCGCCATGGCCGAACTCCTCTACGCCACGGGGCTGCGGGTGGCCGAGCTCGTCTCGCTCGACCTCGATCCCGCCTGCCTCGATCTCGACCAGGGTTGGGTGAGCGTGACCGGCAAACGCGGCAAACGCCGCACCGTGCCGCTGGGGCGCACGGCCATCGCGGCGCTGCACCAGTGGCTCGCGCTGCGCGCCGAGCTCGTGGCGCCGGGCGAGAAGGCGCTCTTCGTGAGCCGCGAGGGCACGCGCCTCTCCCCTCAGGGGGTGGGAAGCCGCCTGGTGCGCTGGGGACGCAAGCATGGCGTGGAAGGGAGCCTCCATCCGCACCGGCTGCGCCACAGCTTCGCCAGTCACCTACTGCAATCCTCGGGCGACCTGCGGGCGGTACAGGAACTCCTGGGACACGCCTCGATCGCCAGCACCCAAGTCTATACCCGGCTCGATTTCCAGCATCTGGCGCGCATCTACGACGCGGCCCATCCGCGGGCCAAACGCAAATAAGGACCGGAATCTTTCCATGGCGACCTTGATCCTCAAACCGGGGCGGGAGCGCTCGCTCATGCGGCGTCACCCCTGGATTTTCGACACCAGCGTCGAGCGCATCGACGGACCGGTGAGAAACGGCGACACCGTGCTCGTGGCGCGCCACGACGGCACGCCGCTCGCGCGCGCCGGGGTGTCGCTCGCTTCGCGCATCCGCGCGCGGGTGTGGCACTTCACGCCGGATTCGCCCGTCGATCACGCCTTCTTCCGGCGGCGCATCGCCCAGGCGATCGCCCGGCGTCTGGCCCATCCCCTTTTGCGCGGGCAGCAGGGTCTGCGGCTGGTGCACGGCGAGGCCGACGGCCTGCCCGGCGTCATCGTCGATCGCTTCGGCGCGGTGGCGGTGCTGCAGCTCACTTTTGCCGGCGCCGAGCGCTGGCGCGAAGCCATCGCCGATGCCCTTCGGCGCGCCTTGCCGGAGCTGGAGGCGCTCTACGAACGATCGGATTCCGGGGTGCGCCGGCTCGAAGGGCTGGAGCCGCGCACGGGTCTCGTCTTCGGAACCTTGCCCGAGACGGTGGTGATCGAGGAGTACGGCGTGCGTCTGCTCGTCGACGTGGTGCAGGGGCACAAGACGGGGTTCTACCTCGACCAGCGGGAGAACCGGCGGCTCGCCGGGCAGCTCGCCGACGGGGCGCGGGTGCTCAACGCCTTTTGCTATAGCGGCGGATTTTCGCTCCACGCGCTCGCGGGCGGCGCGCGCGAGGTCTGTTCGATCGACTCGAGCGGCCCGGCGCTGGAACTCGCGCGGCGCAACCTCGCCCTCGATCCCGCGCTACCGGCGGATCGGGCGCGCTGGTTCGAGGCCGACGTCTTCACCCTGTTGCGCGAGTGGGAGCGCGACGGCGAGCGCTTCGACCTCGTCATCCTCGATCCGCCCAAGTTCGCCCCCTCGGCGGCCCACGTGCCGCAGGCGCGGCGGGCGTATCGCGACGTCAACCTCCACGGCATGCGCCTGGTCGCCCCCGGCGGGCTTCTGATGACGTTTTCCTGCTCCGGCGGCATCGGCACGGAGGAATTTCGCGAGATCGTGGCCGACTGCGCTGCCAAGAACGGGCGCGACGCGCAGGTGCTCGCCCGCCTGCAGGCCGGGCCGGATCATCCCGTGGGGCTGGCGGTGCCCGAGAGCGAATATCTCAAAGGGCTGCTCGTGCGCCTGGAATGAATCCGCTCGGGGGCAAGGCGGAAGATTTTTTCGCCTGATCAACCCCTTGCACTCGTTTCGTGGTACCATCCCGCGCTCTTTCGGCGACCTCGGCGTCGAGGTCGGGTCCTTTCGTCCATGGAGGGTTCGATCATGTCGGAGATGGGTTCTGGGGTCCGTCTGCAGCCGGCGGCGCTGCAATTCCCGGTGTCGTGGTATTTCGACGAGGCGCTGTTTCGCCGCGAGCTGGAGATCTTCTTCCGCCAGGGGCCGGGTTATGTCGGGCACGAGGCGATGGTGCCGGAGCCCGGCTCCTACCGCTCGCTCGAGTGGTTCGACCACGCCAAGGCGCTGGTGCGCGACGCCCAGGGGCCGGCGTTGCTGTCCAACGTCTGCCGCCACCGGCAAGCCATCATGCTGCAGGGGGAAGGGAAGACCGAGCACGTCGTCTGCCCCTTGCACCGCTGGACCTACGATCTCACGGGGCGATTGGTGGGTGCGCCGCATTTCTCCGAGACGCCCTGCCTCAACCTGCAGCGCGAGGCGCTCGAATCGTGGAACGGGCTCCTCTTTCGCGGGCCGCGCTCGGCGGCGGCCGATCTCGCCGGCATGGAGCTCGCCCGCTGGTTCGACTTCTCCGGCTACAAACTCGACCGGGTCGTGCGCCACGACTGCCACTACAACTGGAAGACCTTCGTCGAGGTGTATCTCGAGGATTACCACGTCGTGCCCTTCCATCCGGGGCTGGGCAACTTCGTCGATTGCAGCGCGCTCGAGTGGCAGTTCGGTGAATGGTACTCGGTGCAGCGCGTGGGCATCACGGCGCTCGACAAGCCGGGCACGCCGGTCTATGCGCGCTGGCACGAGGCGGTACTGGATTATCATCAAGGGAAACTGCCCGAGCACGGTGCGATCTGGATGCTGTACTACCCCAACGTGATGGTGGAGTGGTATCCCAACACCTTGGTGGTGAGCACCCTGTGGCCGGTGTCGGTGAGCGAGACGATCAACGTGGTGGAATTCTATTATCCCGAAGAGATCGTCGAGTTCGAGCGCGAGTACGTCGAGGCGCAGCAGGCGGCCTACATGGAGACGGCGATTGAGGACGATGAGATCGCCGAGCGCATGGACCGCGGCCGCAAGGCGCTCCTGGCCGAGGGCAGGGACGAGGTTGGACCCTATCAGGAGCCGTTCGAGGTGGGGATGCCGCATTTCCACGCGTTCTATCGCCGGCTGATGGGGCTGGAGGGCGGCTGCTGAGGAAGTACTGCGATCCTGTTTCCCGCGAGGCGCCTGCGGGCGCCTTTTTCTTTTTCATTGCCTGGCTGCGGGTGGGTCGGCATCGGTCGGCCACAGCAGCCACAGGGCGACTTCGTCGCGCCGCCGCCCGGCGCGCTCGCCGGCTTCCTGGCCGCTGCCTTCATAGACGTCCACACGCAACGGTCCTTGGATGGCGCCTCCCGTGTCCTGCGCCAGCATCAGCCGGGACAGGGGATGCCTGCCCGAGACCACGGCATAGAGCGGCGCACCCAAGGGCAGGAGCGCCGGATCGACCGCGAGGCTGCGCTGCGGCGTGAGCGGTACGCCCAGGGTGCCGATGGGGCCGGGGCCGTCGGGGGGCAATTCGCGGAAGAAGACATAAGCCGGGTTGGCGTCGAGGAGCGCCTGACGCTGCTCGGGGTGGCGTTCGAGCCAGCGCCGGATGCCCTGCGCCGAGGCTTCTGGCAGGGTGAGTTCGCCGGCGTCGATGAGCAGACGCCCGATGGAACGGTAAGGGTGTCCGTTGTGATCGGCATAGCCGATGCGCACGGTCGAACCGTCGGTCAGACGCAGCAGGCCGGAGCCTTGGATCTGCAGGAAAAAGAAATCGAGCTCGTCGGCCGCCCAGAAGAGTATCGGGGCGGGCAGCCTCTCGCCCAGGGCACGGATCTCGGCGCGGCTGTAATAGGGGACGAGCCGATTGCCTTCCAGCCGGCCCTTGAGGCGTAGGTGCTTCGTCGCGGGCACGATTTCACCCAAATCCACGGTGACGAGATCGGCAGGCGGCCCGAGGATGGGGGTACGATGACGGGCATCCGGTGTGCGGCTCGCGGCGATCAGCGGCTCGTAATAGCCGGTGGCGAGCCCGGTGTCGCGGGTGCCGCCATCGGGTAGCACTGCCACGAGCTGCCAGGGGCGCAGGCGTCGTTCGAGGAATCGGCGCAGCACCGCGTCCTCGCGCGGCTGTTCGCGTGCCTCGCGGCAGACGGCCTGCCAGGCGGGTTCGATTGCCTCAAGGCGGGGGCAACCGGCGAGGAAAGCCACCCACGCCTCGCTGGGGCGATCCTCGCGCCAGCCCGGCAGATCGCTCCACGCGCGAGCCTCGGCGCGCAGAGCGGGCGCTGGCGCGTGTGGGGGAGCGGGTTGGGTCGTAGCCGGCGGGCAGACACAGGGTTCGGGCGGTGTGGGAGATTCCTGCCTGGTACAGGCGGCGAGGGAGAGCAGGAGTGCGAGCAGCAGGCTGGGGCGTGTGGCCAGTGGCGTCATGGGCGATCGAGCGCGAGAGGTCGTGCGCCGAGTATACTCGGACACCGCGTAACCGTGGCGAGCGGGGGCTGGGCCAGGCGCCCGGAGTGCGCAATCCCAGACCCATCAACCGGATAGGCGAGCAGAGCATCCGGGCCTCGTGCACTGCCTCCATGCCGCCGCCGCGCAGTAGGTCATTCGCAGCGCCTACTCGTCGATCATGGTGACCTGCCCGATGGCAGAATCTTTGGGGGAGGGGAGCGATGCATCAGCCGAGCAGGAAAATTGCGCTGCCGTTGGTGCTGGCTTGGGTGTTGGCCCTGGTTCTGACGGGGTGGATCGAGGCGCACGCGGGGGATGAAACGTGGTCCGATCTGGACGAGGGCGGGCGCGACGGTATGGACGTCGGTCGCGTGGATGTTGCCCGCTTGCCGTTCGATCGGGCGATCGCGCTGGTGTATGGGACGGGCTCGCGGACGATCGTTTCGTTCGCAGATCCCAACTGCGGCTACTGCAAGGAATCGATGCGCGAACTCGATGCGCTCGGGGACGTAACGGTCTACCTCTTTCTCTACCCCATTCTGGGCGAGGATTCACGGGAAAAGTCCGAACGGATCTGGTGCGCGCCGGATCGGGCGCAGGCATGGCGGGCGTGGATGCTCGAAGGCCGGTTGCCTGCCCCGGCGGCTTGCGATGCGAGTGCGATCGAAGAAAACCTCCGCCTGGGGCGAGAACTGCGGATCTCTTGGGTGCCGACGATCATTTTGCCCTCGGGAAAGCGCATTTCGGGGTTGATCCGTGCCGACGATCTCGGCGATCTGTTGACCGGGGAAGCATCGGGGCTTCGTCGTTGACGACACCCCGAGCGCCGGGTGTGGGGTTCCGTGAGCGTTCGCGACGGCTTTCGCGGTGCCCTCGAGACACGGCGCGGGTATACTCGGGGCCCTTGGTCGCGATGCTCGCTGGAGTGGGGAGACGATGGAAACGATGAACGTGCAAGGACTGGTGGCCGCGATCGAGCGCCTGGCCTCGGTGTTGGAGGCTCGGGCGGCCAGTCAGGAAACGGCGCGGGTGTGCTGGCCGGAAGAAGAGGGTTTGGCCTACTGGTATCGGCGGGTGGGCGGGCGCGGCGTGTTGCAGCCGGTGCGGCGGCCGCATCGTTTGCGCCTCGACGATCTCAAGGACATCGAGCCGCAGAAGGCGCGCGTGGTGCGCAACACCGAACAGTTCCTCGCCGGACGCCCGGCGAACAACGTGCTGCTCACGGGGGCGCGCGGCACGGGGAAGTCTTCCCTCGTGAAGGCGCTGCTCACCGAGTATGCCGATCGGGGGCTGCGACTGGTGGAAATGGAAAAGACCGATCTGGTCGATCTGCCCGACGTGCTCGCCTGCCTCGAGACGCGGCCCGAGCGCTTCATCGTCTTCATCGATGATCTCTCGTTCGAGGAGGGCGAGCCGGCCTATAAGATGCTCAAGAGCGTGCTCGACGGTTCGGTGTGGGCGCAGCCGGACAACGTGCTCCTCTACGCGACCTCCAACCGGCGGCATCTGATGCCGGAGTTCTTCCACGAGAACGAGGGGACGCGCCACGTCGGCGAGGAGGTACATCCGGCCGAGGCGGTGGAGGAAAAAATCTCGCTCTCCGAGCGTTTCGGCCTGTGGGTGTCGTTCTACCCCTTTTCGCAGGAGGAATATCTCACCATCGTCGCGCATTGGCTGCGTTCGTTCGGCGTCGGTGAGGCCGAGATCGAGGCGGCGCGCGCCGAGGCGTTGCAATGGGCGATCGAGCGCGGCTCGCGTTCCGGCCGGGTGGCCTGGCAGTTCGCGCGAGATTGGGCGGGGCGACATGGCTTGCCGCGCAAGGAGCCTCGAGGGTGAAACGCGTGGAAGTGGCCGCGGCGGTGCTGCGGCGCGACGACGGCGCCGTGCTGCTGGGGCAACGGGCAGAGGGAACGTTCTGCCCCGGCTACTGGGAATTTCCCGGCGGCAAGGTGGAGCCGGGCGAGACGCCGGCGCAGGCGCTGGTGCGGGAGTTGGCCGAAGAGCTGGAGATCGCCGTGGCGCCCGAAGACGTGCTGCCGTGGGTGGTGCGCGAGCATGCCTATGCGCACGCGCACGTGCGGCTGCATTTCTTTCGCATCGTGCGCTGGTCGGGCGAGCCTCGGGCGCGGATCCATGCGGCGCTCGCCTGGGTGCGGCCGCCAGCGATGACGGTCGCGCCCCTGTTGCCCGCCAACGGCCCGGTGTGGAAGTTCCTCGCCTTGCCGGAGCGGATGTTGGTGAGCGGCGTGGCGGCGATGCTCGAAGCGGGGGAGCCGCTCGCCGGGGCGCTCGAACGGCAGGAAGATGCGCTCGTGCGTGCGCGTGCCCTGGGGTCGGTGCTCGTGCAGGTGCGCGAGCCGGCGGCGCTCGCCGAAGCGCTGGTGCGTCGGCTGCGCCCCCAGCTGGGGCCGGAGGATCTCCTGGTGCTCAATGGCGAGGTCGATGCCGCCCGGGCGCTGGGCACGGGGCTGCACCTGCCGCAGCGGCGGCTGGAATCGCTTTCCCGGCGACCCGATCTGCCCTGGGTCGGAGCCTCCGTGCACGAGGCGTCCGCTTTGCACCGCGCCGAGGCTTTGGCGCTGGATTACGCGGTCTTGGGGCCGGTACGACCGACCCGCTCGCATCCGGGCACGGCGGCGCTCGGTTGGCAGGGGTTCGAGGAAATCGCGCGCGGTGCGTCGATCCCGGTCTATGCCATCGGCGGGTTGGGACCGGCGGATCTGGAGGATGCGCGCCGTGCCGGGGCGCACGGCGTGGCGGGGATCCGCGCCTGGTGGAGCCAGGTCTATTGCGATTCGTCGCCGGATTCGGATGGTCTTTCTCCGGCCGAGGCCAGGCGATAGCGTTCGTCGGCCCAGGCGCCGAGATCGATGAGTTTGCAGCGCTCGGAGCAGAATGGGCGCCAGCGCGATTCCGGCGTCCATGGCACCGGTTTGCCGCAGGTGGGGCAGGAGACGAGGCGAGGAGTCTTCGCAACGGTGTCGTTCATGGCGTATCCCTTTCACAGTCGGCACAGTTCGAGCACGAAGGGGACGTCGAGTTCCAACGGTTGCGTGGCGGGGCGCAGATCGCTGCGGGGTGGGGCGAATCTCAGACTGATGAGGTACTTGTTGGCCGACATCGAGGGGATGACTTGCAGCGCGGGGTCGACATGGACGCGAGCGAGCAGGCAGCAGGTCCCTTTGAGTGCGCGCTGGTAGGCGCCGCGAGGGGCGATGGCCTCGAAGCGTTCGGCATTGGCGCGCAAGAGGCCCAGCACGAGCTCGACGCCCTCGCGAATCGGCTGCAGCGCAGCGGTCCAGCGTTCGAGCGATGCAGTGCGCGATTCGGGCGGCTGTTCCAGCCAGAAATGGTAGGCGGGGGCATCGAAGCCGCACAGGCCGCCGGGGACGTGGGCGCGTGAGCGCAGCGCCATCAGCCATTCGTTTTCGCGCAGGTAGTGATCCACCCGCCCGACCATGCCGAGCAGAGCGGTACGGGTTCGTTCGATACGCGCCATGAGGGTCGCCAGGCGTTGGGCGTCGACCCGCTCGCTGGGTAGGGCGAGCAGGGCGGCGCGTTGGCGATCGAGCTCCTGCATCAGGTCGAGTTTGAGGTCGGTGCGTCCGGCGATGTCGGCGAGCTCGAAGAGAGTAACGATCGCGGCGTGGTGGTCGTACCGGTGTGTGCCGTCGAGAAAATGTTGCCACCGCTGCCACACGTCCTCGAGGCGCAGCAAGGTGCGAATGCGTTCGCTGAAGGGGAATTCGAAGAGAATCATGACGGCGTGTGCCGGGGAAGTTCGCGGTAGAGGCGGTCGAGCGCTTCGACTTGAGCGTGGAGCTGGGCGAGATCGCCCCCGTTGTCGAGAATGTCGTCGGCGGCGGCGAGCCGCGCGGCCCGGCTCGCCTGCTGCGCCATGATGCGGCGGATCAGGTCTTCATCCAGGCCGCTGCGCGCGCGTACCCGCGCAATCTGAACTTCCTCGGGACAGTCGACCACGGCGATGCGTTGGCAGCGGCGCCGATAATCTGGGCCCGCTTCGATGAGTAGCGGCACGACGAGCACGACATAGGGCGCCTCGGTGGCGGCACGGCAGCGCGCCTCGGATTCCTGGCGAATCAGGGGGTGCAAGATGGCTTCCAGCCGACGTTTCACCTCGGGGTCGGAGAAGGCGAGCGTGCGCATCTTGGCGCGATCGAGCGCCCCGGCAGGGGTGAGGATGTCGGGGCCGAAGGCGGCGACGAGCGCCGGGATCGCCGCGCCGCCGGGTGCGGTGAGTTCGTGCGCGATCGCGTCGGTGTCGACCACGGCGGCGCCGAGCCGCGCGAAGTGCTCGGCGGCGGCACTCTTGCCGCTGCCGATGCCACCGGTCAGGCCGATGATGAAGGGTGGATGGCTCATGGGGAGCAGGTGTCGATGGCGATCTGGGGAAAACGGGCTCGGATGCGCTGGCGCAGGTCGGCGATGGCATCTTGGGGGCCGAGGTAGGTGAGGTCGTGGACGGTAGTGCGGTGCTCCACGATCTGGGCATCCTCGACTTTTTTCGCCCGCAGTTCCGCGATCCGCTTCTCGGCGCTGTCGCGGGAGCGGAAGAGCCCGAGCGAAATGCCCCATTGCAACGGACCAGGGTCTCGGATCACGAAATAATCTTCGACCCCGGCTAGACGCAATTGTTCGAGCCGACGATTCGCGGCTGCCGCGCCTCCTTGGGGGGGAAGGAGCACGCGCCAAGCCGTGGTTTTTGTATTGGTTCGCTCTTGGATTTGGATGCTGGTCAGCCCGCGTGGTACGTCTTTGAGCGCCGGCAGCCGATCGGGATCGACCCCGGTGAGCTGCAGGCAATCCGGAGGGGGAGCCAGGCTCGGAGTCATGGCCGGTCGTTCTGTCCCCGAGGTGCCCGAGCCGGGTGCAGCAGAGGCAGGTGGAGTCTCGATGCGCGGTGTGCCGGCAAGGAGGAGCGGGTCGTTGGCTGTGGGGGGGGTGGGCTCCGGCTCGGTGGCGGTGTGCGCGACCAAGGGCTGCGCCGCTTTGGGATCGTGAGCTTCGACCGATGGGGGAGCGGGCGCCTCCGGCCCCGCTGCCGTTCCGATGATTCTCAGGCGTTCGGGGCGCAGAGGGTGCTCGCCGGCTGCGCGTGTCGCTTCGGGAGAAGGTCGCGGCAACAGCCCCGCGGTCATCGCTAGCAGGAGCGCGTTGACGAGCAGGAGCAGCGCGATCAGAAGGCGCATCGCCTCGGTATTCCTCTCAGCCTACGCTCGGCAAAGCGCGTAGCGCCTCGGCCAGAAGTTCATCGGGCAGGGTGTAATCTTCGAGCTCGCCGCGCAAGTAGCGCTCGTAGGCGCTCATGTCGAAGTGCCCGTGTCCCGTGAGGTTGAAGAGCAGCACCTTGGCTTCGCCAGTTTCCTTGCAGCGCAAGGCTTCGTCGATCACGGCGCGGATGGCGTGACAGGATTCCGGTGCGGGGATGATGCCCTCGGCGCGGGCGAACTGGATGCCGGCCTCGAACGTGGCCCGCTGCGGCACGGCGAGCGCCTCGACCTGACCCTCATGCACGAGCTGCGACACCAAAGGGGAGGCACCATGGTAGCGCAGCCCGCCGGCGTGGATGCCCGGCGGCACGAAGTCGTGTCCCAGGGTGTACATCCGCATCAAGGGGGTGAAGCCGGAGGCATCCCCGTAATCGTAGGCGTAGGTCCCCTTGGTGAGGGTGGGGCAGGATTCGGGCTCCACCGCCACGCAACGCAATCCCGCGGCGCGCCGTTCGCCGGCGAACTTGTCGGCGAGGAAGGGGAAGGCGATGCCGCCGAAGCTCGAGCCGCCGCCGCAGGGACCGAAGATCACGTCGGGATAGAGCCCGATTTTCTCGAACTGCTTCTTCGCTTCCAGTCCGATGAGGCTCTGGTGCAGTAGGACGTGGTTGAGCACCGAACCGAGGGTGTAGTTGGTGTCGGGGCGGGAGGTGGCTTCTTCGACGGCTTCGGAAATGGCGATACCCAAAGAGCCCGGATGATCCGGCTCGGTGGCGAGGATGCGCCGCCCGGTCTCGGTGAGCGGCGAAGGGCTGGCGTGCACCTCCGCGCCCCAGGTTTCCATCAGCACACGGCGCTGCGGCTTTTGCTGGTAGCTCACGCGCACCATGTAGACGCGCACCTCCAGCCCGAACATCTGGCCGGCGAAGGCGATCGAGGAGCCCCACTGGCCGGCGCCGGTCTCGGTGGTGAGCCGTTCGATGCCGACCTGGCGGTTGTAATAAGCTTGGGGCACGGCGGAATTGGGCTTGTGAGAACCGGCTGGGGAAACGCCTTCGTACTTGAAGAAAATCTTGGCTGGCGTGCCCAGGCGCCGCTCCAGGCGTACGGCGCGCATGAGCGGCGAGGGGCGCCAGATGGCATAGGCCTCGCGCACCGCGTCGGGGATGGCGATCCAGCGCTCGCGGCTCATCTCCTGCTCGAGGATGGGCTCGGGAAAGATCGCGGCCATCGCCGAGGGATCGACCGGTTTGCCATCCGGTCCGAGCGGGGGTGCCGGCGGGGTGGAGAGATCGGCGGCGATGTTGTACCAATGCGTCGGAATCTCGTGCTCTTCGAGGAGGACCCGGGTTGGTTCGCTCATGGGGTGTGCTCTCGTGCGTCATGGGAGGGATTGGGACGGGCGCTGGCAGCGGCGACCACGGCCAGGCCCCGCAGGACGAGATTATCCACCGTCCGGGCCGGAATGGCCAGATGCCCGGCGATGATGTCGGCGTCGCCGCCCGAGAGCAGGGCCATGGCACCGCAGGCAGGCCCCTCCATGACCCGATAGTAATGTTCGATGGCCCCGACCTGGGCGAGCAGGCAGCCGCTGGCGATGGCGTCCTGCGTGTTCGTCGGCGGCAGGCGGACGTCGCCGGTGGCAAAGGGCAGGCGGGCAGTGGCGTGTGCCAGGCTCGCACGCATGGTCGTGAGCCCAGGCAGGATCAACCCGCCACGAAAGAATCCGTCGGCGTCGAGCCAGTCCACCGTGGTGGCCGTGCCGCAGCAGACGACGAGCGCTGCGCCCCGGTGCAGGTGGTGCGCGGCGATGAGCGCGGCCCAACGGTCGGCGCCGAGCCGCTCGGGCTCGTCGTAGCCGTTCGTGACGCCGCAGGACTGCGCCTGCGCCACGAGCCAATGGATCGAACCGAGCTGGCGTTCGAGTTCGAGGGCGAGCCGGTCGTGCGCCACATTCACGCCGAAACGCCGGGTCGAAGCGGGCAGCCGTGCGCGCATCGCTTCGATCCACTGCGGGATGTCGACGTGGCGGCAGGCGCCGCTCTCGCGCCAGTGTTCGCCCTCGAGCAAGGCCCATTTGAGCCGCGTGTTGCCCAGATCGAGGAGCAGCGTCGGATTCATGCGAGGGGGCGCAGCGAGACGTCACCGACGCAGCAGGCGATGCGCCCGCTGGCGGTGTCGAGCAGCAGGCAGCCGGTGTCGTCGACGCCGGCGTCGATCCCGACGAGCTCGCGCTCGCCGTCGCGCACCGCCACTTCTTGGCCGGCGTAGGCGTCGAGCGCGTTCCATTCGTCGCGCCAGGGAACGAAGCCGCGACCGGCGAGATAGCTTGCGCGCACGGCGTCTAGCCGTTCGAGGAGCGCGGCGAGCACCGCTGCCTGCGGCGGCAGGGGGGCGAGGTGGTGCGCCAGCGCGGTGGCCGGCAGGCCGCTTGCAGGCTGAAAATCCGGCGGCAGTTCGAGATTGAGCCCGATGCCGACGACGACGCGGGTCGGCGCCGCATGACGGCTTTGCGCTTCGATGAGCACGCCGGCCACCTTGGCGCCGGCGATGAGGAGGTCGTTGGGCCATTTGAGCCCGACGCCGGGCACGCCCAGCGCCTGCAAGCCTCGAGCGAGCGCCACGCCGACGGCAAGCGGCAGCGCTTCGAGCGAGGTGCCCGGAGGAAACGCGAAGAGGCAGGAGAAGGTGAGACTCGCATCGGGCCAGGATTGCCAGATCCGGTCCTGCCGTCCCCTTCCCCGGGTCTGCCGGTCGGCACCGACGACGGCAAGGCGCCCGGGATCGGGCAGCGGCAGGCGCATCGCCTCGTCGTTGGTCGAGGCGCATTCGCCAAGCCAATGAAGATCGAGCCGTCGGGCGATCGCCTCGGGCAGGAGCCGGTGCAATGCCGCCGGATCGAAGGCGGAGGGAGCGGGCATGGAGTGTCGCAGGAAGGGTGCGAAGCGCTTATTGTACGGCAGGCGCTAGCGCTTGAGCTTGCGCGTGAGCGTGTTGCGGCCCACGCCGAGCCGGGCGGCGGCTTCTGCCCGGCGCTGGCCGGTGTGGGCGAGCGCCCGCTCGAAGAGGACGCGTTCGAAACGCGCGTGCAGCTCATCGTAGAGGGCGGTGCGGCCGGTGGCAAGCAGGCGGTCGACTTCCTCGGCGAGCAAGTGTTCCCAGGCCGGGGATGCGGAGGAAGGCTCGGTGGTGCCGGCAGGTTCCACGGGGGTGCGCACTTCCGGCGGCAGATCGTGCGGTTCGATGCGCTGCGCCGGGGTCATGACGGTGAGCCAATGACAGAGGTTCTCGAGCTGGCGCACGTTGCCGGGAAAGGGGTAGCGTACGAGCGCTTCCAATGCGGCCGGCGAGAGCGTCTTGCGCTCCACCCCCAGTTCGCGCGCGCTCTTCGTCAGGAAGTGGCGCGCCAGCAGCGGGATGTCCTCGGCGCGCTCGCGCAGTGGCGGCAGGCGCAGCCGGATGACGTTGAGGCGGTGATAGAGGTCTTCGCGAAAGAGTCCTTCGCGCACGCGGGCTTCCAGGTCCTGGTGCGTGGCGGTGATGATGCGCACGTTGGCGCGCAGCGGCTGCTGTCCGCCGATGCGGTAGTAGTGCCCGTCGGAGAGCACGCGCAGCAGCCGGGTTTGGAGGTCTGCGGGCATGTCGCCGATCTCGTCGAGAAAGAGCGTGCCGCCCTCGGCCTGCTCGAAGCGGCCGCGGCGGGCGGCGGCGGCGCCGGTGAAGGCGCCTTTCTCGTGGCCGAAGAGCTCGGCTTCGAGCAGTTCGCGCGGGATCGCCGCGGTGTTGATGGCGACGAACGGGCCGTCGCGCCGCGGGCTGTGGCGGTGGAGCGCCCGGGCGACGAGTTCCTTGCCGGTGCCGGATTCGCCGGTGATGAGCACGGTGGCGCTGGAGTGCGACAGCCGCCCGATGGCGCGAAAGACTTCCTGCATCGCCGGGGCCTGCCCCAGGATCTCGGGGGTGGCGTCCGGCTCGTCTTGGGCCACTGCGCCGGGCCGCGCCTCCAGCGCTCGACGCACCAGGCGCACGGCCTCGGGTACGTCGAAGGGTTTGGGCAGGTACTCGAAGGCGCCGGCCTGAAAAGCGCTCACGGCGCTGTCGAGGTCCGAATAGGCGGTCATCACGATCACGGGCGTACCAGGAGAGCGCTCATGCAGCCGGCGCACGAACTCGAGCCCGTCGGTGCCGGGCATGCGGATGTCGGTGAGCACCACTGCCGGCCGTTCCTGCCCGAGCGCCTCCAGCGCCGTCTCGGCACGATCGAAACCGCGATGCGGCAGGTTCTCGCGTTCGAGCGCGCGCTCGAGCACCCAGCGGATGGATTTGTCGTCGTCGAGGATCCAGATGGCGTCGTTCATGTCGGGCTCCCGGAAGCGAGCGGCAGCAGGAGGTGGAAGCGCGTGCGCCCGGGGCGGCTGTCGAACTCGATGACGCCGTGGTGCTGGGCGACGATGTCCTGGGCGATCGCCAGTCCCAGTCCCGCGCCGCCCTCGCGCCCGCTCACGAGCGGATAGAAGATGCGCTCGCGCAGCGCTTCGGGGATACCGGGACCATCGTCGGCGATCTCGACGTGGAGCGCGAGGCGGTAGCGCCGTTTGGCGAGCGTCACCTGGCGCGCGGCGCGGGTGCGCAGCTCGACTTTACCCTTGCCCCCGGTGGCCTGGGCGGCGTTGCGCGCGATGTTGAGGATCGCCTGCAGCAGGCGCTCACGGTCGGCGGTAAGCTCCGGCAGGCTCGCGTCGTAGTCGCGCTCGACCCGCAAAGCGGGGAATTCGGCGAGCAGCAGCCGGCGCACGTGCTCGAGGATCTCGTGGACGTTGACCGGGGCCGGGTGCGGCGCCTGGTGCGCGGCCAGCAGCCCGGCGAGCAGGCGCTGCAGGCGGTCGGTCTCGAGAATGATGACTTCGGTGTACTCCGCGAGCGCCGGATCGGGCAGTTCCATCTGCAGCAGTTGCGCCGCGCCGCGAATGCCGCCCAAAGGGTTCTTGATCTCGTGGGCGAGCGCGCGCACGAGTTCGCGTGCGGCCTGCTGCAGGCGCAGGCGCTCTTCTTCCTGGGTCGTCTTGAGGCGCTGGTCGATGGGGCGGAATTCGAGGGTGAATCCTTCGCCGTCGTCCTGGATGGGGCTCACCGTGACGTCGGCCGCGAGCGTCTGACCGGAAGGGAGATGCAGGCCGATGCCGTGGCAGGCGTAGAACCAGCGGTTGCGTTCGGCCTCGTCGAGAGCGGTGCGCAAGGTGGGCGAGGCACCGAAGATCTCTTCCCAGGGGCGACCGGCAAGGCGTTCGCGGGCGAGACCGAAGAGGTGCTCGGCCGCGGCGTTGGCCGTCCGTAGCCGACGGTCGGGGCCGGCGAGGACGACGGCGGTGGAGAGCCAGTCGAGGGCGGTGAGATCGGGCGGCATGGCGGTGCCTGGTGTCGGAACGGGAGAAATGCAGCAAGAACGGTGCCAGGTATGCTGCAGACTCAGCGCAGGCGCTGGAGTTCGCGTTCGATCGCTTCGAGGTTGCGCCGCTGGCGTTCGGCCTGGGCTTTGAGTTCGGCGGCGCGCTCCGGCGAGGCGGTCTGCAGCGCGCGCTGCGTTTCTTGCAGGCGCTGGTTCTCTGCGGCTTTCTCTTCTTCGAGGATGCGGCGGCGAAGGTCGTCGCGCTGGCGCTGTTCGCCGGGGCTCACCCGGGGAAAGTTCGAGGGGGAAGCGGCAGCGGGGGCGGAAGGGGCGGGCGTCGCGTCGAGGTAGGGGAGATCGCGCAGGGCCTCGCAGCGCATCCCTTTGGTGCTGGCGCGATCGTTGGTGTAGGTGATGCGTCCGTCGCCGTCGGTGCATTTCCATAGCGTTGCCCAGGCGCTCGGTGCGCACAGCATGCCGAAACCCAGGAGGACGGCGCAGGAGGCGAGGCGGGACGGAAACCTGATCATGCAGCAAGTATAAAGGAAAAAGGGCGGCCGCGGCCGCCCTCTTCCTTTCATCGCCCCCTGCGGGGGCAGCTCGCACTCACAGGCTGTAGTAGAGCTCGAATTCGAGCGGGTGGGTGGTCATGCGCATGCGCTGCACTTCCTCGTTCTTCAGCTCGATGTAGGCATCGATGAAGTCGTTGGAGAAGACGCCGCCGCGGGTGAGGAACTCGCGGTCGGCATCGAGCGCTGCCAGCGCCTGGTCGAGGCTGTGGCACACGGTCGGGATCTTGGCGTCCTCTTCCGGCGGCAGGTCGTAGAGGTTCTTGTCGGCCGGATCGCCCGGGTGGATCTTGTTCTGCACGCCGTCGAGCCCCGCCATCATCAGCGCGGCGAAGGCGAGATAGGGGTTGGCGAGCGGATCGGGGAAGCGCGCTTCGATGCGCCGCGCCTTGGGATTGGCCACGTAGGGAATGCGGATGGAGGCCGAGCGGTTGCGCGCGGAGTAGGCGAGCTTCGTCGGCGCCTCGAAGTGCGGCACCAGGCGCTTGTAGGAGTTGGTGCCGGGGTTGGTGATGGCGTTGAGCGCCCGGGCGTGCTTGATGATGCCGCCGATGTAGTAGAGCGCGAATTCGGACAGCCCCGCGTAGCCGTTGCCGGCGAAGAGGTTTTGGCCCGCTTTCCAGATGGATTGGTGAACGTGCATGCCCGAGCCGTTGTCGCCGACGAGGGGCTTGGGCATGAAGGTAGCCGTCTTGCCGTACTGGTGCGCCACGTTGTGCACCACGTATTTGAGCGCCTGAGTCCAGTCGGCGCGGCGCGTGAGGGTGTTGAACTTGGTGCCGATCTCGCACTGGCCGGCGTTGGCCACTTCGTGGTGGTGTACTTCGACCGGCACGCCGATCGATTCGAGGGCGAGCACCATGGCAGAGCGGATGTCGTGCAGGCTATCGACCGGAGGGACGGGGAAATAGCCGCCCTTGACGCGCGGACGGTGGCCGGTGCCTTCCCAGGAGGCTTCGCTCGAAGTGATCTTCACCGAGCAGCCGGACATGTCGACCGACCAGTCGACCTCGTCGAAGATGAAAAATTCGGGTTCGGGGCCGAAGTAGACGGTGTCGCCCAGCCCCGTCGACTTCAGATAGGCCTCGGCGCGCTTGGCGATCGAGCGGGGATCGCGATCGTAGCCCTTGCCGTCGGCCGGCTCCACCACGTCGCAGGTGATGACCACCGTGGGTTCTTCATAGAAGGGGTCGACGTAGGCGGTTTCCGGGTCGGGTACGAGCAGCATGTCGGAGGCCTGGATGCCTTTCCAGCCGGCGATCGAGGAGCCGTCGAAGGCGTGGCCGCGCTCGAAGACTTCTTCGTCGAAGGCCGAGACCGGCACCGTGACGTGATGCTCCTTGCCGAGGATGTCGGTGAAACGGTAGTCCACGAAACGGGCTTCACTTTCGTGGATGAGCTTGAGGACGTCTTGGGCATTCATCGGATCGACTCCGGGTCAGGAAAAAGTGGAAGGATTTTAGCAAGTGTCGTGCCAGCTTTTGGTTTGCCTCAAAGGGAGGCATTTCCGGCTGGAGGAGGGGGAGGAGGGACTTCGTTCGCACTGATTTGGTGCAATTTTTCGCTTCCTGTGCCCGGTTCCGGTGCAAGCTCGACGAAGAGCCGCAGGGAAGCGAGGTCGGGATGGCGTTGGCGCAGGGCGTCGAGCTGGGAGAAAAGGGCCGCACGGTCCGCGGCGAGCAGGGAAGGCGCGTGTTCGGCCGGAACCAGCAGGTCGAGATAGGTGCGCCCGCCGAGATAGTGCAGGACGATCCAGTCGGGCGAAGCGGCGGCGAAAGCCGGGAGCGCGCGCAGGTCCTGCACCACTTCGGTGCGGTCGGTGAGCGCCTGCAGCTGATCGGGCGGGCGGGTCGTGTCGTTTTCGTGATCGACGTGGATCAGCGCGTCGTCGAGGTTGGGGAAGCGGGCCTTGAGGCGGGCGAATACGGTATCGGCCACGCGGTGCCCTTCGGAGACCGACAGGCGGGGGGCGACCTGGATGTGCGCATCCACCAGGATGCGGTCGGCCATGCGCCGCGTGCGGATCTGGTGCAGATCCTCGACGCCGGGGGTGGTGCGGATCGTCTCGGTCAGTCGGGCGACTTCTTCCGGCTCGAGCCCGGTGTCGACGAGCTCGCGCACCGCACGGTAGGCAAAGCGCACTCCCATCGAGGCGATCATGAAGCCGACCAGCGCCGCCGCGAGCGGTTCGAGGAAGCGGTAGCCGGCAAGGCTGCCGCCGATGCCGATCGCCACCACGAGCGAGGAGGCGGCATCCGAGCGGGCATGCCAGGCGGCGGCCTCCAGCACCTGCGCCTTGAGGGCGCGTCCGCGGCGGCGTAGCCAATGGAACATGCCTTCTTTGGCGAGCAGTGTGATGAGCGCCATGACGAAGGCCGCGGTTTCGATCGGCGGGGCGTGCTCGAGCGTCTGTAGCCGCATGCCCGCCGCCCACAGGAAGCCGCAGCCCACTCCCAGCAGTACGAGCCCGAGAACGAAGCTGGCAAACGTTTCGAAACGCCCGTGTCCGTAGGGATGGTTGTCGTCGGGCGGAGCGCCGCCGCTGCGCCCGGCCCAGCTCACCATGGCGTCGGTGGTGAGGTCGGCGAGGGTATGGATCGCATCGGCCACGAGGCTGAACGCGTTGGCGGCTAGCCCGATGAGGATCTGCAATATGGCCAGGATGGCGTTGATGGCCATGGCCGTGAGACTGGTGCGGGCGATGGCGTTGCCGCGCATCCGCGCTGCGTTGGGCAGTGGAGGCGGTATACTAGATTCGGAGCTCATGGAGGACGCCGTGGGAAATCTGCACGATATTCTAGCGCTTGCCGGCGAGCGCGCCGAGCGCTTCGGCCTGCCCTACGCCGGGGCTTTGACGCCCCCCGAGGCGTTTTTGGTGTGGCAAACGGCGCCCGGCGCGGTACTCGTCGATTGCCGTACCCGCGCCGAGTGGGATTGGGTAGGCCGTATTCCCGGTGCGGTGGAGATCGAATGGCTGCACTATCCCGACTTGATGCCGAATCCCAATTTTCTCACCCACCTTCGGGCCCAGGTCGACCCCGAGTCCTTGGTGATGTTCTTGTGTCGCTCGGGTGGCCGTTCCGATCAGGCGGCGCGTGTGGCTACGGCGGCGGGTTTTACTTCGTGTTACAACGTGCTCGAAGGCTTCGAGGGTGCGAAAGACGCCGCCGGGCATCGGGGAACGGTGGGGGGATGGAAGTTCCACGGTCTGCCGTGGGTGCAAAGTTGAATCGATGCCCTTTGGGAGGGAGGAGATGACGGCGATTCTCGAGAAAGCCTTGCCGTTCGCGCCCTACGCGGCGATGAGCGACGAGCAGGCGCAGGAGCGCATCCTCGCGGCGCGATCGCGGCTGGGCGAGGAGGCGGTGATCCTGTGCCACCACTATCAGCGCGCCGACGTCTATCGGCACGCCGATCTCACCGGCGATTCGCTCAAGCTCGCCCGGCTCGCCGCACAGACTTCCTCGCGCTACATCGTCTTCTGCGGCGTGCATTTCATGGCCGAGGTGGCCGACATCCTGTCGCAGCCCGAGCAGGTGGCGATCCTGCCGGATCTGGCCGCCGGCTGTTCCATGGCCGACATGGCCGATCTCGCCAAGGTGACGCGCGCCTGGCGGGAACTGGGCGAGGTGCTCGACGGCGATCCGGCCGAGGTCTATACGCCGGTCACGTACATCAATTCCGCGGCCGATCTCAAGGCGTTCTGCGGCCGCCACGGCGGCATCGTGTGCACCTCGACCAATGCGCCGCACATCATGGAGTGGGCGCTGGCGCGCCGCCCCAAGCTCCTCTTCTTTCCCGACCAGCATCTGGGACGCTGGACCGGCCACCAGCGCGGCATCCCGCTGGAAGACATGCTGGTGTGGGATCCCGACCTGCCCTACGGCGGTTTGAGCCCGGAGCAGATCAGGCGGGCTACCATCCTGCTGTGGAAAGGGCATTGTTCGGTGCATCAGATGTTTACCAAGGCGCAGATCGAGCGCTGGCGCGCCAGGCATCCCCAGGGCTACGTCATCTCGCACCCGGAGTGCGCCTTCGAGGTGTGCCTCGCCTCCGATTACGTCGGTTCGACCGAATTCATCCAGAGCACGGTGCGCGCGGCGCCGGCCGGCACCGAATGGCTGGTGGGCACCGAGTTCAACCTGGTGAGCCGCCTGGCCGAGGAGATGGCTCCGCAGGGCAAGACGGTGCAGTTCATGGGCGGCGTGGTGTGCATGTGCTCGACGATGCAGCGCATCGACCCGCAGCACCTCGCCTGGACGCTCGACAATCTGGTTCAGGGGCGGGTGGTCAATCGCATCGCCGTGCCCGGGGAGGTCGCGCAATGGGCGAAAGTGGCGCTCGAGCGGATGCTCTCGGCCACATGAACGTTCCGATGATTGCAGAAAAACGGCAGAAACTCTGGGGGCGGTGGCGCTCTTGGCTCGCGCCGTCGGAAAATCCGCGCCATCTCATTCCTGCCGGGGCGGCGTTGCGTGTGGTCAGCTACAACATCCACAAGGGCTGGGGTCCGCTCAACCGCCATCTGACCATCGCAGAGATGCGCGAGGCGCTGCATGGCCTCGACCCCGACCTCGTGCTGCTGCAGGAGGTCCAGGGAGTGCATATCGGGCACGCGCTGCGCCATGCTCACTGGCCGGCGCAGCCGCAGCATCACTATCTCGGGGCCGAACGCTGGCCCGAGCGCATCTACGGCGGCAACCGTTTCCACGAGCTGGGACATCACGGCAATGCGGTGCTATCGCGCTTTCCGGTCCAGGACTGGGCCAATCACGACGTCTCGGCGCATCGTTGGGAGAGTCGCGGCATCCTGCATTGTGCCGTGGCGCTGCCGCACGGCGCGGTCTTGCATGTTTTTTGCGTGCATCTCGGGCTCAGGGCACGCTGGCGGCGCCAGCAGCTCGAGCGGCTGCGTGAGCTGATCGCCGCCTTGCCCCTGCAGGCGCCGGTCGTCGTCGGCGGGGACTTCAACGACTGGGGTCGAGCGGCGGAAGAGCTCCTCGCTCTGCCCTTGGGCTTGCAAGATGCTTTTACCGCTGCCGGACGCCGCGCGCCGCCGCGGACCTATCCCGCGCGCGGTCTGGCGATCGGTCGGCTCGACCGGCTCTACGTGCGCGGCGGTACGGTGCGTGAAGCGCACGTGCTGCGCGGACGTCCTTGGTCGCGCCTTTCGGATCATCTCCCGCTCGTGGTCGACCTCGACCTGGACGTTCGATGAGTGCGCCGTGCGGCTGCTTCCCCGCCTGAGGTCCCGCCGATGGCTTTGGACTTCCTGCCCGGTAACCGCCTCCAGTTGCTGGAGAACGGTGCGGAATTCTTCCCGGCGCTGCTGCAGGCGATCGATGAGGCCCGCGAGGAAGTGCGGCTCGAGACCTACATCTTCGAGTGCGACGAAATCGGCGAGGCGGTGCTCGCGGCGCTGGTCCGGGCAGTGGCTCGGGGCGTGCGCACTCGTCTCCTGGTCGATGGCTTCGGCAGCCGTGATTTTGTGCTGCAGCGGATGCACGGCGTGGCGGCCGCGGGCGTGGAGGTCGAAGTCTATCGCCCGCTGCGTGGCCCCTGGTTCATTCCCCGGCGTCATCGCCTGCGGCGCCTGCACCGCAAGCTCGTCTGCTGCGACGGACGCGTCGCGTTCGTCGGCGGCATCAACATCCTCTCGGATTTCACTCGTCTGCCCGGGCGCCGGACCCGCCAACCGCGGTGGGATTACGCCGTGCGGATCGAGGGGCCGCTCGTGCGTTCGGTGCAGCAGGCGATGCGTCGCCTGTGGCGCCTGGTCTACTGGACCAACGTCAAGCGCCGTCCTCCTCCTGAGCCTCGCCTCACGGCAGCCCCGAGGATCGACCCGGCCGGACCCCATCGCGCCGCCCTGGTGCTGCGCGACAACTGGCGCCATCGTCACGACATCGAGCACGCCTATCTGCAGATGCTCGCGCGTGCCCGCGAAGAGGTCTGGATCGCCTGTGCCTATTTTTTCCCCGGTCAACGCTTTCGCCGGGCGCTGGCGGCCTGCACGGCGCGGGGCGTGCGGGTGCGCCTCGTCCTGCAGGGACTGAGCGATCATCCCATCCTGTCGCAGGCCACGCGCGCCCTCTATCCCTGGCTGCTGCGCCATGGCATCGAACTGTGGGAATATCATGCCACCGAGATGCACGCCAAGGTGGCGGTGTTCGATGATCGCTACGCTACGGTGGGCTCGAGCAACATCGATCCTTTCAGCCTCTTCATGGCGCGCGAGGCCAACGTCTGGGTGGATGACCCGGGGTTCAGCACAGATCTGCGTGCACGGATCGAGCGGCACGTGGCGCAGGGCGCGGTGCGGCTCGACGAAGAGGGGTTCGCGAGGCTGCCCCGCTGGCGCAAGGCATTGAGCTGGGTGGTGCTCGGCTGGGTGCGCCTCATCATCGGCTGGGCGGGCTACACGCGCGACATGGAGGGGTGAAATTGGTATCATCGCGCTTTTCCGCGACCCGTACCGACCATGACGATTCTCGTGACCGGCGGCGCCGGCTTCATCGGCAGCAACTTCGTGCTCGACTGGCTCGCGTGCCATGACGAGCCCTTGGTCAATCTCGACGCCCTCACCTATGCGGGCAACCTGGAGAACCTCGCCTCGCTCGAGGGCGATCCGCGCCACGTCTTCGTACACGGAGACATCGCCGATCGGGACCTCGTACGCTCTCTGCTCGAACGGCACCGGGTGCGCGCCGTGGTGCATTTCGCCGCCGAATCGCACGTCGATCGCTCCATCCATGGGCCCGAGGCTTTCGCGCGCACCAACGTGCTGGGCACCTTGCGGCTGCTGGAGGCGGCGCGGGCCCATTGGGAAGGGCTGCCCGAGACCGAGCGCTCGGCCTTTCGCTTCGTCAACGTCTCCACCGACGAAGTCTATGGCTCGCTCGGCCCGGACGATCCGCCCTTCACCGAGACCACGCCCTATGCGCCCAATTCACCCTACGCGGCGAGCAAGGCCGGGGCGGATCACTTCGTGCGCGCCTTCCATCACACTTATGGTCTGCCGACGATCACCACGAACTGCTCCAACAACTACGGCCCCTATCAGTTCCCGGAAAAGCTTATCCCGCTGTGCCTGACGCGCGCGCTCGCCGGCGAGCCGCTGCCCATCTACGGTGACGGGCAGCAGGTGCGCGACTGGCTCTACGTGGGCGATCATACGGCCGCGCTCAGGCGCGTGCTGGAGGCGGGGCGAGCCGGGCAGACCTACAACATCGGCGGCTGGAACGAGCGCACCAATCTCGAGGTGGTGCACACCTTGTGTCGCTGGCTCGATGCGCTCGCGCCGCGCGCCGACGGCCGCTCGTACGCCGAGCAGATCATTTTCGTCACCGACCGTCCGGGACATGACCGGCGCTACGCGATCGATGCGCGCAAAATCGAGCGCGAGCTCGGTTGGCGACCGGCGGAAACGTTCGATACTGGCATCGAAAAAACGGTGCGCTGGTATCTCACGCACCGCGACTGGGTCGAGCACGTCACTTCCGGCGCGTATCGCGAGTGGCTCTCGCGCCACTACGGCGCCGCCTTGCCGGCGCAATGAGCGAGGCCCCCATCCTCCTGCTGGGCGCAAGCGGTCAGCTCGGCTGGGCGCTCGCCCCGCTCCTGGCGCTGCAGGCCCCGCTCGTCGCCCCTTCACGCGCCGAGCTCGATCTCGGCGATGCGGCGGCCCTGCGGGCGCGGCTCGATGCCCTGCGCCCTCAGGGCATCGTCAATGCCGCGGCCTACACCGCGGTGGATCGGGCCGAGACGGAAACGGCGCTCGCCTGGCGGCTCAACGCCGAAGTGCCCGGAGAACTCGCCCGCTGGGCCGCGGCGCACGGTGCCTGGCTCATGCACTATTCCACCGACTACGTCTTCGACGGCACGGGGCAGCGCCCTTGGCGCGAGGACGATGTGCCCCGGCCGGTGAACGCTTATGGCCGCAGCAAGCGTGCCGGCGAAGCATTCGTGCTCGAAAGCGGCGCCCGCGCGTTCATTCTGCGGGTGAGCTGGCTCTACGGGCTGCACGGTGCCAATTTCCTCAAAACCATGCTGCGCCTGGGCGCGAGCCGACCCGTGGTGCGCGTGGTGGCCGACCAGGTGGGCGCACCCACCGGCACCGGGCTCGTTGCCGCAGTGAGCGCCGAGCTGGTGCGCCGGCTGCGCAGCGCGCCCGATCCCTGCCCCACTGGTCTCTACCACCTCGCGCCTACCGGTGAGGCCAGCTGGTACGACTACGCCGCCTTCGTTTTCGAGCGTGCGCGCGCGGCTGGCTGGCCACTCGTGCTCGAGCACCTCGAGCCGATCGCCAGCGCCGACTATCCGACCGCGGCCCCGCGCCCGGCCAATTCCCGGCTCGACACCACGCGGCTTGCCACCACCTTCGGCCTGCGGCTGCCGCCCTGGCAAGACGAGGTGGCACGTACGGTGGCCGTGCTCGCCGAGCCGCTGTCCCTTCTACCCCCATTGATGCAGAAATCATGAATCCGACTTCTTCCCGCAAGGGCATCATCCTCGCCGGCGGTTCCGGCACTCGGCTCTATCCCTCGACGCTCGCCGTCTCCAAGCAGCTGCTGCCGGTCTACGACAAGCCGATGATCTACTATCCGCTGTCCACCCTGATGCTCGCCGGCATCCGCGACATCCTGGTGATCTCCACGCCCCAGGACACGCCGCGTTTCGCCCAGCTCCTGGGCGATGGCAGCGCTTGGGGGGTGTCCTTGTCCTACGCCGAGCAGCCCTCGCCCGACGGACTCGCGCAGGCGTTTCTCATCGGCGAAACCTTCCTTGCCGGCGCCTCTTCGGCCCTGGTGCTGGGGGACAACCTCTTCTACGGCCACGACCTGCCGCAGCTCCTCGTCGCGGCGAATGTGCGCGAGCAGGGCGCCACCGTCTTCGCCTATCACGTGCAGGATCCGGAGCGCTATGGCGTGGTTGCATTCGATGCCACCGGGCGCGTGGTCGACATCGAGGAGAAACCCGTCCGCCCCAGATCGAACTACGCCGTCACCGGGCTCTACTTCTACGATGGCAGCGTGGTCGAGCGCGCGCGGGCGCTGCGCCCCTCGGCGCGCGGCGAGCTGGAGATCACCGACCTCAATCGCAGCTACCTGCAGGAAGGGCGACTCGCGGTCGAACTCATGGGACGCGGTTATGCCTGGTTCGATACCGGCACGCACGATTCGCTGCTCGAGGCCGGGCAGTTCATCGCCACCATCGAACGGCGCCAAGGGCTGAAAATCGCCTGTCTGGAAGAAATCGCCTGGATGCAGGGCTGGATCGACGATGCGGGGCTCCTGCGTCAGGCCGAACGGCTGGGCAAGAGCGGCTATGGACGCTATCTGCGCCAGCTGCTCGAACAGGGGCGGGGGGCGGCATGATGCGTGCGATGGCGCTCGAGATTCCCGAGGTGATCCTGCTCGAGCCGGTGGTGCACGGGGACGCGCGCGGCTATTTCTTCGAGGCCTACAATCGGCGCGCTTTCCTCGCCGCCACGGGGCTCGATGTCGACTTCGTGCAGGACAACGAATCGCGCTCACGCCGCGGCGTGCTGCGCGGCCTGCATTATCAGCTGCCGCCGCACGCGCAAGGAAAGCTGGTGCGCTGCATCGAGGGTGCCGTGTTCGACGTGGTCGTCGACCTGCGCCGCAGTTCGCCCACGTTTGGGCGCTGGGTGGCCACCGAGCTCTCCGACGAGAACAAGCGCCAGCTGTGGATTCCGCCCGGCTTCGCCCATGGGTTTCTCGCGCTTTCCGAGTACGCGCGGCTTTTCTACAAGACGACCGATTATTACGCGCCCCAGTGCGACCGGTCGCTGCGCTACGACGACCCGACGCTGGCGATCGCCTGGCCGGATCTGGGGATGGAGCCTCTCGTTTCCGACAAGGACCGCAGCGCACCGTGGCTTTACGCCGCCGAGTGTTTTTCCTAGGGAAACGCCGAATAATTGGCTGCGCGGGCGAATCGCTGCGTTGCGCGGTGCTCGCTCCCTCGCCTATCTAGTTGATATGTCTCGGTCGCTGCGCTCCGTGCGCCTTGCGCTTCATCCCGCTCGCTCATTTCTTCAGCGTTTCCCAGGAGCGCGGCGAATAGCCTACCAAGAGAACGCAACGCTGCCCGGATGCCCGCCCGTCCTTGCGACGGGACAGCAGCCCACCGTGCTTGGGCGCTCGACCTTGGCGCCGCTCGCACGGGCCGCTTCCCGCGCGTTCCCGGTTCAATCGGCTGCGGCGACTTCGACCGGCGTGCGGGTGAGCAGCGCGATTTTTTCCAGCAGCGGTGCCGTTTGTTGACGGAAGCGGGCGAGTTCGCGTTCTGGCAGCGGCTCGGGGGCGGGCAGGGCGATTTTGAGCGGATCCTGCGGTTTGCCGTTGATGCGTACTTCATAGTGCAGGTGCGGGCCGGTGGCCCAGCCGGTGGAGCCGACGTAACCGATCACGTCGCCCTGAGAGACGCGCTTGCCCGCCTTGAGACCCGGCGCGAATCCTTTGAGGTGGCCATAGCCGGTGACATAGCCGCTGCGGTGCTCGACGAGTACGAAGTTGCCGTAGCCGTTCTGCCAGCCGGCGAACTTCACCACGCCGTCGGAGGCGGCCATCACCGGCGTGCCAGGAGGGGCAGCGAAGTCGGTACCGGCATGGTGGCGCCATTCCCGTTTGATGGGATGGAAACGGCCGCCGAAATTCGAACTCACGCGAGTGAAACGCAGGGGGTAGCGCAGAAAACCCGTGCCGAGCACCCGGCCGTCCGGGGTGTAGTAGCCGCTTTTGCCGCCGGGAAGGTCGTAGCGCAGCACGACGTGGCGCTTGCCCTGATTGACGAATTCGGCAGCGACGATCTCGCCCGGTTGCGGCAGCCCTTCGGCGTCGAGTTTCGTTTCGTAGATCACGGCGAAAGAATCGCCCACACGCAGGTCGCGTGAGAAATCGATCTGGGTGCCGAAGATCTCGGCGAGCTTGGAGGCGACCGCATCGGGCATGCCGATCTCGGAGGCGGTGGCAAAGAGCGAGTGCGTGATCACCCCCTGGCGTAATTCGAGAAAGGCGGTGCCGTCGTCGTTCTCGGTGCCGACAGGGGCCATGCGAAAGCCGTCGTCGGCTCGGTGGATGGCGACGCGTGCGCCGCTGACGAGCGGCAGGATCAGAGAATCGACCCGACCGTCGGCGCGAAGGCGTACCGTGGCGGTGGAGTGCGCACGGAGTTGCCGCTGGATGGCGCGGACCTCTTCGTCGAGCGAGGTATAGTCGAGCAGCCCCTCGTCTTCGGCACCGATGCGCTCGAGGAAAGCGGGCAACGTCTCACCGCGACGAAACGCCTCGCGAATCACGTACGCCTGCGCCGTATCGGTGGCAGCAGGGGGGGTGAGGGTGATCGGGGGGAGATCGGTGACGAGGGGGGTGCGGGCGTACGGTACCTGGTCGGAGAAAGCGGCCACGGCTAGACCGACGACGGCGGCGCCGTAGAGTGCGAGGGTAGTACGCAGTACGCGGCGACGAAGGGGTGGTCGGTTCATCGAGTGTTTCCTCGGGCACGCAATGGCAGGAAATGGTCGGGATTATGAACCAGCTTTGGCGTAGGTGCAATGCTGGTTCGCCCGACTGAACGGGGATCAGTGCGCCCAAAGCCAATCGAAGAGCGCCGTGAGCGCCTCTCCGGCTTGAGCGGCATTCGCGTGCTCGATGACGGCGGCGATCACGTAAGGCGTCCCGGACTGGCTCTGAGCGAAACCGGCGATCGCGCGCACGTCGCGTAGCGTTCCCGTTTTGACGTGAGCCCACTCGCGGATGGGGGAATCCTTGAAACGGCGCCGGGCCGTGCCATCGACGCCGGCCACCGGCAGCGTGGCGATGAATTCGGCCGCGTAAGGGCGGTTCCAGACCGTTTGCAGCAAGCGGGCGAGGTCGGCGGCGGTGATGCGTTCTTCGCGCGACAGCCCCGCGCCGTTTTCCAGCACCACCCCGTGGCGATCGATCCCCGCTTCGGTGAGCAGCGAGCGTACGGCACTCGCACCAGCGGCGACGTGATCCGGCGCTGCCGGCATGCGACGCGCGCCGACGAGGGCGAGGAGCTGGCGTGCGATCGGGTTGCTCGACCACTTGTTCATTTGATACGCGATTTCGGTGAGCGTGGGCGAGTCGTCGGTGGCCACGAGCCATTCGCCTCCGGCCGGGGCAGGGGCGTCGGCGGGCAGCAGACGGCCGCCGAGCTCACGCCAGATGCCTTCGAGCATGGCCGAGGCGAAACGCTCGGCGGGTAGCGGCGAGAGGCCGAGGAAACGGATGCCGCAGCTTGCCGGATAGCGGCCCGAGAGCGTGATCGCCATCCCTTGCGCATCTTCCTGCACGCCCGTCTCGAGGCGCTTGACGACGTCGGCCGGGCAGGCGCCGGTTTCGATCTTCAGGGCGTTGCCCACGCTCACGCCGGCAAGGGGCGGATGCAGCGTGGCGAGCACCCGCGCCCCGTCGGGCGAGGGCTGTAGCTGCACGATCACCGTGTTGAAATTGACGAGCTCGGCGCTCGCCGGGGTGTTGTAGGGACGATAGCCGTCGCCGTCGAAAGCGAAGGGATCGGTTGGGGGAATGCGCAGCCCGTCGGCCTCCAGTATCAACCTGCCCCTGATCGTGTGGATACCGAGGGCACGCGCCGTGCGCAGCAGTTTCCAGGCACGTTCGGCAGTGAGATAAGGGTCGCCGTCGCTGCGCAAAACCAGATCACCCACGAGCTCCTGACCGAGCACGCGGCCGCGGGCCACCAGCCGGCTCGTCCAGCGATACTGGGCCCCGAAGGTTTCGTAGGCGGCAAAGGTGGTGACGAGCTTCATCACCGAGGCCGGGTTGCGCGGCACGGTCTCGTTCACCGCCAGAAGCGGCGCGCCGCCTTCGAGCGGCTGCACGAGGACGGAGACGGCCTGCACCGGCACTTGCGCCCGCTCGAGCGCGGCGGCGATCGGCGGGGGCAGGGATTGGGCGCGGACGAGCCCCGCTCCCATCCACAGGAGGAGGGCGAACAGCAGGCGCATGGCCGAGGTCAGGTTTCTTCTGGCGCCCACAGGCTCTCCAGCGATTCGCGCCGGCGGATGAGGCGGTGTGTCGCCCCGTCCACCAGCACTTCGGCTGGCCGTGGCCGGGCGTTGTAGTTCGAGCTCATGGCCATGCCGTAGGCGCCGGCCGAGAGCACCGCGAGCAGATCCCCGGGTGCGAGGGCGAGTTCGCGCCCGCGGCCGAGGAAGTCGGACGATTCGCACACCGGCCCCACCACGTCGTAGCGGCGCGCCGGCCCCGGTCGCGGCACGACCGGGACGATCTCGTGCCAGGCGTCGTAGAGCGCCGGGCGCATCAGGTCGTTCATGCCGGCATCGACCAGGGCGAAGTCCTGTTCTTCCCCCTGTTTGAGGTATTCGACGCGCGTGAGCAGCAAGCCCGCGTTGCCGACGACGGATCGTCCCGGTTCGAACACCAGTCGTTCGGGGCGGTCGGCAAAGCGATCGGCGAGCGTGCGCAGCACGGCGGGGATGTCGGGCGGAGTCTCGTCGCGGTAACGGATGCCCAGGCCCCCGCCCAGATCGATGTGCCGCAGCCGGATGCCGTCGCGCTCGAGCCGCGCTATCACGTCTTTCACGCGATCGGCGGCTTCCAACAAGGGAGAAGGGTCGAGCAGCTGCGAGCCGATGTGGCAGGCGATGCCGACGAGCTCGATCTCCGGTGCCGACTTGGCCTGGCGGTAGAGCTCGAGTGCTTCCGCCACGGGAATGCCGAATTTGTTGCGCTTGAGCCCGGTGGAGATATAGGGATGCGTCTTGGGGTCGACGTCGGGGTTGATGCGCAGGGCCACCGGGGCATGCCGACCCAGTTCGCGGGCGATGTGCGTGATACGGGCGAGTTCCGCCGCCGATTCGACGTTGAACACACCGATCCCGACTTCCAGCGCGCGGCGGATCTCGGCGGCGCCCTTGGCGACGCCGGAGAAGACGATGCGATGCGCTTCGCCGCCCGCGGCGAGCACGCGTTCGAGCTCGCCGCGGGAGACGATGTCGAACCCTGCCCCGCGCGCGGCGAGTAGCCGCAGGATCGAAAGATTGCCGTTCGCCTTGACGGCGTAGCAGATCTCGGCGCGTTCGGGCGGCAGCGCCGTGCGATAGCGGTCGAACGCCGATTCGATCGCCGCACGCGAATAGACGTAGCAAGGGGTGTCGTAGGCGGCGGCAATGGCCGTGAGCGGAACGTCTTCGAGGGCGAGTCCTCGTACCGTGACCCGTAGCGTTGGCATGGGGAAATTCATTTCGATTCCCCCGAGGCAGGAGGTGGGGGCAGGTAGAGCGGTCCTTTCACACCGCAGCCGGCGAGCGCCAATGCGAGGACGAGGGGGAGGAGAAAGCGCATGGTCTGCAGGAAGGAAGTTCGGTCGAAACGCTATCCTAGCAGAGCCGGCGGCAGGGGAAAAGCAAAACGCCCGCGCATGGCGGGCGTTTCACGCAACGCGGTGCCCGGCACCGCGTCCAGTGTGCGACTCAGGCCGCGCTCTGGGTGGTTTTCTTGGCTGCCGTCGCCGCGGGGGCGGCTTTGGTGGCGAGCTGCTGGGAGGCGGACGTCACGGCCTTCACGGTGGCGCTGGTTGCCGCAGTCATGTTGGCCTCGGCGATCTCGGCCACTTGCTTGGCGGCCTTGGCGAGGTTGTCGTAGGCGCTGTTGGCCGCCGCGATGGCGGACTTGGCTGCCGCGATGACCGTCTCGGCGCCGGTGGGCGCAGATTTTGCCATCTTGTCGAGCAGCTCGATCATTTGCCGGTTGGCTTCGGCCAATTGTGTTTCGATGATTTTGGCGATCTCGGTCTGGCTCTGCTGCAGCACTTCGTAGACGTTGCGCTGATAGGCGAGCGTCTTCTCGATCGAGGGGGTGAGGGCTTCTTGCTGCAGCTTGAAGAATTCCTGCGCGTCTTTGGTTTCGGCAACGCGCTTGGCGTGCGCGAGCGACTGCTCGATCGCTTCGCGCAGAGTGTTCATCTGCAGCGCGATGAGCCGCTCGGTCGCGGAGAATCCGGAGCTGGCCACGGCGAGCCACGCATCCGAGAGTTGGCGGCCACGTTGGGTGAGGGTGTCGACGGTGGTGTTCATGGTACGTCCTCCTTGAATGGAAAAGATTGCTGCAATGCAGCAACGATCCCACTATAGTTCAAGGTCGGGGCCTTGTCAAGCGTTTTTGTGCAATGCACAAACTCAATGGAACACAAGGATTTTCCGGGATTTGGATGCAAATGAAGGGGAAAGGTTCTCGTTTGCCGTATCGCGACATGAGCCGCCCCCGTAGGGGCGGCTTTCGAGCGCTCAGCGATGGGTGAATCGTGGGGCGCGTTTCTCGAGGAAAGCGGCCATGCCTTCCTTTTGGTCTTCCAGGGCGAAGCTGGAATGGAACATGCGGCGTTCGAAGAGCAGACCTTCGTTGAGGGGGCCCTCGTAGGCGCGATTGACGCACTCCTTGATCATCATGACGACCGGCAGCGAGTAGCTGGCGATGGTCTTGGCCGTCTCGAGGGCGTCTTCGAGCAGCCGCCGGCCGGGACCACGCGCGCCACCAGGCCGCTGCGCTCGGCTTCTTCGGCGTCCATGAAACGACCGGTGAGGCACAGCTCCATCGCTTTGGCCTTGCCCACGGCGCGCGGCAGGCGCTGGGTGCCGCCGGCGCCGGGCAGGATGCCGAGCTTGACTTCGGGCTGACCGAACTTGGCATTGTCGGCGGCGATGATGAGGTCGCACATCATGGCGAGCTCGCAGCCGCCGCCCAGAGCGAAACCGGCCACCGCGGCGATCACCGGTTTGCGGCAGGTCTTGACGCGTTCCCAGTTGCGCGTGATGTAGTTGCCCTTGTAGGCGTCCATGTAGGAGAAATTGGCCATGGCGGCGATGTCGGCCCCGGCGGCAAAGGCTTTTTCGTTGCCGGTGATGACGATGGCGCCGATTCCTTCGTCGGCCTCGAAGGCATCGAGCGCATGCCCCAGTTCATCGACGAGCGCATCGTTGAGGGCATTGAGCTGCTTGGGGCGGTTGAGCCGGATGAGGCCGACGCGGTCGTGGGTCTCGACGATGATGTTTTGGTAGTCCATGGAACGCTCCTCTCGTGGGTGGGAAAAATTCATTGTTCCTCGGTGTTCTTCGGCTGAATCACGGCACGCACACGGCCCGAGGGCGCACTGGAGGTGCCGCCGGCGGTGGTGACGTAGTACTGATCGGTGTTCTGGTCGTACTCGATGTAGGCGCCACGCACTTCGTCCTGACCCGAGGTGGCGCGGGCCCGGCCGATGAGCTTTACTTTGTTGGTGCGCGCGTCGTATTCGAGCCGCTCGGCTTCTCCGGTGACCCATTCGTCGCTGTTGTCGCGTTTCTGCTTGAAGGTGGCGAGCCTGCCGCCTTGGGCGGTGGCCACACCCGTCTTGAAGCCCTGCTCGTCTTGGGTCACGACGACGCGGTCGCCCCGGATTTCCAGCGTGCCCTGCTTCATGAGCACGTTGCCCTCGAAAATATGGATTTTTTGCCGGTCGTCGACGTGGATGCGGTCGGCGTCGATCTCGATGGGTTTTTGCTTGTCGGCCTTTTCTGCATACGCGGGCGCGGCGGCTAAGGCGAGCCACAAGGGCAATAGCAGGGCGCCTAGAACCGTCGTGAGCGGCCGTCGCCCTAGGCGTGAGGCGCTCGGGGTGGGAGTTTCATGAACGTGGGTGTGCCTCAGGGCAGCGCGTAACGCTGCCATGCAGCCGCGCAGCAGCTTGATCGAGGTCTCCGGCTGAAGGATAGGGATCATCGTGATGGACTCCGTCGGGGAGCGGGAGACGCCGTCGGCGGCGATGCGGCGTTCTTGGAGGTGGTCGAGGGGGGTGGTGGCCAGAATACGTGGGCGTTGCCGATGAGCGTGATCTTCGCGAGGTGGTCTTCCGCTTCCATCCGGTCGCCGCTGGCGCGTCGCTCGCCGCGTGTGATGAGCACGGGAAGGTCGGAGCGGGCTCGACCATCTTCTGGCCACCAGATGAGCATTTGTCCTTGGTAACGGGTTTCCTCTCCGTCGAGCACTCGGGTGACGAGCACGTCGTCATGAGCATGGATTCGTTGCCCACCGTCGAAGACGTCGGCGCGCTGCGCCTGTCCGGTGAAGTAGACGTCCTCGCGTCGAGAGGTGACACGGGGGTGTTCGAGCGCGGTGCGATCGTCGCTCAGGTGGTGCGTGGCGCGCTCGGCGATGAGGCGGTGCATGGGCAGTCCGGCCTCCGAATAGACGTCGATGACCAGGCCGCCGGAGACGAGATCGACTTCGCCGGCGGGTTCGACGGGGGTGGGCTGGGTGAGAAGGTTCACCCGCCGCTCGAGCCAGAAAGAGAATCCGGCAAGCAGCGTGACGAAAAGCAACGGCAGGAGCACGGCGGGGCGAGGAGGGGTCATGGGGTGTGAAGGTAGGGTGCCAGCAGTTCGTCCCAGCGTCCTTGGGCGCGCAGCAGGAAGTCGCACAGTTCGCGCACGGCGCCGGTTCCGCCGGGACGGGAAGCGATCCAGTCGGCGCGCGATTTGACGAGCTCGTGCGCGTCGGCCGGCGCCGCGCTGAAACCGCAGGAACGCATGAGGGGGAGGTCGACGACGTCGTCGCCCATGTAGCCGGCATCTTCGAATCCCAGCCCACGCTCGGCGAGTCGCGCGGCCATCTCGCTGCGTTTGTCTTCGATGCCCATGGCCAGCGGCAGGCCCAGTTCGGCACAGCGCCGTGCCAGGGCGACGGAGGTTCGGCCGGAAATCACGATCGGTTCGATGCCGGCGCGGGCGAGCAGCTTCAGCCCGTGTCCGTCGAGGGTGTGGAACGCCTTGAGGGTGTCGCCCTCGGGGCCATAGTAGAGACGGCCGTCGGTGAGCACGCCGTCGACGTCGAACCCCATCAGGCGCACGCGGGTGGCTTTGGCAGTGGCGGTGGTCATCACAGCACCTTGGCGCGCATGAGGTCGTGCATGTGCAGCGCCCCGACGAGGCGGCCCTCGTCGACCACGAGCATCTGGCTGATACGTGCATCTTCCATGCGGCGCGCGGCTTCGGCGGCGAGCGCCTCGGGGGAGATGGTCTTGGGCGAAGGGTTCATGCGCCGGGCGAGCGTCTCGGTGCGCAGGTCGGCGCCCTGTTCGATGGCGCGGCGCAGGTCGCCGTCGGTGAAGATGCCCAGCGGCCGGTCGTCGGCATCGATCGCCGCGACCATGCCCATGCCGCCGCGCGACATGATGAGGAGCGCCTCGGTGAGGGGAACGTCGGGCGGCGCGGTCGGGACGTCGGGGCGCGGCCGCATCACGTCGGCCACGCGCGTGAGCAGCTTGCGCCCGAGCGCCCCGCCGGGGTGCGAACGGGCGAAATCTTCCGGGCCGAAGCCGCGCGCTTCCAGGAGCGCGATCGCCAGCGCGTCGCCCATGGCGAGCGCCGCGGTGGTGCTGGCGGTCGGGGCGATGTTGTGCGGGCAGGCTTCCTCGCGCACGCTCACGTCGAGATGCACGTCGCTCTGGCGTGCGAGCGGGGAATCGGGGCGGCCGGTGAGGGCGATCAGGGCGGCTCCCTGGCGCTTGATGGCAGGCAGGATCATCAGCACTTCGTCGCTCGCGCCGGAGTAGGAAATGGCGACGACGACGTCCTCGGGCGTGATCATGCCGAGATCCCCGTGCGCGGCCTCCGCGGCATGGACGAAGTAGGCGGGCGTGCCGGTCGAGGCGAGCGTGGCGGCGATCTTGCGCCCGATGTGGCCGGATTTGCCCACTCCGGTGACGATCACCCGGCCGCGCGCGCCGAGAATCGTTCGTACCGCGTCGACGAAGGTCGGGTCGAGCCGCTCGGCCAGGGCGTGCAGTGCCTGCGCTTCGATGGTGAGCGTGCGCCGTCCGCTGGCGAGCATGCGGTCGGTGTCGAGGGGGGGAACCGTCTGCGGCTGCATTTACGCTTCGTTTATACTTGAAAAGCCCAGTATAACAAATACGGGCACCTCGAATGACCTCGCTGCGCGGCTGGAAGGTAGCGTTCTGCGGTGCTCGGATGTCCGCATATCCACTCGATATGTGTCGCATCCGGCGCACCGGATGTCATGTCTTGCCTTGCAGCCGCCCGCGGCGCTTTTTCGCGGTGTCCAGACGAATCCCGTCTCGGGGGAGCGGAATGCATGAAGTCTTGATCACGATTCTGATACTTTTGGCCGCCTCGCTTTTTGCGGTGGCCTTGTTCAAAGAGATGGGGTTACCCTCTCTGATGGGCTATCTCTTGGTGGGAGTGGCCATAGGGCCGCATGCCTTGGGTTTGATGCCTCAGGATGGGCCGACGGCCTGGCTCGCCGAGTTTGGTGTGGTTTTTTTGATGTTTTCCATCGGCTTGGAGTTCTCGCTCACTCGCCTCAATGCGATGCGCCGCATCGTGCTCGGTTTGGGGGCGCTACAGGTGATCGTCACGCATATCGTGCTCACCGCCTTGTTTTGGCTCTTGGGTCTGTCGCTCTTGCCGGCCTGGGCCCTGGCCGGTGCGCTCACCATGTCTTCGACGGCCATCCTCTCGAAACTCCTCGTCGAGCGGCGCGAACTGGAAAAACCTCACGGAAGGGAGACCATCGGCGTCCTGTTGTTCCAGGATCTGGCGGTGGTGCCCTTGCTGATCCTGGTGCCGGCGTTCGCTTCCTCGCAGGGCGACCAATGGGTGGGGGCGCTGGCTTTGGCAATGTCAAAGACCGTGGCGGCACTCGTCTTGGTCTTGCGCTATGGGCATCCTCTGATGAGCCGTTGGTTCGACTGGGTAGCGAAACGGCGCTCGCCCGAGCTCTTCATGATCAACGTGCTGTTGGTCACCCTGGGCATGGCCGCTTTGTCCGAGGCGTTTGGCCTGTCGTTGGCGCTGGGGGCTTTCTTGGCGGGCATGCTGATTTCCGAGACCGCCTATCGTTATCAGGTGGAAGAGGACATCAAGCCGTTTCGCGACGTGCTCTTGGGCTTGTTTTTCATCACGGTGGGGATGTTCCTCGACATCGGCGAAGTGACGCGTCACTTCATCTACGTGGCGGGTTTGCTGGTCTTGATCCTGGCGATCAAATTCACGGTGGTGTTCGTCGGTTCGAGGATGATGGGCTCGAAGGCGCCGGTGGCGATGCGCTCGGCGTTGTGGTTGTGCACTGGCGGGGAGTTCGGTTTCGTGTTGCTGGCGCAGAGCGCGGGATTGGAGATCTTGCCGTCGTTCTGGCTACAGACGGGCGCGGCGGCGCTGGTCTTGTCGATGTTGCTCGCGCCGCTCATCGTCGCGGCGTCGGACCGTCTGGTGTTGCGCTTCGTCGCCTCGGAGTGGATGACGCGTGCGATGGAGCTCACGGCGATCGCAGCGCAGACCATCAAGGTGAAACAGCACGTGTTGGTCCTGGGCTATGGCCGCACGGGGCAGTATCTGGCGCGCCTGCTGGAGCACGAATCGGTGCCGACCGTGGCGCTCGATCTCGATCCCGAGCGGGTGGCCGAGGCTACGGCCGCGGGTGAAAACGTGCTCTATGGTGATGCGAGCCGGCGCGAGACCCTGATCGCGGCCGGCTTGCTGCGCGCCCGCGCAGTGGTGATTTCTTTTGCTGATCTGCAGGCATCCCTACGCGTGTTGTCGGTACTGCGCGAACTGCGCCCCGACGTGCCGGTCGTGGTGCGCGCGCGCGCCGAGAGCGATATCGACTGGCTGACCGCGGCCGGCGCCACGGCGGTGATCTCCGAGGCGATCGAAGTTAGCCTGATGCTGGCCACGCACACCTTGGCGCTCATCGGTACTCCCCTGAGCCGCGTGGCGCGTCGCATCCGCGAGATTCGTGCCCAGCGGTATGCGCTGCTGCGCGGCTATTTCGCTGGCAGTTCGGACGAGCGGGGATCCGAAGGACTGGAAGGGGAGATTCGCCTGCATTCGGTATTGCTGCCCGAGGAGGCTTGGGCAGTGGGGCGGCATCTCGGTGAGCTGGGTTTGAAAGAGTGCGGCGTCGAGGTCGCGGCAGTCCGTCGGCGCGGCATACGGGCGCAGTCACCGGAACCGGGATTGATCCTGCGCCCCGGCGACGTGGTGATCCTGCGAGGGGAGCAGAAGGCGCTCGAGCGCGGGGAGGCGATCCTGCTGCAGGGGCCGTGAGGCAAAATCCCCGACTTCCCCGGCGGTACGCCCTTGCTTCGCGTACGCGAACCCTGCGCGACGGTTCCGCTGTACACCGATCGATTCAGGACTGCTCAATCGGCCACGGTGGTGCGCAAATCCAGCCGGCCGTTGCTGGGGGGAGGTTCGCCGTCGAGGCAGTGCTCGGGGATTCGCCCGGTGCTCGCGGCGCGCACGGTGCCGTCGGTCAGATCGATTCGCCGTGCGCCCAGAGACACCCAGCCTGCGCTGCGCCGATAGGTGCCGACCACGACCTCGCGTTCGCTGACCAGATCTCGTCGGATCCGTTCGGTGTCGCGCGTGAGCAGCCGAAATCCGTCTTCGTCCAGAATGAAATGGTCGCCCACTTCCACGTGACGAACCGGTGCGTTACAGCGCTGGCTCCAGGCCAGCCGGAAGGATTCTCCTAGGGCCTTACCATACGGGTCGGTGGTATAGCGGTCGACCTCGACGAAGTCGGTGATGACGATGTTTTGGCTTCCCGGGCAGATTTGCGCCACCATGCGAAAGAGCTCGTCTTGGAGGATCTCGTGGCACGACGGGCGCAGGAGGGTGGGGGCGCTACAGGCCGAGAGCAATGCTGCGGCCGACAAAGCTGCAGCCGCGGCTGGGATACGGGTGATCATTTCATTTGCCGCGGATGATACGCATGGGTTTGAGCTGATCGCCGTCGACGAGCAGTCGGGCGACGAACTCGTCGATCGGCAGACTGATCTGACCGGAACTCACGACCACGCCCGTATTGATGTCTATGATGCGGGCGTTCACGAAGACTTCGTTGCCGGCGATCGAATAAGTGCCGGCGAGCACGCCGGCGACCAGGTATTGGTATTCGAGCAGTTTTGGGTCGCGGGTGAGGACGAATTCGCCCGTGGGATTGACGGCCACCGCTTTGCTCAGACGGATGTCGTAGACGTTCCAGCGTCGTATCTGCAATTCGTGAACCAAATTCTCGGTGACGAGGCGTCCCAGTGGAGAGGTGTCGTCGAGATCGTCGAGATTGACGAAGGTGCTGGCGAGCACGGCCGGAAGTAGGGCTTTGTGTCGAGTATTACGATCGAGCTGCTCGGCGAGTTGAGCGATGGCTGTACTGAATCCCGCCGCCCTGCTGGGCTCGGCGAGCGTCAGGCTCCCCGATGCGACGGGCGTGCTCCGGCTTTCGGCATCGGAAGGCTGAGCGCCTATGGTCTGGGTGCAGCCAGCTAGGGCGAACAAGGCGCCACACAACAGGGGGGCACCGTGGACGAGAAGGCGATTGTTCTTCATGGTCGTGCTCCTGGCTTTCCAGGGATATCGGCGAGCGTGACGTAAACTTTAATGATTTACCAGGGGCTATGGAGTCCTTTTGTGGGGTACGGGGTTTCGTGTATCATTGACGACACCCGAGGTGAGAGTGAGCCGTGACGACCCATCCTGACATCGCTGAACCCGTGGTTGAACTGCGCGGCGTCGACGCCGGTTACGGCGAGCGCCTGATCTTGTCGGGCATCGATTTTTCGGTGCGCCGCGGGCAACTCGTGGCCGTCATGGGCGGCAGCGGCTCGGGCAAGACCACCTTGCTGCGTCTCGTCTCCGGTCAGCTGCGCGCGCGCAAGGGAAGCGTGCGCGTCTTCGGTGAATCCCTGGAGAAGATTTCCGAAAAAGAGCTCTACGCTCTGCGTCGGCGCATGGGGATGCTCTTCCAGTTCGGTGCGCTCTTCACCGATCTGTCGGTATTCGACAACGTCGCCTTCCCCTTGCGTGAGCACACCGACTTGCCCGAATCGATGATCCGCGACCTCGTCCTTCTGAAGCTCAACGCCGTGGGTCTGCGGGGAGCCGCCACGCTCATGCCCAGTGAGCTCTCCGGTGGCATGGCGCGGCGCGTGGCGCTCGCCCGTTCGGTGGCGCTCGATCCGGAACTCATCATGTACGACGAGCCCTTCGCCGGGCTCGATCCGATCTCGCTGGGGGTGATCGGTCAGGCGATCCGCAAGCTCAACGATGCGCTCGGTGCTGCGTCCATCCTGGTGACCCACGACGTGGTAGAGTCGCTTTCCATCGTCGATTACGTCTATCTCGTCTCCGAAGGGAAAATCGTGGCCCAAGGTACGCCCGATGAGATTCGCGCTTCTACCGATCCCTTCGTGCACCAGTTCATCCATGCCGAAGCCGACGGGCCCGTTCCGTTCCATTATCCCGCGCCCCCTCTCGCAGAGAGCCTGTTGGAATCGGAGGTGGCACGATGATCCGGTTGCTGCGCGCCCTGGGGCGGCTCACGGTCGATGGAGTTTGGCAGGTCGGGTTCGCAACCCGCTTCCTCTTCGTGATGCTGCGCCACTCGGGGCCGTCGTTTGCGCGTTTTTCGCTCACCATCCGCGAGCTCTATTTCTCCGGCGTGCTCTCGCTCGTCATCATCGTGGTCTCGGGCGCCTTCGTCGGCATGGTACTGGGGCTGCAGGGCTATGACACCTTGCAGCGCTTCGGCTCGGAGTCGGCGCTCGGCAGCATCGTGGCGCTGTCGCTGCTGCGCGAGCTCGGGCCGGTAGTGGCGGCACTGCTGTTTGCCAGCCGCGCCGGTTCGGCGGTCACCGCCGAGATCGGGCTCATGAAGGCCACCGAGCAGCTCACGGCCATGGACATGATGGCCGTCAACCCCATCGCCCGGGTGGTGGCTCCCCGCTTCTGGGGCGGGGTGCTGTCGATGCCGCTGCTCGCGGCCATCTTCAGCACCGTCGGGGTCATCGGCGGCTGGTTCATCGGCGTGGTCGTGATCGGGGTGGACAACGGCACGTTCTGGTCGCAGATGGCCAATTCCGTCGACTTCCGGGAAGACGTGATGAATGGGGTCGTCAAGAGCTTCGTGTTCGGTTGGGCGGTGAGCCTGATCGCGGTCTTTCAGGGCTATGATTGCACGCCGACGGCCGAAGGGGTGTCGCGGGCGATCACGAAGACGGTGGTCTATTCGTCTCTGACGGTGTTGGCGTTGGATTTCATTCTGACTTCTTTCATGTATATCGGAAAATGACATACGGGTCATTTTCCCGGGAGTGGCGATGAATCGTGCGATGCTGGATCTGTGGGTCGGCGCCTTCGTGGCGCTGGGGTTCGCGGCGTTGATGTTTTTGGCGATGCAAGTGGCCGATGTCTCTTCCGAAGGAACGCGAGGCGCCACCATCACCCTCTATGCTCGTTTCGACGATATCGGCGGGCTCAAGGTCAAGGCGCCGGTCAAGAGCGCCGGAGTGGTGGTGGGGCGGGTCACTGCGATTCGTTTCGATCCCAACGTGTACCAAGCGGAGGTGGAAATGAGGGTTTCCGCCGCCTATCCTTTTCCCAAGGATACGATCGCTGCCATCTTGACCTCCGGTCTCTTGGGTGAGCAGTATATCGGTCTGGCAGCCGGCGCCGACGTCGAAATGCTCGAAGACGGAGATCGCATCCAGATGACGCAGTCGGCGCTCGTATTGGAGAAGCTGATCGGTCAATTCCTGTTCAACCAGGCAGCCGATGGCGGCGGCAAATGAGCATGAAGGGGAGCGAAGTGTACAAGTACAAGAAAACGATCGCGGTGCTGGCTACCGGCATGGTTTTATCGGGTTGTGCGACCAGCCAACCCTCCCACCCCAAGGATCCATTCGAAGGGTTCAACCGGGCGATGTTCCAGATCAACGATGCCCTCGACACGGTCGTCTTGCGCCCGGCAGCGGTGGTCTACGACAACGTCTTGCCTTCCCCAGTGAAAACGGGGGTGAGCAACTTTTTCAGCAATCTGGGAGACTTGAGAAATGCAGCCAACAATTTGCTGCAAGGCAAGGTCGAGGCGGCATTCGGTGATCTCTTCCGTTTCGCGCTGAACTCGACCTGGGGCTTGCTCGGGGTGCTCGACATCGCCTCCGAGGCCGGCATCCCCAAACATAACGAAGATTTCGGCCAGACCCTCGCCGTGTGGGGGGTCGGCGATGGCCCTTACTTGGTGCTGCCGCTCCTGGGTGGGCGCAACATACGCGATACCGCCGCGTTGCCGGTCGATTACTACAGTCATCCGACGACCTACGTCGAGGGCGATGCGGCCAAGTATTCCTTCAAGGCGGCCGAGATCGTGGTCAAGCGGGCCGAGTTGTTGCCGGCCGATCGGGCCATCGAAGGACGGATGATCGACAAGTACGCCTATATGCGAGACGCCTACTTTCAGAGGCGTAACTACTTGATCCACGATGGAAATCCTCCGATCGAGTACGAAGATTTCAATGGCAATGGAATTGATGGCGACTCGGGTCGCTAGAACGTGAGGAAGAACGTGAGGACGAACATGATGCATCGATCGATGGTATGGCGCTGGCTCGGAATCGTGCTTCTGCCGATGCTGATCTTCGGTTGGGGGACGGCCGTGCGTGCCGAACCCAAGGCGCCCGACGTGCTGGTCAAGGAGATCGCCGACGAGGTCATCGAACGGCTCAAACAGAAGCCGATCCAGTCCGATGAGGACATGAACGAATGGCTCGTCTACGTCGAAGAGCGGGTGCTCCCCCATTTCAACTTCGAGCGGATGACGATGCTGGCCGTGGGTCCGGCCTGGCGGCAGGCCACGCCCGAGCAGCGCAAACGTCTCACCGAGGAATTCAAGACCCTGTTGGTACGAACCTACGCCTCCGCGTTGCGTGAATACCGCAATGAAAAGCTCGAATTCAGGCCCTTGCGCATGGCCCCGGGTGACAAGACCGTGCGAGTTTCCTCCTATTTCATCCGCCCTGGCGGGGAGCCGATCTCCGTCGACTACATGATGGAATTGAGAGGAGACTCTTGGAAGGTATTCGACGTGGTGGTGGCCGGCGTGAGCTTGGTGACGAGCTATCGCAGCACTTTCGGCCAGGAGATTCAAGCCAAAGGGATCGATGGGCTCATCCAGATGCTCGCACAGAAGAACGCCCGCGGCGAGACTTTGCCGGCCGACGCGGCGGCGCAGGGATGAGCAAAACGATGTCCGATACGGGGCCGATGATGCGTGTTTCGCTCGAAGGGCACATCGATCTGCGCAGCGTCACCGGTTTTCTCGATCGTTGGCCGGAGGGAGTCCAAGCCGGCTCGCACGTCCTCGTCGATGCGGGTGGGGTGAGCGCGTGCGATTCTTCCTTCGTGGCGCTGTTGATCGAATGGCTGCGCCGAGCGCGGCGTGCCGGCGCCACGCTCGAGATCACGCGACTGCCGCAACAGGCCCTGGCGCTCGCCCAGCTCTACGGGGTCGACGCCTTTTTACCCCTGACGCCGGAACCGGCCAAGACATGACCGCTGCCATCGCCTTACAAGGCGCCGTCAAGCGCTTCGGCGACTTCACGGCGCTCGCCGGCGTAGACCTCAGCATCGAGCGTGGCGAATTTTTCGGCCTGCTGGGGCCCAACGGGGCGGGCAAGACCACCCTCATCTCCCTCTTGGCCGGCCTGGCACGGCCGAGCGCGGGCAGTGTGCGCGTCATGGGATTCGATGTCGTGCGCGACTACCGCCAGGCGCGCCGCGCCATCGGCGTGGTGCCGCAGGAGCTCGTCTTCGATCCCTTCTTTACGGTGCGCGAGATCCTGCGCATCCAATCCGGTTACTTCGGACTCACCCGCAACGAAGCCTGGATCGAAGAACTGCTGCACGGCCTGGGGTTGGCCGACAAGGCCGAGGCCAACATGCGCACCCTCTCGGGCGGGATGAAGCGCCGGGTGCTGGTGGCGCAGGCCCTGGTGCATCGTCCCCCGGTGATCGTGCTCGACGAGCCCACCGCGGGCGTGGACGTCGAACTGCGCCACGGTCTGTGGCAATTCATCCAGAAACTCAACGATCAGGGACACACGATCCTCCTCACCACCCATTATCTCGAAGAGGCCGAGTCGCTGTGCCACCGCATCGCCATGCTCAAGGCCGGCCGGATCGTGGCGCTCGACACCACCGAGCGGCTGCTCGCGCGATTCCATGCCCATGAACTGGAAGTGCGGCTCGATCGCCCCGAAGTGACCCTCACCCTGGGTGGCGTGGCGGGCGAGGATGGCTGGGTGCGTATCCCCTTCGAGCGTTATGCCGACATCGAGCTCATCCTGCGTCGTCTGCGCGAGGCGGGTGCCGAGGTGCGCGAGCTGCGCGTGGGTGAGCCGGACCTGGAGCGTGTCTTCGTCGAGGTGATGCGAAGTGCCTGAATGCTTCGGTGCGGGCTTCCGCACGCTCTTCTACAAGGAAGTGATGCGGTTCTGGAAAGTGGCGTTCCAGACGGTGGCCGCGCCCATCCTCAATGCGCTGCTCTTTCTGCTCATCTTCTCCAACGTGCTCGACCGGCACGTGACGACCTATGGAGAGGTGCCTTATACCGCCTTCCTCATTCCGGGGTTGGCGATCATGTCGGTGCTGCAAAATGCCTTCGCCAATTCCAGCTCTTCGCTCATCCAGAGCAAGGTGACTGGCAACATCGTCTTCGTGCTGCTGCCCCCCCTGTCGCACTTGGAATTTTTCTGGGGCTACGCGCTCGCTTGCGTGGTGCGGGGGCTCGCCGTAGGCTTGGGGGTGATCCTGGTGGGGCTCGTCTTCGTCGATCTGCCGCTCGCTGCGCCGCTATGGGCGCTCGCGTTTGCCGTGATCGGTTCGCTGCTATTGGGTGCACTAGGGATCGTCGCCGGCATTTGGGCGGACAAATTCGACCAACTCGCCGCCTTTCAGAACTTCCTCGTCATGCCGCTCACCATGCTCTCGGGGGTGTTCTATTCGATCGCGTCGCTTCCCCCCTTCTGGCAGAAAGTGTCGCATCTCAACCCGTTCTTCTTCGTGATCGACGGCTTTCGCTATGGTTTTTTCGGTCAGGCGGACACCAACCCGTGGGTGAGTCTGGGGGTGTCGCTCGCTGCCACAGTCGCGGTGGTGACGCTCACGCTCACCTTGCTCGCCCGCGGCTACAAACTGCGCCAATGAGCGTTCTGGAGGTTACATGTACGATCCCAAAGCGATCGAAGCGGCCATCGCGGCCCATCTTCCCTGTCTGCACGTCCAGGTCGAGGGTGAGGACGGCGTGCACTTCACCGGCCTGGTGGTAAGTGAAGCCTTTCGCGGCAAGCGCAAAGTGCAGCAGCACCAGATGGTCTATCGGGCCTTGGGGCCGGCGATGGGCACGGAAATCCATGCCCTTGCGCTGACGACCCTCACTCCCGAGGAATGGGAAAGTCTGCGCGCCGAGCTCGAGTCACGCGGAAGGGGTTGAGGGTGGACAAACTCGCCATCGTCGGTGGTGCCCGGCTCGCCGGTGAGATCCCCGTCTCCGGGGCGAAGAACGCGGCATTGCCCATCTTGTGCGCGGCGCTGCTGACCGAGGAGCCGCTGGAAGTCGAGAACGTGCCGTACCTGCGCGACGTCGATACGCTGCTCGCCCTGCTGGCCCGCATGGGTGTGGCGATCGAGCGCGAGGGTCCGACCGTGCGGCTGCAGGCGAAGCGCATCGTCTCTCCTGAAGCGCCCTACGAACTCGTGAAGACGATGCGCGCCTCCATCCTCGTGCTGGGCCCGCTCGTGGCGCGCTGTCACGAGGCCGTGGTGAGCCTTCCCGGCGGCTGTGCCATCGGTGCGCGCCCGGTCGATCAGCACATCAAGGGATTGCAGGCGCTGGGCGCCACGGTACGCGTCGAACACGGCTACATCCACGCCACCACGCCGGGGCTGCGCGGGGCGCGGCTCGTGCCGGATCTGGTCACCGTCACCGGCACCGAGAACTTGCTCATGGCCGCTTGCCTTGCCGAAGGGACGACGGTCATCGAAAACGCCGCGCGTGAACCGGAAGTGAGCGATCTCGCCCGCTGCCTGGTGGCCATGGGTGCGGACATCGACGGCATCGGCACCGACACCTTGCGCGTGCGCGGCGTGCCGCGGTTGCATGGCGCCCGTTTCCGCGTCATGCCCGACCGCATCGAGACCGGGACCTATCTATGCGCCGCGGCCATTACGGGCGGGCAAATCCGGCTCGGCCAGGCCGATCCTGGTTCGCTCGAAGCCGTGCTCGCCAAGCTCGCCGAGGCGGGGTGCCGCATCGAGACCGGCCCCGACTGGGTGGCGCTGCAGGCGCCGGCGAGGCTGTGGGCCGTGGACGTGCGCACCGCCCCGTATCCGGGCTTTCCCACCGACATGCAGGCGCAGTTCATGGCGCTCGATACGGTGGCCGAGGGCAGCGGGGTCATTCGCGAGACCATTTTCGAGAATCGCTTCATGCACGCCGTCGAGCTGCAACGGCTCGGAGCCGACATCCGCATCGACGGCAACACCGCCGTGGTCACCGGCGTGACACGGCTCGAGGGGGCCACCGTCATGGCGACCGACCTGCGGGCGTCCGCCGGGCTGGTCGTGGCCGCGCTCAAGGCCGAGGGCGAGACGATCATCGAGCGCATCTATCATCTCGATCGCGGCTACGAGCGGATCGAGGAAAAGCTGGGGGCCCTGGGCGCCCAGGTGCGCCGCATCCGGTAGAATCGAGGCATGGAACGGATCACGCTCGCGCTCTCCAAAGGGCGCATCTTCACCGAGACGCTGCCGCTGCTCGCGGCCGCCGGCATCGTGCCTCAGGACGATCCCGAAACCTCGCGCCGGCTCATCCTCGAGACCAACCGCCCCGAAGTGCGGCTGCTGATCGTGCGCGCCACCGACGTGCCCACCTACGTCCAGTACGGGGCGGCGGACCTGGGCATCGCCGGACGGGACGTGCTGCTCGAACACGGCGGGCAGGGGCTGTATCAGCCGCTCGACCTGCGCATCGCCCGCTGCCGGCTGTGCGTGGCCGTGCCCGAGGGGTTCGACTATGCCGCGGCGGTGCGGCTCGGCAGCCGCATCCGCGTGGCGACCAAGTACCTCAAGACCGCCAAGGCGCATTTCGCCGCCAAGGGGGTGCACGTCGATCTCATCAAGCTCTACGGCTCGATGGAACTCGCGCCCTTGGTCGGGCTGGCCGACGCCATCGTCGATCTCGTTTCTTCGGGCAACACGCTGCGGGCCAATCGCCTGGTCGAGGTCGAGGAAATCATGCCCATTTCCAGTCGTCTGATCGTCAACCAGGCCGCCTTGAAACTGAAGCACGCCTTGGTACAACCGGTCATCGACACCTTCGCGGAGACGCTCCATGACCAGCCAGATGCCTGATTCGTCCGCCGCGCGCATCCGCCGGCTGGACGTGCGCGATCCCGAATTCTTCGCCCGGCTCGATGCGCTGCTCGCCTTCGAGGCGCAGACGGACGAGGCCGTCTGCCGCGCCGTCGACGAGATCCTGCGCGCGGTGCGCACCACGGGCGATGCTGCGGTACTCGAATATACCCGCCGTTTCGATGGTTTGGCGGCCACGCACATGGCCGAGCTGGAACTACCGAAGTCGGCGCTCGCCGAGGCCTTTGCCGCGCTGCCCGCCGAGCAGAAAGACGCCCTGGTGCGTGCCGCCGAGCGCATCGAAACCTTTCACGAGCGGCAAAAGCTCGAAGGCTGGGTGATCGAGGAAGCGGACGGCACGCGCCTGGGGCAGAAAGTGACGCCGCTCGATCGCGTCGGGCTCTACGTCCCCGGCGGGCGCGCTTCTTATCCGAGCTCGGTGCTGATGAATGCCATCCCGGCCAAAGTGGCCGGCGTGGGCGAGCTCATCATGACCGTGCCCACGCCGCGCGGCGAGAAGAATCCCCTGGTGCTCGCCGCGGCGCACCTCACCGGGGTCGATCGCGTCTTCACCATCGGCGGGGCGCAGGCGGTCGGGGCGCTCGCCTATGGAACGCAGACGATTCCTCAAGTCGACAAGATCGTCGGCCCCGGCAACGCCTACGTGGCCGAGGCCAAGCGGCGCGTCTTCGGCGTGGTGGGCATCGACATGGTGGCGGGGCCCTCCGAAGTCCTGATCCTGTCGGACGGTTCGGGCGATCCCGCCTGGGTGGCGATGGATCTCTTTGCCCAGGCGGAGCACGACGAACTTGCCCAGGCGATCCTGGTGAGCACGCAGGCGGATTTTCTCGAGGCGGTGGCCGAGGCCATTGAGCGGCTGCTGCCGACGATGCCGCGCCGCGAAGTGATCGCCGCCTCGCTCGCCCACCGCGGGGCGCTCATCCGGGTGGATGATCTGGAGCAGGCGGTGGCGATCGCCAACCGCATCGCGCCCGAGCACCTCGAACTCGCCCTCGAAGATCCGGAACCCTGGGCCGACAAGATGCGCCATGCCGGGGCAATCTTCCTCGGTCATTGGTCGGTAGAGGCGATCGGCGACTACTGCGCCGGGCCCAACCACGTGCTGCCGACGATGCGCAGCGCCCGCTTCTCGTCGCCGCTGGGCGTCTACGATTTCCAAAAGCGCACGAGCCTGGTCGCCGTGTCGCGCGCCGGCGCGCAAAAGCTCGCGCCCATTGCCGCTACGCTTGCCCGCGGCGAAGGGCTCACGGCGCACGCGCGTTCGGCGGAGTACCGGATCCTGCGCTAACCCCCCAGAATCTCGACGAGCACCTCGAGCAGCCGGGCGCACTGTTCGCGCGTGCCCACGGTGATGCGCAGAAAATCGGCGATGCGCGGCTGGTCGAAGCGGCGCACGAGCACCTTGCGCTCGCGCAAGGATCGCGCGAGTTCTGCGCCGCTGCGCTCACGATGCCGGGCAAAGACGAAGTTCGCTTGCGAGGGGAGTACTTCGAACCCCAGGGCTTCGAGCCCGCGGGCGAGCGAGGCGCGGGTGGCGATCACGTCCAGTCGCATGGCCTCGAAGTGCGCTTCGTCCTGCAGCGACGCGAGCGCCCCGACCTGCGCGAGCCGATCGAGAGGGTAGGAATTGAAACTGTCTTTGACGCGGCGCAATGCCTCGATGAGCGGCGCCTGGCCGATGGCATAGCCCACCCTCAGCCCGGCGAGCGCCCGGCTCTTGGAGAAGGTCTGCACCACCAGGAGGTTGGAGTAGCGCTTGACAAGCGGGATGGCGCTCTGCGCCCCGAAATCGACGTAGGCTTCGTCGACCAGGACCACGCATTGGGGGTTCCCGGCCACGATGCGTTCGACTTCGTCGAGCTCCAGCGCGATGCCGGTGGGGGCGTTCGGGTTGGCGAAGATGATGCCGCCTGCCGTGCGCTCTCCTCGAGGCAGGAAGGCGGGGATTGGCAGGCGGAAGTCGTCGGTCAGCGGCACCGTTTCGTGGGGCAGGCCGTAGAGCGTGCAATAGACGGGATAGAAACTGTAGGTGATGTCGGGGAACCAGATCGAACTGGCATGACCCAGGAGCGCCTGGAAGGCAAAAGCGAGCACCTCGTCGGAGCCGTTGCCGACGAAGACCTGGTCGATCTCCACGCCGTGGCGTTGCGCGAGCTCGTGGCGTAGCGCCGTCGCTTCGGGGTCGGGATAGAGGCGCAGCCGCTCGTCGAGTTCGGCCTGGATGGCGGCGAGCACCCGTGGCGAGGGGCCGTGCGGATGCTCGTTGGTGTTCAGCTTGATGAGATCGGGGATTCGGGGCTGTTCGCCCGGAACGTAGGGGGTGAGCCGCTTGACGGTAGGGCTCCAGTAACGATCGTCCATGCGCCGTTTTCTCGGGATCAGGGTGGCTACGCTCGACACGCCCAATGGTATCATGCACACGTTGCCACCTTCCCTTTTTTTGGTTCTTCCATGACCGAATCTCCTGTGCGCCGTGCCGCCGTCGTCGAGCGCGACACCCTCGAGACCCGCGTGCGCGTGGCGCTCGATCTCGATGGCAGCGGTCGCGCTGAACTCGCCACCGGCGTGCCGTTTCTCGACCACATGCTCGAGCAGGTGGCCCGGCACGGGCTCATCGACCTCGAAATCCGCGCCGAGGGCGACACGCACATCGACGACCATCATACGGTCGAAGACGTCGGCATCACGTTTGGTCAGGCGTTTGCCAAGGCCTTGGGCGACAAGCGCGGCCTTTCCCGCTACGGTCACGCCTACGTGCCGCTCGACGAGGCGCTGTCGCGCGCGGTGGTCGATCTCTCCGGCCGCCCCGGGCTCGTCTTTTGCTGTGAATTCACCCGTGCGCGCATCGGCGCCTTCGACGTCGATCTCGTGCGCGAATTCTTCCAGGGGTTCGTCAATCACGCGGCGGTGACGCTGCATCTCGACGGTCTGCGCGGCGTCAATGCCCACCACCAGTGCGAGACGCTCTTCAAGGCCTTCGGTCGGGCGCTGCGCATGGCCTGCGCGCGCGATCCACGCCTGGAGGGACGGATGCCCTCGACCAAAGGGGTGCTGTGAGCCGGCCATGAACATCGCGGTGATCGATTACGGCATGGGGAATCTGCGCTCGGTGCAGAAGGCGTTGCAGACCGTCGCGCCCGACGTCGACGTGTATTTGGCGCGCACACCGCGCGAGGTGCGCGAGGCCGATCGCGTCGTCTTCCCCGGCCAGGGGGCGATGCCCGATTGCATGGGGGCGCTGCAGCGCCAGGAGATGCACGAAGCGGTGCGGCTGGCGGCGCGCGAGCGGCCGTTTCTCGGCATTTGCGTGGGATTGCAGATGCTCTTCGAGCGATCCGAAGAAGGGGGTGCCGCCGGGCTCGGCCTTTTTGCCGGCGAGGTGGTGCGTTTCCCGCGCGACGGCGCGTTCGCTCCCGGGCAAGCGCATCTCAAGGTGCCCCACATGGGCTGGAACCGGGTCGAGAACGTGCGCGAACACCCCGTCTTGTCGATCCAGGGAAGCGGCGAGCGCTATTATTTCGTGCACAGCTACTACGTCGCGCCGCGTGACGAGTCGCTCGTGCTCGCCCGCACCGATTACGGCGTCGTGTTTACGTCGGCGGTGGCGCGCGACAACCTCGTGGCCGTGCAATTCCACCCCGAGAAGAGCGGGCGGGCAGGGCTGGCGCTACTCGAGCGCTTCGTGCGCTGGGCTCCATGAGCGCGGCGCAGAGGAGGGGGTGCGGTTCGCCGCACCGGGTGACAACGACGGCGGCCGAGACCGCCCAACGGGACCTGTGACATCATGCTGTTGATTCCCGCCATCGATCTGAAAAACGGCCAATGCGTCCGCTTGCGCCAGGGGCGCATGGAAGAGGCCACGGTGTTCTCCGAAGATCCGGCCGCCATGGCGCGCCATTGGCTCGACCAGGGGGCGCGGCGGCTGCACCTCGTCGACCTCGACGGGGCCTTCGCCGGCAAGCCGAAGAACCTCGCGGCGATCGAGGCCATCCTGGAAGAAATCGACGGCGAGGTGCCGGTGCAGCTCGGCGGCGGCATCCGCGATCTCGATACGATCGATCGTTACGTGGAACTGGGCATCGAATACGTCATCATCGGCACGGCGGCGGTCAAACACCCCGGGTTCCTGCAGGACGCCTGCGTCGCCTTCCCCGGCCACGTCATGGTGGGGCTGGACGCCAAGGACGGCAAGGTGGCGATCGACGGTTGGTCGCGTTCGAGCGGCCACGACGTCGTCGAGCTCGCGCGCAAGTTCGAGGACTACGGCGTGGAGGCCATCGTCTATACCGACATCGGCCGCGACGGGATGCTCTCCGGGGTGAACGTCGAGGCGACGGCGCGGCTCGCGCGCGCGCTGCGTGCCACGCCGGTGATCGCCAGCGGCGGCATCGCCTCGCTCACCGACATCGAGGCGCTGTGCGCCATCGAGGAAGACGGCGTGATCGGAGCGATCACCGGGCGCGCCATCTACGAAGGCACGCTGGACTTCAAAGCGGCGCAGGCGCTCGCCGACGAACTCGCGGCGCGGCGCAGCGCGCAGAGGACGGCCTGATGCTTGCCAAGCGCGTCATCCCTTGTCTGGACGTCCATGCCGGTCGCGTGGTCAAGGGGGTCAATTTCGTGTCGTTGCGCGATGCGGGCGACCCGGTGGAGATCGCCCGGCGTTACGATGCCGAGGGGGCCGACGAGCTCACTTTTCTCGACATCACGGCCTCCAGCGAAGAGCGGGCCATTTTGCTCGACGTCGTCGCGCGGGTGGCCGAGTGCGTCTTCATTCCTTTGACGGTGGGCGGGGGGGTGCGCCGCCTCGAGGACGTGCGCGCGCTGCTGCTCGCCGGGGCCGACAAGGTGAGCATCAACACGGCGGCTGTGCAGCGACCCGAGCTCATCGCCGAGGCGGCCGATCGTGTCGGCTCGCAGGCCATCGTCGTGGCCATCGACGCCAAGCGCGTCGCGCCCGAGCGCTGGTCGGTCTTCACCCATGGGGGGCGCGTCGACACGGGGCTCGACGCCATCGAATGGGCGCAAAAGGTCTGCGCGCTCGGTGCGGGTGAGATCCTGCTCACCAGCATGGATCGCGACGGCACCAAGCAGGGATTCGACCTCGAGCTCACCCGTGCGGTATCCGACGCCGTGCCGGTGCCGGTGATCGCGAGCGGCGGCGTGGGTACGCTGCAGCATCTGGTCGAGGGCGTCACGCAGGGGCACGCCGATGCGGTGCTCGCCGCCTCCATCTTTCATTTCGGCGAATACAGCATCCGCCAGGCGAAGGAGGCGATGCAGGCGGCCGGCGTGGAGGTGCGGCTGTGAGCGAAGACCTGTTCGAGCAGATCCGCTGGGATGCTTCCGGCCTCGTACCGGCGATCGCGCAGGACGCGAGCACGGGCGAGGTGCTCATGCTCGCCTGGATGAACCGCGAGGCGCTGGCCGAGACGATCGCACGCGGTCAGGCCGTCTACTGGTCACGCTCGCGCGGCCGGCTATGGGCCAAAGGCGAGACGTCCGGGCACGTGCAAAAATTGGTCGAGCTGCGGCTCGACTGCGATGGCGACGCGCTGCTGCTGCGCGTCGAACAAAAGGGCGGCATTGCCTGTCACACCGGACGGCGGAGTTGCTTTTACCGCGTCTGGCGTGACGGAGCTTGGAAAGTCGTCGAAGCGGTGGTGAAGGATCCGAAGGAGATATACTCATGATCGACTTGGAAGTGCTACGCCGCGTCAGCCAGACGCTCGCCGAACGCAAGGCGGCCGATCCCGACCAGTCCTATGTCTCCAGCCTGTACCAAAAGGGCACGGAGGCCATCCTCAAGAAAGTGGCCGAAGAGTCCGCCGAAGTGATCATGGCGGCCAAAGACGGCGATCGGCTGCATCTGGTGTGGGAAGTCACCGACCTGTGGTTCCATACCATGGTGCTGCTCGCGCACTTCGGCCTGTCGGTCGAGGACATAGCCGCCGAATTCCGCCGTCGGGAGGGCGTCTCGGGTATCGACGAGAAACGCGCGCGCCTGGCCACGGCGGCGGAGGCCGAATCGGTGGTGATTGCCAAAGGAGGGAAAGCATGACGACGCAAGCCGATCCGAACTGCGTGTTCTGCAAGATCGTCGCGGGCGAGATCCCGGCGAAGAAAGTCTATGAAGACGACGAGGTGCTGGCGTTCCACGACATCCGTCCGGTAGCACCGGTCCATCTGCTGGTGATCCCAAAGCACCACATTCCTTCGACCAAAGAGCTCACCGACGACGACGCCGGCTGGATGGGGCGCCTGATGGTGGCCGCCACCAAGGTGGCGCTCGCGGCCGGTTGTGCCGACGGTTGGCGCACCATCATCAACACCGGGCGCATCGGCCGCCAGGAAGTGATGCACCTGCACGTGCATCTGCTCGGCGGGGGAAACGAGCCTCTGCCCATCATGCTCAAGCGCTGAACCGGCAAGCGCATTCAGGAGGAAAATGATCATGGGTTCATTCAGTATCTGGCACTGGCTCATCGTGCTCTTGGTCGTGGTGCTCATCTTCGGTACGAAGAAGCTGCGCAACATCGGGCAGGATCTCGGAGGCGCCGTACGTGGATTCAAGGAAGGGATGAAGAGCGCAGAGGAAGATGAGAACGCCGCTGCTACCTCACCCAAGGCCGTGAGCGACCAGACGACGATCGAAGGCACGGTGCGGGAAAAGAGCGACGCGTCGCAGCCTCGGGCGTGAGCCGACCATCGGGCGCTTCGAACCGACCTGATTCGCGCTGGCATGCCGATGTGTTTTGGAGCGCAGATGCTCCTGGATGTCGCGCATCCCCGAGCACTGCGCCGCTGCATGGCGGCATTGCACGGTTCCCGGCGACGCGCCGGTCTAGGAGATAGGGCTCCCGCTCCGGGCGCCTTGCCCTGAAGGCGTGTGCGCCGGTTATTCATCATCCGACTGAGAGGTAGGGGTGTTCGACATCGGTTTCTCCGAGATGATTCTGCTCGCCGTGGTGGCGCTCATCGTCCTGGGCCCTGAGCGTCTCCCCAAAGCCGCGCGCACGGCGGGAGAACTCATCGGACGGTTGCAACGTTACGTCTCCGGCGTCAAGGCGGACATCGAGCGCGAGTTGCAGCTCGAGGAGTTGAAAAAACTCCAGTCTCAGATCGAAGCCCAGGCGCGTGAGCTGCAAGAGACGATGCGGCGGCAGGCCGAGGACGTCCAGGCGCCCCTGCGCCAGAGTCTCGAGGAGGCGCGTCAGGCGCTTGCCGTCGAGGATGGTGCCTCGTTTTCCCGTTCTGCACCGGGGCAGCGTCCGTCTGCCGAAGCGAATGAGCCGGTTGCGGGGCAGGATGCGACTACTTCGTCCGCCGAGGTGTCTGCCTCTTCGGTGTCGACGGCCGACATGGGCGCTTTGCCCGAGGAGGAGAAGCGCGAGCCTCTGGTTTCCTTCCCCGGGGCGGGCTCGGTGTCGTCGAGCACGGAGCCCGTTCCTTCGGCATCTATGCCACAGGGCATCGGGAAGGCATCGTCATGAGCGAATCGACGCCCACGGAAGACAGCTTCCTGTCGCATTTGATCGAGCTGCGTAGCCGTTTGATTCGCGCGGCCCTCGCGGTGTTGCTCGTCTTTCTTTGTCTCGTGCCCTGGGCGAGTTTCTGGTATGACCTTCTCGCCCAGCCCATGCTGGACGCTTTGCCGGCGGGTTCGACCATGATCGCCACCGGCGTCGTCACGCCGTTTTTCGTGCCGATCAAGGTGACCATTCTTCTCGCCTTTTTCGTCGCCTTGCCTTATGTGCTCTACCAGGCATGGGCTTTCGTCGCCCCAGGGCTGTATGCGCACGAAAAGCGTCTCATAGCCCCCTTGGTGATCGCTTCCACCGTGCTCTTTCTGCTCGGCGTGGCGTTCTGCTACTTCTTCGTCTTTCGTGGCGTGTTTCGCTTCATCGCTGAGTTCGCGCCGGCGAGCGTCCAGGTGGCGCCGGACATCGAGCAGTATCTCGGCTTCGTGATGACGATGTTCGTCGCTTTCGGCGTGACGTTCGAAGTTCCCGTCGCGGTGATCCTGCTCGCCAAGGCGGGCGTGGTCGACGCCACCAAGCTCCGGGAGGCACGTCCTTATGTGATCGTCGGCGCGTTCGTCATCGCGGCGATCGTCACCCCGCCCGACGTCATCTCCCAGTTCATGCTGGCGGTGCCGATGATCTTGCTCTATGAGCTCGGTATCTTGTTCGTGCGCTGGGGCAAGCCGCGCAAGCGCGCGACAGAGGAGAGCTTGCCCTTGCCCCGCGAAGAGACCTCGCCGCAACGGACGCAGGACTGATCACGACCCCTGGTGTGGCCGTTCTCCCGTGACGAGGCGCACTTCGATCGTCCGTCGTTCGCGTTCGATCCACAGCGTGATTTCCTTGCCAGGGGGGGTCGCCGCGACCATGTCGAGCACCTCGCGTACCGTGCGAGTCGGTTTGCCATCGATGGCAAGAATGACGTCACCGGGTTTGAGGCTGGCCGCGGCGGCCGGGGAATCGGGCAAGACCGCGGCCACTAGCGCGCCTTCGCGGGTGATGATCCCCATCGCGTCGGCCAGGGTGTTCTCGAGCGGTTGCAGCTGCACCCCGACCCAGCCGCGGCGCACGTAACCGCGGGTGCTCAGTTCTGCGACCACTGGCTGAACGATCTGCACGGGAATGGCGAACCCGATTCCCAATGACCCGCCGGTGCGCGAAAAAATGGCGGTGTTGATGCCCAGTAGGCGCCCTTGCGTGTCCACGAGCGCGCCCCCCGAGTTGCCGGGATTGATCGCCGCATCGGTTTGGATGAAATTCTCGAACGTGGACAAGCCAAGGTCGTTGCGCCCCAGTGCCGAAATGATGCCCATCGTCACCGTTTGCCCCACGCCAAAGGGGTGTCCTACCGCGAGCACCACGTCGCCCACGTCGAAACTATCTGGCGGAGCGAAAGGAAGGGCAGGGAAGGGGCCGGAATCCTCGAGCCGCAGGATGGCGAGGTCGCTCTCCTGGTCGCGTCCGGCGACGCGTGCCGGAACACTGCGCCCGTCACCGAAGCGCGCCAGGAAACGCTCGTGTCCTTGTACGACGTGGGCGTTGGTTACGAGCACTCCGTCGTCGGTGACGATGACTGCCGAGCCCATGGCTTCGGGCAAGCGCATCGAGTCTTCGTCGGGTAGCGGAACCTCGGGGTGGCCTTCGGGTAGCTGCAAGGGTCGCGGTGTTTCGCCGTTTTCCGCCTGATTCGGCTCCATGGGCTGAAGTGAAACGACGGCGGAGGCGCCCCGGGCGGCAGCGAAGCGGTAATCTTTGGCCGCTGGCGCCGGGATGGTGGGGGCGTCGCGCTCGACGATGAGCGGGGCACCGGTGTCGAACCACCAGTGCGGCTTGAGGTGCGCCACGACGAAGCCGGCCAGTGCGACGACGGTGACGGTTTGCGCGAAAATCTGCCATAGTTTCTTCATCGGTTCCTCGAGGAGCGGCGAGCATGCGATTGACGGATTTGGTAGAGGCCCTGGACGCTCTCTTGCAACCCGCATCGTTTCGCGATTATTGCCCAAACGGGCTGCAAGTGGAAGGACGGTCGGAAGTGGGGCGCGTGCTCTGCGGCGTGACGGCCAACCTCGAACTCATCGAATACGCGATCGCGGGCGGCTACGACGCGATCCTGGTGCATCATGGCTTCTTCTGGCGTGGCGAGGACCCTACGCTTACCGCCTGGCGTCGTCGGCGCCTGCGGCCGCTGCTCGTGCACGAGGTGAGCCTCATCGCCTACCATTTGCCGCTCGATGCCCATCCCGAAGTCGGCAACAATGCCGTTTGGGCACGGGCGATGGGCTGGCGGGCCGAGGGGCGCTGCGGCGGGGAAGATCTCGTCTGGCTCGGTCGGCCCGAGGGGGAGACGACGCTCGCCGCGCTCGCCGAGCGGCTGAACGCCGTGCTCGATCGCACACCGCTGGTGCTGGGGGAGCCGCAACGGCGCATCGAGCGGCTCGCCTGGTGTAGCGGCGCGGCGCAGGGTGAATTCGCCGCGGCGATCGGCGAGGGGGTGGACGTCTATGTCACTGGCGAGATCTCCGAGCCCTGCGTGCATCTGGCGCGCGATGCGGGGGTGGCCTTCATCGCCGCGGGGCACCATGCCACCGAGCGTTTCGGCGTGCAGGCGCTGGGGCGCTGGCTAGCGCAGGAGCACGGGCTCGAGGTCGACTATCACGACGTTCCCAGCCCGGTGTGAGGTCGAACTGGCGCACGTTATGCGTTAATATGTTCTTTTTCGTCCGTCCCATCCTTTGAACGATCATGGAATCATCCTCCACTGCCTCTTCACGACGGCGCATTCACCGCAGAACCATCGACATCGAAGGTTATCTGCGCGACGATGGCCTGCTCGAACTCGAAGCCACGCTCACGGACGTGAAAACGCTCGACTATCCCCTTGCCTCGGGTCTGCGCAAGGCGGGTGAACCGATCCATCAGATGCACGTTCGCATCACGGTGGATGACGAATTCACGATCGTCGACGCCCAGGCCGAGAGTCCTTGGGTACCTTATCCTGGCACCTGCGAAGCCATCGCTCCTGCGTATCGTCGCTTGATCGGGCTCAACCTGCTGCGAGGGTTTCGCCGCGACGTCGGGGCGCTGTTTGCCGGTATCAAAGGTTGCACCCACCTCACGGAGCTCCTCTATGCCTTGCCCACCGCGGCGATCCAGACCTGGGCCACTTTCAAGAAGCGCGAAGATGAAGGGGATAGAAAACCCTTTCAACTTGATGGGTGCCACGCCCTCGATACGACCTCTTCCCCTGCCGTTGCCGCTTACTACCCTCGATGGTATCGACCGAGGAGGCAGGCGCAGCCTTGCTGCGAAGAAAACGGGTGAAAGGAGGTCGGGGGATTGCCGTTATAATTACATCCACCAGGCTATGGTTTTTTGCTGAGAAGGCGCTGGCGGTAGGACGGCTGCGGTTTCTTTCGGCCGTACCATCGACCGTTGCGTCATGAACGACCAAGCATTGCCCCCTGGGGCGTCGCATAAACAAGCGAAGGGTGACCATGAAAATCCATGAATATCAAGCCAAGGAAGTCCTGAGAAAATTCGGCATCCGTACGCCCAAGGGCGGGCCGGCGTTTTCGGTAGAAGAAGCAATGAAGGTGGCCGAGTCGCTCGGCGGCCCCGTGTGGGTGGTGAAAGCCCAGATCCACGCCGGCGGGCGCGGCAAGGGCGGCGGCGTCAAACTCGCGCGTTCGCTCGATGAAGTGCGTCAACACGCCTCGGCCATCCTCGGCATGCGGTTGGTCACGCACCAGACCGGACCCGAAGGCCAGATCGTCAAGCGCCTGCTCATCGAAGAAGGCGCCGACATCAAACACGAATACTACGTCTCGGTCCTCACCGACCGGGCCACGCAGAAAGTCGCCGTGCTCGCCTCCAGCGAGGGCGGCATGGAAATCGAGGAAGTCGCGGCGAAGACCCCGGAAAAAATCCTCAAGACCTTCATCGATCCCATCGTCGGTTTCCCCGATGAAGAGGCCGAGCGGCTCGCGCGCGGCATCGGCATCCCCGATGCGTCCGTGCCGGCGGCCGTCGATACCTTGAAGAAGCTCTACACCTGCTACATGGAGACGGATGCATCGCTTGCCGAGATCAATCCGCTCATCCTCGAGGGCGACGGCGGCATCAAGGCGCTGGATGCGAAGTTCAATTTCGACGACAACGCGCTCTTCCGTCACCCCGAGATCGTGGCCTACCGCGACCTCGACGAAGAAGACCCCGACGAGGTGGAAGCCTCCAAGTATGGGCTCTCCTACATCGCGCTCGATGGCAACATCGGCTGTCTGGTCAATGGCGCGGGACTGGCCATGGCCACGATGGACACGATCAAGCTCTTCGGCGGCGAACCGGCCAACTTCCTCGACGTGGGCGGCGGCGCCACGACCGAAAAAGTCACCGCGGCCTTCAAGATCATGCTGCGCAATCCCAAGGTGAAAGGGATTCTGGTCAATATCTTCGGCGGCATCATGCGCTGCGACACCATCGCCAACGGCGTGGTGGCCGCCGCGCGCGAAGTGCAATTGAACGTGCCGCTCGTGGTGCGCATGAAGGGCACGAACGAGGACATCGGCAAGAAGATCCTCGCCGAATCCGGCCTGCCCATCATCTCCGCCGAAACGATGGCCGACGCGGCGCAGAAGATCGTCGCCGCCGTCTCTGCCGCTCATTGACCGAACCCGCCGTCGAGGAATCCACCCATGTCGATCCTGATCAACAAAGATACGAAAGTCATCACCCAGGGTATCACCGGCAAGACCGCTCAGTTCCATACCGAGAAATGCCTCGAGTACGCCAACGGCCGCAACTGTTTCGTGGCGGGCGTCAATCCCAAGAAGGCCGGCGAGAAGATTTTCGACATTCCCATCTTCGCCTCGGTGAAAGAGGCGAAAGAGGCCACCGGCGCCACCGTCTCGGTCATCTACGTGCCGCCGGCCGGCGCGGCCGATGCCATCTGGGAAGCGGTCGAGGCCGACCTCGATCTCGTCATCTGCATCACCGAGGGCATCCCGGTGCGCGACATGCTCATCGTGCGCAACAAGATGAAGCACAAGGTCGCCGCCGGTGGCAAGGAAACCCTCCTGCTGGGGCCCAACTGTCCCGGCATCATCACGCCGGACGAACTCAAGATCGGCATCATGCCCGGTCACATCCACAAGAAAGGGCGCGTCGGCGTGGTTTCGCGCTCCGGTACGCTCACCTATGAAGCAGTGGCGCAGCTCACCGAGCTGGGCCTGGGGCAGTCGAGCGCGGTGGGTATCGGCGGCGACCCGATCAACGGGCTCAAGCACCTCGACGTGATGAAGATGTTCAACGACGACCCCGACACCGATGCGGTCATCATGATCGGCGAGATCGGCGGTACCGACGAGGTCGACGCGGCCATGTGGTGCAAGGAGCACTTCAAAAAGCCCGTCGTGGGCTTTATCGCCGGGGTCACGGCGCCTCCGGGCAAACGCATGGGACACGCCGGTGCCATCATTTCCACGGGCGCCGAGACGGCCGAAGCCAAGCTCGAGATCATGGAATCGTGCGGCTTCAAAGTCACGCGCAACCCGTCCGAGATGGGTAAGCTATTGAAGAGCCTGCTCTGATCCCATTCCTTACGCCGAGGAGGCAATCGTGGCCTTGTATCTCACGGAAGAAGAAGTCGCCGGGCTGCTCGACATGCCTTCGGTGCTCGCCGCCGTCGAGGCGGTGATGGCGGCGCATGCCCGTGGCGAGGTGGTGGATTACCCGCGCCAGCGGGTGCGTCTTCCCACCTCGATCACGCACATGCTGCAAGGCGCCGTGCCCGACAAGCGGCTCACCGGATTCAAAGTCTATACCTCCTCGGGGGGACGGGCGCGCTTCTGGGTGCACGTCTTCGATAGCGATACGGGCGAGCCCGTCGCCGTGCTGGAAGCCGATACGCTGGGCATGATGCGTACCGGCGCCGCCGGCGGCGTGGCGGCGAAGTACCTCGCCCGGCCCGACGCAAAAATCGCCGCCATCGTCGGCGCCGGCTGGCAGGCCCAGGGACAGGCCCTGGCGCTCGCCGAAACGCTGCCGATCGAAACCTTTCGCGTCGCTGCACGTACCCCCGAGCACGTGCGTGCCTTCTGCGAGACCATGGCTCGACGCACGGGGCGGCAGTTCGTGCCGGCCGAGTCGGTCGAGGCAGCGGTGCGGGGCGCCGACGTCGTCGTCACCGTCACCACCTCGCCGAAACCGGTGCTCGATGCAGACTGGCTCAGCGAAGGCGTTCACCTCAACGCAGCCGGTTCGAACAGCCTCGCGCGCCAGGAGCTGCCGGAGAAGGCCGTGCTGCGCGCCGACCTCATCTGCGTCGATAGCCGCGAGGTGGCCTTGCGCGAAGCGGGGGATCTCTTACCGGCGCTGGAAAAAGGCCGCACCCGCCCGGGCCTGTGGGCGGAACTGGGTGAGGTGATCGCCGGCATGCGCCCCGGGCGCGCGCACGAGCGTCAAATCACGCTCTTCGAATCGCAGGGCATGGCGATACAGGATCTGGCCGTGGCCGCGCTCGTGCTCGAGCGTGCGCGTGAGCGCGGGCTCGGTCACCCTCTTCCGTACTGAGGCGGCATACCATGAATCGGTTTGCTGCCAACCGGGACGTGCTCTCCGGTACGGGTCATCTACGGGTGATCCATCACGGCAGCGAACTCGTGCGCGTCGATCTTCCCAACCGGGAGTTCTTCATCGGCCGTAAAGCCGACAACGATATCCGCATAGATAGCCTGGCGGTGAGCGGACGGCATGCTCGCATACGACCTCTGGGAGATGCGATTCTCGTCGAAGACCTCGGAAGTCGCAATGGCACCTGGGTCGACGGCCAAAGGATCCAGCAATACCGCCTCAAACCGGGAGAGGTTTTCCGTATCGCCCATTACCGCTTCCTCTACGGGGCTTCGCCGCTCGAACGAACCCTGCCTTGGCCGTTCGTGCCCCAGAGTGCGCCCTTGCGTCGGGGGCTCGTTCCTCAGCTCCGCCTAGAGTCGAGCGAAGGACAGAACAACCGAACGCTTCCCTTGGTTCGGGAAATCACTCGTCTAGGGAAACCCGGCCATACCGTGATCGCGCTCATCGATCAAGGCTGGCGGGTACTCCTACGCCATGAGAGCGGTCAGCCCCCCAGGGTCAACGGCAGCATTCCCACGACCTCCCTCGTGCCTTTGCGCGATCGGGATCGGGTCATCATCGATTCTCTCGAATTCGTTTTTCTCTACGGACCTCCTCCTGCTCGATGAAGCCGTCTTCCCCTTTCCTGATTGCCCCCAGTCTCTTGTCGGCGGACTTCGCTCGCCTGGGTGAAGAGGTGCGCGACGTGATCGCCGCCGGGGCCGATTGGATCCACTTCGACGTGATGGACAATCATTACGTCCCCAATCTCACGATGGGGCCGATGGTGTGCCGCGCGATCAAACCCTACGCCTCGGTGCCGATCGACGTCCACCTCATGGTGAAACCGGTCGACGCGCTCGTGCCGCAGTTCGCCGAAGCCGGGGCGGATCTCATCTCGTTTCATCCCGAGGCATCCGAGCACGTCGATCGCACGCTCGAGCTCATTCGCTCCTGTGGCTGCCGCGCGGGGCTCGTGTTCAATCCGGCCACCCCGCTCGTCTGGCTCGAACATGTGCTCGACCGGCTCGATTTCGTCCTTCTCATGAGCGTCAACCCCGGTTTCGGCGGGCAGCGTTTCATTGTGCATACCTTGAAAAAAATCGTCGCTGCGCGTAAGATGCTAGATCGTTATGCCGAGGAGAGCGGTCGTCGTCTGCTCTTGGAAGTCGACGGCGGCGTGAACCTCGACAACATCGCCGAAGTGGCAGCGGCGGGAGCAGATGTCTTCGTCGCCGGTTCGGCGGTGTTCGGTGCTGCTCGGGCCGACGACCCGCATCGTTACGATTCTATCATCGCCGGGATGAGGAGTCGGTTGCAAACCGTGGAAAGGAAAAAAGGATGAGTGCCAAGCCGATCGCGGCGGAAGCCTTGCTGTTCGACCTGGATGGAACCCTGGTCGATACCTTGCCCGACCTCGCCGAGGCCGCGGCGCGCACCTCGAGCGACCTCGGTCTGCCGATGTCCTCGCTGCTGGAGATTCGCCGTTGGGTTGGTGATGGCATCGCCGAGCTGGTCCGCCGTTTCATGGCGGCCAACGGACGCACCGACCCGGCAGAGGTGGCCGCGGCCCTGGAACGTTTCAAGGCGCACTATGCCGAGGTCAACGGGATGGCGAGCCGCCCCTACGAGGGGGTACCGGAGACGCTCGCCGAGCTCTCCTGCCGCGGCCTGGTGATGGGCTGCGTGACCAACAAGGACTGGAAATTCACCCTGCCGCTGCTCGAAGCGCTCGACCTCGCGCCGTTTTTCGACGTCGTCGTCGCCGGCGATACCCTGCCGGTGAAGAAGCCCGACCCGGCCATGGTGCTGCATGCTTGCGAACACCTCAACCGTCCGAGCGAGCGGGCCCTGCTCGTCGGCGATTCGGCTATCGACGCCCAGGCAGGGCAGGGGGCGGGGGTGGCGGTGGCGCTCGTCACCTATGGCTACGGCGACCCGGAATCTTTACGCCGTCTGCCGGCTTCAGTCTTTCTCGATCGCTTCCCCGAGCTGCTAAACTACTTGGCTTGAGTCCTTCCAGGGCGAAGCCATGCAGGAATCCGAATTCGACGCCCTCGCGGCGCAGGGCTACAACCGCATCCCGGTCACGCTCACCACTTTTTGCGACCTCGACACGCCGCTCTCCCTGTATCTCAAGCTCGCCGACGGGCCGTGGAGCTACCTGCTCGAATCGGTGCAAGGCGGCGAGCGTTTCGGGCGCTACTCCATGATCGGGCTCTCCAGCCCCGTGCGCCTCGAAGTCTATGGCCGCAGCGCCTTGCTGCTGCACGGCAACCGGCTCGTGGAGCGGCGCGATTACGGCGATCCGCTCACCTTCATCGGTGAGTATCTCGACCGCATCAAGGTGCCGCCGCGCGCCGGGCTGCCGCGTTTCCTCGGCGGGCTCGTGGGTTACTTCGGCTACGACACGGTGCGCTACATCGAACCGCGGCTCGCCGGCATCGAGAAGCCCGACCCGATCGGTACGCCCGACATCCTGCTGCTCGTCTCCGAAGAGCTCGCCATCGTCGACAACCTCACCGGCAAGCTCACGCTGGTGGTCTATGCCGAGCCCGAGGTGCCGGGCGCCTATCGCCGCGCCAAGAAACGCCTGCAGGAACTGCTCGAGCGGCTGCGCACGCCGGTGCGTATCCCCGTTTCGCGTCCGTTCCCACCCGGCGAGCCGGTATCGGCCTTCGGCGAGGAAGCCTTCAAGGCCTCGGTGGAGCGCGTCAAGCGCTACATCGTCGACGGCGACGTCATGCAGGTGGTGTTGTCGCAGCGCATGAGCAAGCCGTTCCATGCCGATCCGCTCACGCTCTACCGCGCCATCCGCTCGCTCAACCCTTCGCCCTATCTCTTCTATTTCGATTTCGAGGAGTTCCACGTCGTGGGGGCTTCGCCCGAGATCCTCGTGCGGCTCGAAGACGAGGGAACGGCGCGCAAAGTGATCGTGCGACCCATCGCCGGGACGCGCCCGCGCGGCGCCACTTCTGCCGAAGATCAGGCGCTCGAGCGCGAGCTCCTCGCCGATGAGAAAGAGCGCGCCGAACACGTGCAATTGCTCGATCTGGGACGCAACGACGTGGGGCGCGTGGCGAGAATCGGTTCGGTGAAAGTGACCGAATCCTTCGCCATCGAGCGCTATTCCCACGTGATGCACATCGTCTCGCAGGTCGAGGGGGAACTCGGAGAGCAGGAGACGCCCTTGTCGGTGCTGCGCGCTACCTTTCCCGCCGGGACGGTGAGCGGCGCACCCAAGGTGCGGGCCATGGAGATCATCGACGAGCTCGAGCCGGTGAAGCGCGGCATCTATGCCGGAGCGGTGGGCTACATCGGGTTTCACGGCGAGATGGATCTGGCGATCGCCATTCGTACCGCCGTCATCAAGGACGAGACCATCCACGTGCAGGCGGGCGCGGGCATCGTCGCCGATTCCAATCCCGAGGCCGAATGGCAGGAGACGCGCAACAAGGCGCGCGCGATGCTCAAGGCCGCCGAGATGGCCGAGGCCGGCCTCGACGAACCACTGGCGTAATGAAAAACGGCCCCGTGGGGCCGTTCTGTGCTACCGCAAATCCGATTCGACTCAAAGCTTGATGCTCGCCATGTATTGGTCGTAGCTCATCTCCGAGAGACGGAACCAGGAATATTGGTCGCGCAGGAATTTCTCATAGTGCGCGTAAATGTTCTTCCAATCGGGGTTGGTGTCGTTGAGCTCGGCGAAGAGTTCGTTGCGAGCCTTGAAGGAGGCATCCATCATGTCCTTGGGGAAGCGGTTGATCTTCGCCCCTTCGGCCACGAGCTTGCGGATCGTGTCCGGGTTGCGCGCGTCGTACTTGGCGAGCATGCGGGTGTGCGCATCGCTCGCGGCGATGCGGATCAGTTCCTGTAGCGTTTGGGCAGGCCGTCGTAGGCTTTCTTGTTGACGTAGAGCGACAGCTGGGCGCCGCCTTCCCACCAGGCGGGGTAATACCCGTAGGGTGCCACCTTGTGGAAACCAAGTTTGTAGTCGTCATAAACGGTGGTCCACTCCACCGCGTCGATCGTGCCCTTTTCCAGCGCCTGGTAGAGCTCGCCGCCGGGGATCGCCTGCGGTACGGCACCGAGCTTGGTGAGCACTCGGCCGGCAAGGTTGCTGATGCGAATCTTCAGCCCTTTCAGGTCGTCGACCGACTTGATCTCCTTACGGTACCATCCACCCCACTGCGCGCCGGTGTTGCCCAGAGGGAAGTTGACGATGTCGTAGCGTGCGAAGAGCTCGCGCATCAGCTGCAGGCCGCCGGCGTCGTACATCCAGGCATTGATCATGCGGGCGTTGAGGCCGAAGGGGATGGCGCAGTCGAAGGCGAGCGCGTCGTTCTTGCCGACGAAGTAGTACGAGGCCGAGTGTGCCATCTCGACCGTGCCCTGTTGGACCGCGTCGAACACGCCGAAAGGCGGCACCAATTCACCGCCGGCGAAGACATCGATCTGAAATTTTCCTTCGGAAAGCTCGTTGATGGACTTGCTCAACTCTTCGGCTGCACCGAAAATGGTATCGAGCGACTTGGGAAAGCTCGAGGCCAGGCGCCAGCGGATGTTCTGTTGCGCCATCACGATGGCCGGAGCGGTGCCGCTGGCGAGGATACCCGCGATTCCCGCGCCCTGGAGGAATTTGCGTCGTTGCATGGTTGGTCTCCCTTTCTGTCGAACAAGCGGCACACCGAGATGGCGGCCTTCCATGGTCAATTGAAACACCTCGAAAACCCGTCGAGGGGAATGACGGTGACGGACGCTCGAGAGCGGGCGCAAGAATCATTTGCCGTGTAGTCTGGCAAGCCCGCGAGACGACGAATGGGACGAGCGTCCGTGCGCGTGTTTTCGCAGCGTTTCATGGGTACCTCGAACAACCATCCCGAACGGTTGCAGGGCAAGGCCTCCAGAGCCCAGGATGCGAGACTGAGACTCATCACCTGGGGAGGTGAGCATCCGGGCACAGGAGAAGGCCGTCATACAGCCGTGCAGTCGGTTCATCAAGGTACTCTATAGTAGCGCAAAGCCGCTGAACTCCATCATTCCCCGGCCACTTGCATTGCTTCGACCAGGGTGGAACCGATCCGGTAGCGGTGGCAAGGGCGGGCGTCGTTGGCCACGCCACGGATGGCGCCGAACATCTCGAGCAGGTTGCCGGCGATCGTGATTTCACTCACCGGGTGGGTGATCTCGCCGTTTTCCACCCAGAAACCGGCCGCTCCGCGGGAATAATCGCCGGTGACGGGATTGACGCCGTGCCCCATGAGTTCGGTGACGAGCAGACCCCTGCCCATCTCGCGCAGTAGCGCCTCTCGGCTGTCGTGCGTGGGCGGCACGAGCAGGTTGTGCGCACCGCCGGCGTTGCCGGTGCTCGGCAGTCCCAGTTTGCGTCCGGAGTAGGTGGAGAGGAACCACCCCTGTAGGACGCCTTCGGCTACCACCGTGCGCCGCGCCGTGGCTACGCCCTCGTCGTCGAAAGGGGCCGAGCCTGGAGCCTTGAGGATGAAGGGGTCCTCGAGGATGGTGACGTGTGGCGAGAAAATCCGCTCACCGAGTTTGTCGAGCAGAAAGGAGGCCTTGCGGTAGAGGGCGCCGCCGCTCGCGGCCTGGACGAAGTGGGACAGCAGGCTGCCCGAGACGGTGTGGTCCAATACGACGGGGTAAGTCCCGGTGGGGATGCGTCGCGCCCCGAGGCGAGCGATCGCGCGCCGTCCGGCGCTGCGCCCGATCAGCTCGGCCGGTTCCAGATCGAGCGGGTCTCGCCGCCAGTCCCACCAGTAGTCGCGCTCCATTCCTGCTTCGTCTTGTGCGATGACGCTGCACGAGAAGGAATGGGCAGTGGTCGGGTAACCCGCGAGGAAACCAAGGGAATTGGCGAGTACGAATTGGTGGGCTTGGGTCGAGACCGTCGCCCCTTCGGAATTGGTGATGCGCTCGTCCACGGCAAGCGCGGAGGACTCGCAGGCGCGGGCGAGCTCGATCGCCGACTCGGCCTCCAGCGCCCAGGGATGGAAGAGCGATAGATCGGGAAGGGTGTGCGGGTCGGCCAGGCGATTCTCGTCGGGCAAGCCCGCCGCTTCGTCCTCGGCGGTGAGCCGGGCGATGGCCACGGCGGCGGCGACGGTGCGATCGATCGCCTCCCGGTTCATGTCGCTGGAATTCGCGTGCCCCCGGCGTCGGCCGACGTAGACCGTGACGCTCAAGCCTTTGTCTCGATGGTATTCGAGCGTCTCAAGCGCGCCGCGGCGTACCGTGACCGACAGGCCTCGACCTTCGGAGACGCTGACTTCGGCTGCGTCGGCCCCGAGCATGCGTGCGTGCTCGAGCGTCGCCTCCGCGATGCGCGCCAATTCAACGCGACTATGGGTAAATTCTACCGCTGGCATTCAGGACTCTCCTAGGGGACTGGCTTATAATTCTATCCTTCCCGACCATGATCCAGAGTGCTTGCTTCCAATGCCGCTTCCTCCGCCCAAAGATCGCCCCGAGATCCCACCGTCGAAGACGCGGCGCAAGAAAGCGATGATCGCCCTGCAAGATCTGGGTGAGCGGCTCACGGCGCTGTCGCGTGAGCGGCTGTCGCGACTCGATCTCCCTGAATCTCTGCTCGCGGCCATTCTGGAAGCCAAGCGACTGGAGGGCAAACACGAGGCGCGAAGGCGGCAGATGCAGTACGTCGGGCGGCTCATGCGTGTGGTCGATGCGGCGGCGATCGCCGCTCGCCTCGAATCCCTCGAGGGGGATTCGCCTCAGGCGAAGGCGCGTCGGGCGCAGCTGGAACGCTTGCGTGAGCGTTTCCTCGAAGATGAGCGGGTATTGGGCGAGATCCTCTCCTGGGCGCCGGAAGCCGACGTGCAGCATCTGCGCGTGTTGCGGCGCAAGGTACTGGAAGAGCGGCAGAAGGAAACGTTCGTCAGCGAGGCGTATCGCGCGATCTATCGTGAGTTGAAGTCCTTGGTCGAGGCCCATGAGGCAGATCTGCCGTGGGGTGCGGGAGAACGCGAGGAGAGAGAGGCATGAAGGCAGAGGCGGTGATCGGGCTCGTGTCGGTGAGCGACCGGGCGAGCCAGGGCGTCTATGAGGATCGTGGCCTGCCGGCGCTGGAGACATGGCTTTCCCGGGCGCTCGTTTCGCCCTGGCGGGCGGAGAGGCGCCTGATTCCCGATGAGCGTCCCGTGATCGAGCGCACCTTGATCGAGCTCGCCGACGAGCTCGGCTGCTGCCTCGTCTTCACCACCGGTGGGACGGGGCCGGCCCCGCGCGACGTCACGCCCGAAGCCACGCTCGCCGTTGCCGAGAAGGAACTCCCCGGCTTCGGCGAAGAGATGCGACGCATCGGCCTGCGCTTCGTCCCCACGGCCATCCTGTCGCGCCAGGTGGCGGTGATCCGAGGACGCACCCTGATCGTGAACTTTCCGGGGCAGCCGAAGTCCATCCAAGAAACCCTGGAGGGGTTGCGCGACGCCGAGGGTAAGGTGCTCCATGCCGGCATCTTCGCAGCGATTCCCTATGCGATCGATCTCATCGGTGGGCCCTATCTGGAAACGGATCCCTCGGTCGTCGCGGCGTTTCGCCCCAAGAGCGCCGTCAAATCCACCCAGGGATGAGCCAGCGAGGAAAGCGTATGAATACCGTCAAAGCCCACACCCGTCTGCACATCGATGACGTTAGAATCAAGGAGATCAAAGAGCTCGTGCCGCCGGCGCACGTGCTGCGCGAGTTTCCCGCTACGCCGGCCTCGGCCGAGACCACTTTTTTGGCTCGCCAGGCGATCCACCGCATCCTCTATGGCGCCGACGATCGCTTGCTCGTGGTCGTCGGTCCCTGTTCGATCCACGATCCGGAGGCGGCGCTGGAATACGCCCGTCGACTCAAGGAACAGGCGGATCGCTTGCGCGGCGATCTGCTGGTGGTGATGCGCGTCTACTTCGAGAAGCCGCGCACGACGGTCGGCTGGAAAGGGCTCATCAACGATCCTTACCTCGATGATTCTTTCCGCATCAACGATGGCATCCGCCTGGCTCGTCGGTTGTTGTGGGAGATCACCGAGATGGGACTGCCGGCCGGTACCGAGTTCCTCGACATGATCACGCCGCAGTACATCGCCGACCTCATCGCCTGGGGCGCGATCGGGGCGCGTACCACCGAGAGCCAGGTACACCGCGAGCTCGCCTCGGGGCTCTCCTGCCCGGTGGGTTTCAAGAACGGCACCGACGGCAACGTGCGTATCGCCATCGACGCGATCAAAGCGGCCCAGGCGCCGCACCATTTCCTCTCGGTGACCAAGGCAGGGCATTCGGCCATCGTCAGCACCACCGGCAACGAAGACTGCCACGTCATCCTGCGCGGCGGCAAGGAGCCCAACTACGACGCCAACAGCGTCGAAGCGGCCTGCCGCGACTTGGCGGCGGCCGGCATCCCGGCCAAGGTGATGATCGACTGCTCGCACGGCAACAGCCGTAAGCAGTTCAAGCGGCAACTCGAAGTGGTCGAATCGGTGGCCGAACAGCTCACCGGGGGCGAGGATCGCATCATCGGCGTGATGATCGAATCGCACCTCAAGGAAGGGCGGCAGGATCTGATGCCGGGCAAACCGCTCGAATACGGCAAGAGCATCACCGACGCCTGCATCGGCTGGGAAGACACGGTCACGGCGCTCGATCGCCTCGCCGAAGCGGTTCGGGCGCGGCGGGTGGCGCTCGCGCAGCGCGCTTGAGCGCTAGAGTACCCCCATCACCCGCTGGCGCCGCTCCATCAGGCGCCAGACGAAGGGGGTGAAGATGAGCTGCATCGCCAGTTCCATCTTGCCCCCGGGGATCACCAAGGTGTTCGCGCGGCTCATGAAGGAGTCGGCGATCATGTTGAGCAGGTAGGGGAAGTCGATGCCGCGCGGGTTGGCGAAGCGGATCACCACCAGGCTTTCGTCGGCGGTGGGCACGTCGCGGGCGATGAAGGGGTTGGAGGTATCGACCACCGGGATGCGCTGGAAATTGACGTGCGTGCGGCTGAACTGGGGGCAGATGTAGCGCACGTAGTCGGGCATGCGGCGCAAAATGGTGTCGGTGACGGCCTCCGTGGAATAGCCGCGCTCGCTGCGGTCCCGCCACAGTTTCTGGATCCACTCGAGGTTGATGATGGGCACCACGCCGATCAAGAGATCCACGAAACGCGCCATGTCGTGCGTCTCGGTCACCAGACCACCGTGCAGCCCCTCGTAGAAGAGGAGATCGGTGTTCTCCGGCAGAGGCTCCCACGGGGTGAAGGTACCTGGCTCTCCGCCGTATTTGGCGGCCTCCTCGACGTCGTGCAGGTAGTGGCGCGTGCGGCCAGTGCCGCTCTCCGAGTAGGAGCGAAAGAGATTCTCCAGCTCGTCGACCAGATTTGCCTCGGGGCCGAAATGGCTGAAGTGATGATTGCCGCGCGCGGCCTCTTCGGCGATGCGCCGGCGCATCTCGGCACGGTCGAAGGCGTGGAAAGCGTCGCCCTCGACCACGGCGGCATTGACCCCTTCGCGCTCGAAGATGCGCACGAAGGTGCGGGTGATGGTGCTCGTACCGGCGCCGGAAGAGCCGGTGACCGCGATGATGGGATGTTTGATCGACATGGCAGTGCCTGCGTATCGCTCTCGCAGTATACGCCTTTATGTCCGTCCCATGGCGTAGAACTCATCGTTGGGCCGCAGGGCGCTCATGTTGGCGATGCGGTTGCTCATGCTGTACTTTTCCATGAGCGCGTCGTGATAGGCGAAGAAGGCGCGGAATTCCTCGGGTCGGTGGGCGAGGGCGAGGAAGACGTTGGGGATGAATCCAGTCTTCTCCTGCACCGCGAGGATGCGGGCGCGGATGTCTTCGGGCAGCTCGGGAAACGCTGAATAATTGGCTGCGCGGGCGAATCGCTGCGTTGCGCGGTGCTCGCTCCCTCGCCTATCTAGTTGATATGTCTCGGTCGCTGCGCTCCGTGCGCCTTGCGCTTCATCCCGCTCGCTCATTTCTTCAGCGTTTCCCTCGTCGAGCCGGGCGACGGGAAAGCGGCTGATGCGGCGTTCTTCGCTCATAGGGTGTTTCCTCCTCGTAAGAGGAACAAGCCCGCACATGGCGGGCTCGGGAATCAGCGTACTTGCTGCGCGAGTTCGCCCGAGCGATAGCGCTCGGCCATTTTCTCGAGCGGGATCGGTTTGATCTTGCTCGCCATGCCGGCGCAGCCAAACGCTTCGTAGCGCGATTTGCACACGGCTTTGGCGGCGGCGCGCGCCGGTTTGAGGTATTCGCGCGGGTCGAACTTGTCGGGCGACTCGGCGAAGAAGCGGCGGATCGCGCCGGTCATCGCCAGGCGGATGTCGGTGTCGATGTTGATCTTGCGCACGCCGTAGCGGATGGCGGTTTGGATCTCCTCGACGGGCACGCCATAGGTCTCTTTCATGTCGCCGCCGTAGCGCCGGATTTCTTCGAGCAGCTCCTGCGGCACGCTGGAGGAGCCGTGCATGACGAGGTGGGTGTTGGGCAGCCGGGCGTGGATTTCCTTGACGCGCTCGATGGCCAGGATGTCGCCGGTGGGCTTGCGCGAGAACTTGTAGGCGCCGTGGCTGGTGCCGATGGCGATCGCCAGCGCGTCGCACTGCGTGGCGCGCACGAAGTCGGCGGCCTGCTCGGGGTCGGTGAGCAGCATCGAGTGCGCGAGCGTGCCGGCCGCGCCGATGCCGTCTTCTTCGCCCGCCTTGCCGGTTTCGAGCGAGCCCAGACAGCCGAGCTCGGCTTCGACCGTCACGCCGATGTAGTGGGCAAAGCGCACCACTTCCTGGGTGACGGCCACGTTATATTCATAGGAAGAAGGGGTTTTGCCGTCTTCCAGCAGCGATCCGTCCATCATCACGCTGGTGAAGCCGGAGCGGATGGCGGCCATGCACACGGCCGGGGTCTGGCCGTGATCCTGGTGCATCACGACCGGCAGATGGGGGTAGGCTTCGATCGCGGCGAGCAGCAGGTGGCGCAGGAAGGGTTCGCCGGCATACTTGCGCGCGCCGGCCGAAGCCTGCATGATCACGGGGCTGTCGGTCTCGGCCGCGGCCTCCATGATCGCCTGCACTTGTTCGAGGTTGTTTACGTTGAAGGCGGGAATGCCGTAGCCGTGTTCGGCGGCGTGATCGAGCAGCTGGCGCATCGAGACGAGGGGCATGGGACGTTTCTCCTTGAAGCGGATTGTTCGGGCGGATTCTACACCGGCGGGACGGCGGCCCGCAGGGTCTGGCCGACGCGCACGATCTTGAGGGTGTTGGTGCCGCCGGGCACGCCGATGGGTTCGCCAATGGTGAGCGCGATGAGATCGTCGTAGGCGACGATGCCGCGCTCGAGCAGGATCTTCTCCGCTTCCCACAGCATTTCGTCGCGGTCCTGATGGACTTGCGACACGAGGATGGGCGTGACCTGCCGGTAGAGGGTCATCTGGTTGCGCGTGTGCGCGTCGGGGGTGAGGGCGAAGATGGGCACGCCGCTGTTGATCCGGCTCATCCACAGGGCGGTGGCGCCGGTCTGGGTCATGGCGGCGATGGCCTTGACGCGCAGGTGCCAGCCGGTCCAGATCGCCGACATGGCGATCGCCTCGTCGATGCGGGTGAAGACCCGGTCGAGCAGTTCGCGATCGAGTGAGCTCTCCTGGGAGCGTTCGGCTTCGAGGCAGACGCGGTGCATGGCTTCCACCGTCTCGACCGGATAACGGCCGCTGGCGGTCTCGGCCGAGAGCATGACCGCGTCGGTACCGTCGAGCACGGCGTTGGCCACGTCCGAGACTTCGGCGCGCGTGGGCACCGGGCTCTCGATCATCGATTCCATCATCTGCGTGGCGGTGATGGCGAGCCGCTTGTGCTCACGTGCGAGCCGCAGCATCTTTTTCTGTAGCGCCGGTACCGCCGCATCACCCACTTCGACGGCGAGGTCGCCGCGTGCGACCATGATGCCGTCGCTCGCCTGCAGGATTTCCTCGAGGTTTTGCACCGCCTCGATGCGTTCGATCTTGGCGATGATGAGCGCGTGCCCGCCGGCGGCGCGCATGAGCTGGCGGGCCATGTAGATGTCGGCGGCGTTTTTGGGGAAGGACACGGCGAGGAAGTCTACGTCGAGTTCGGCGGCGAGACGGATGTCTTCCATGTCCTTGGCGGTGAGCGCCGGGGCCGAGAGGCCGCCGCCCTGCCGGTTGATGCCCTTGTGATCGGAGAGCACGCCGCCCACGAGCACCGTGGTATGGATGCGATCGCCGGCGACGTAATCGACCTGCAGCCGGATTTTTCCGTCGTCGAGCAGCAGTACGTCGCCGGGGCGGACGTCGCGCGGCAGATCGGGGTAGTCGAGCCCGACGCGGGTCTCGTCGCCCACGGGGCAGTGGACGTCGAGCACGAATTTCTGTCCGCGCTCGAGCGTGATTTTCCCGTGGGCGAATTTGCCGATGCGGATCTTCGGCCCTTGCAGGTCACCGAGTAGCCCCACGGGCCTTTCCCGTTCGAGGGCGAGCTCGCGCACCAGCCGGGCGCGGGCACGATGCTCGTCGGGGCTGCCGTGGGAGAAGTTGAGCCGGGCGACGTCGAGCCCGGCATCGATCATGCGACCGAGCACCTCAAGGCTGGAGCTCGCCGGCCCGAGCGTGGCGACGATCTTGGTGTGACGTAGCGACATGAGGGCTCCGGATGACGACGGAAAGGTGATCGAGCGTTGCGTCCATTGTAGCAAGAAGGTCCGGCGTTACCGTCAGTCTTTTACCTGATCATTCCGTTCATTTTCCCCTGGAAGTTGTTGTTCCTGAGCTTGTTTGGCGATATTGGAACGAGTATCATTTGGCTCATGAGCACCCCAAGAAAACTGCTCGAATCCATGCGCCAGAACCCGAGAGACTGGCGAATCGACCAGGTGGAAACCGTCGCTCGCGCATTCGGACTAACTGTCTTCCATCGTGGTGGAAGCCACTACATCCTGCGCAATGCCGCAGGCCGAAAAATCAGCATTCCTGCACATCGACCCATCAAACCGATCTACATAAAAGCCTTGGTTCGATTGATCGATACGGGACTTGGAGACGAAGAGTGATCGACAGCAGAAATTACCCTGTAGAAATTCGCCGTCTCCCGGAAGAGGACGGCGGCGGTTGGCTTGCCGTATTCCCCGACCTGCCGGGATGCATAGGTGATGGCGAGACGCCGGAAGAGGCCATTGCGGATGGTTATCGCGCCGCTCAGGCATGGCTCGAAGCGGCAGAAGAATATGGTGATCCCATCCCGTCTCCTAGCAGCGGATCGGAGTCGGGGCGGTTTGTCTTGAGACTGCCGCGCAGCTTGCACGCAAGGCTTGCCGCACGTGCCGCGCAAGAAGGCGTGAGCATGAATACGCTCGTGGTTTCTCTCCTTGCCGAAGGGATGGCCGTGAAGAGCTAAAACCGATGTAGAGACCCTCGCGCACGGGTCTTGCGATCCAGGAAAGGATGCCATGCGCTGTAGCATAATGAAACCGGCCCAGTTCCGTAGGCCATGCGTGACCAAGCGCAACGAAATCACCTTCGATGAAGCGAACGTTCTTCAAACCTGCGGTAGCGGCTAAGTCCGGGTGAAACACCTTTTTACCCCCGGCGAGCGCCCGGGACGCTATCCTGCAGTCAGGAAAAAGACAGCTTGGTCGGAGGAAGGATCATGAATGCGAAGAAGAAGGTTGCCGCCTTGGGATTGCTGGCTTTCTTGGGGAGTTCGGCGGTATGGGCGGGGGGACCGTGGCACGATGGATATCGGGGACGGTATGAACCGGACTACCGCGCCCATTTCGATCGCGGCCATCACCACGGCTGGGACCGGCATTGGGATCGCCGCCCGGTGACGGTGGTGCGCGAGCGCACCGTGATCTATCGCGACTGGGCGCCACCGCCGCGGGTGGTGGAGTATCGCTATGCGCGGCCGTACTACTACCAGCCGGGGGTGACGATCGACGTGTCGCCGATCTTCATTCCGTTCCGGTGAGGGGCGTCTCGGCCGAGCGTTCGGCCCAATCGCGCGGCTCGAGTACCTCGTAGAGCGCCGCCTCGGGGCTGCCGGGCTCGGGGTGCCAGTCGTAGCGCCAGCGCGCGAGCGGCGGCAGCGACATGAGGATGGCTTCGGTGCGCCCGCCGCTTTGCAAGCCGAAATGGGTGCCGCGGTCCCATACGAGGTTGAATTCGACGTAGCGGCCGCGGCGGTAGGCCTGGAAGTCGCGCTCGCGCTCGCCGTAAGGGTGGGCGAGCCGCCGCTCGAGGAGGGGGAGATAGGCCGGCAGGAAGGCGTCCCCCACGGCTTGGGTGAGGCGCCAGGCCGAGGCGAAGGGGATGGTGCCGTCGGCCCCCAGATCGTCGAAGAAAAGGCCGCCCACGCCGCGCGGCTCGTTGCGGTGTTTCAGGTAGAAGTACTCGTCGCACCAGCGTTTGTAGTGACGATAGTGCGCTTCGTCGAAGCCCGCGCCCAGCACCGCGTCGCGGCAGGCGCGGTGGAAGTGGGTAATGTCTTCGACGAAGGGGTAGTAGGGCGTGAGATCCATGCCGCCGCCGAACCACCACACGGGCGGCAGCCCTTCGGCGGTGGCGACGAAGGCGCGCACGTTGAGGTGTACGGTGGGGCAGTAAGGATTGCGCGGGTGCAGCACGAGCGACACGCCCAGCGCCTCGAAGGCACGCCCGGCGAGCTCGGGGCGCCGGGCGCTCGCCGAAGGCGGCAGGCTCGCGCCGCGCACGTGGGAAAAATTGACGCCGCCGCGCTCGAGCACCGGGCCGTCTTCGGTGATGCAGCTCACTCCGTCGCCCACGAGCGCTTCGCCTTGGGGCCGTTCCCAACGATCTTCGCGAAACGGGCGGCCGTCGATTCTGGCAAGCGCCGCCACGATGCGCGCCTGCAGCGCGAGGAAATGATCCCGGATCGCGGCGGTGTCGGGCGTCATGGGTGGTGGCGGTTGAGCGCCCGGTGGCCGATGTCGCGGCGCATCTGTTTGCCGGCGAACTCGATGCGGTCGGCCATGGCGTAGGCGCGCGCGATCGCCTCGCGCAGTGTCTCACCGAGTGCGGTGACGCACACTACGCGTCCGCCATTGGTGACGATTCTTCCTTCGCGCTCGGCGGTACCGGCGTGGAAGACGAGCACCGGTTCCTGAGGCTCGAGGGGGGTGCATTCTTCGGGCAGCCCCGTGATGACGTCGCCTTTGCGCGGGGCTTCCGGATAGCCGGCGGCAGCGAGCACCACGCCCACCGCCGGGCGACGGTCCCATTGCGCCTCGATTTCGAGCAGGGAGCCGGCAAGCGCCGCTTCGATGAGATCGACGAGGTCGGTCTTGAGGCGCACGAGCAGCGGCTGCGCCTCGGGGTCGCCCAGGCGGCAGTTGAATTCGACCACCCGCGGTTCGCCTTGCGGCGAGATCATGAGACCTGCATAGAGAAATCCGACGTAGGGCGTACCTTCGGCGGCCATGCCGGCGAGGGTGGGTTGAATGATCTCGCGCATGACGCGGGCGTGCACGTCGGGGGTGACCACCGGCGCGGGGCTGTAGGCGCCCATGCCGCCGGTGTTGGGGCCGCGGTCGCCGTCGAGCAGGCGCTTGTGGTCCTGGCTGGTGGCCAAGGCCAAGGCGTTGCGCCCGTCGGCGATGACGATGAAGCTCGCCTCTTCGCCCTCCATGAATTCCTCGATGACGACCCGTGCGCCGGCGTCCCCCATAGCATTGGCCACGAGCATGCGGTCGATCGCCTCGTGGGCCTCGGCAAGGGTCTGCGCCACCACCACCCCTTTGCCGGCGGCGAGTCCGTCGGCTTTGACGACGATGGGGGCTCCTTTGGCCTCGACCCAGGCGTGGGCCTGCGCGGCGTCGGCGAAGGTCTGGTATGCGGCCGTGGGAATCCCGTGGCGCTGCATGAAACGCTTGGCGAAATCCTTGCTCGCTTCGAGCCGAGCGGCGGCCTGGGTCGGGCCGAAGATCGCAAGCCCCGCTTCGCGGAAAGCGTCGACGATACCGGCGGCAAGCGGTGCCTCCGGCCCGACGACGGTGAGATCGACGCGTTCGCGTCGGGCGGCGTCGAGCCATTGCTCGATCGTGTTCGCCGGCACGTTGTGGCATTTCTCCGTGCGGACGGTACCGGGGTTGCCCGGGGCGACGAGGACGTGCTGCACGCGCGGCGATTGGGCGAGCTTCCAGGCGAGCGCGTGCTCGCGCCCGCCGCTACCGATGACCATCACGGTGAGTCCGTGTTTCTTCATGAGGGGTTCGCTCGTTCTTCTGCAGATGCTCAGTGACGGAAATGGCGGATGCCGGTAAAGACCATGGCAAGGCCATGCTCGTCGGCTGCGGCGATCACCTCTTCGTCGCGCACCGACCCGCCGGGCTGGATGACGGCGGTGGCGCCGGCTTCGGCGAGTACGTCGAGCCCATCTCTGAAGGGGAAGAAGGCGTCGGAAGCGACCACGCTGCCGCGCACCTCCAGACCGGCGTTGCGCGCCTTGATCACGGCGATGCGTGAGGAGTCGACCCGGCTCATTTGCCCCGCGCCGATGCCCACGGTACGCCGTTCCTTGCCATAGACGATGGCGTTCGACTTGACGTACTTGGCCACGCGCCACACGAAGAGGAGATCGCGCATTTCTTCGGCGGTGGGCTGGCGGCGGGTAACGACGCGCAGCTGGTCCGGGTCGAAGGAGAGGGCATCCGGCGTCTGCACCAAGAGTCCCCCGCCGATGCGCTTGTATTCCCATTGGGCGGGATCGGTGCCCAGCGGGCAGCGCAGCACGCGCACGTTCTTCTTCGCCGCGAGCACTTCGAGCGCCTCGTGGGTGTAACCCGGCGCGATGAGCACTTCGAGGAACTGCGAGGAGACGGCCTGCGCCGCGGCTGCGTCCACGGGCACGTTGAAGGCGATGATGCCGCCGAAGGCGGAGGTCGGGTCGGTGGCGAAGGCCCGTTGATAGGCTTCGAGTGGGGTTTCCCCGAGCGCGACGCCGCAGGGATTGGCGTGCTTGACGATGACGCAGGCGGGACCGTCGGCATCCGCGGCGAAGCTCTTGACGCATTCCCAGGCGGCGTCGGCGTCGGCGAGGTTGTTGTAGGAGAGCTCCTTGCCCTGGAGCTGTTGCGCTTGGGCGATGCCGCCCGCGGCCGCCCTCGGGTCGCGATAGAAAGCGGCGCTCTGATGCGGGTTCTCGCCGTAGCGCAGGTCCTGCACCTTGTCGAAGGCCGGCTGAAAGGCGGCGGGGAATGGGCTCGTCTCGCCCGCCGGGGTGCGGGCGGTGAGGTAGTGGGAAATGGCGGCATCGTAGCGTGCCGTGTGCGTGAAGGCTTTGGCGGCGAGGCGGTAACGGGTGGCATGGCTCACGCGCCCGCCATTGGCGTGCATCTCGTCGAGCAGCGGCGCATAGTCGGCCGGATCGGTGAGCACGGCCACGCCCCCTTGCTCGTTGCCGTGATTCTTGGCCGCGGCGCGTACCATGGCCGGACCGCCGATGTCGATGTTCTCGATCGCCTCTTCGAGGGTGCAGCCCGGGCGTGCCACGGTCTGCTCGAAGGGGTAGAGGTTGACGGCCACGACGTCGATGAGGGGGATGCCGTGGGCGGCGAGCGCGGCCAGATGGGCTTCGTCGTCGCGCCGCGCGAGGATGCCGCTGTGTACGCGGGGGTGCAGGGTCTTGACGCGGCCATCGAGCATCTCGGGAAATCCCGTGTGTTCGGCCACGTCGGTGACGTTCAACCCGGCTTCGCGCAGCACTTGGGCCGTACCGCCGGTGGAGAGCAGGCGCAGGCCCAGCCGTTCGAGCCCTCGGGCGAATTCGACGATCCCGGTCTTGTCCGAGACGCTGAGGAGTGCGTATCTTTCCGTCATGATGATTTCCGTGCGTGAGGGTCAGCCGAGATGGTATTGCTGGATCTTGCGCCGTAGCGTGTTGCGGTTGATGCCGAGCATCTGTGCCGCCAGCGTCTGGTTGCCGTCGGCGCGGGCGAGGATGTAGCGGATGAGTTCGCTCTCGACTCGGTCCATCACCAGCGCGTACAGACCCGTGGGTGTCTGGCCCTCGAGGTCGTGGAAATAGCGCTCGAGCGTGGCGAGCACTGCCCGGCCGAGCTCGTCGCGGCATTCGGGCATCGGTTTCATGCGCAGACCTCGTCGGTCGTTTCCAGGGGTTCGATCCCCCGGCTGGCGAGTTCGCCGAAGAACTCGTCGATCGCTTCGCGTTGTTCGGCCACCGTCTCGAGCCGGTTCATGCGCTGGCGGAAAGCCGCCGAGCCGACGAGGCCCTTGGTGTACCAGGAGATGTGCTTGCGGGCGATCTTCACGCCCGTTGCCTCGCCGTAGAAGGCATAGAGGTCTTCGAGGTGTTCGAGCAGCAGGGCGCGGATCTCGAGCGGCGAAGGCGGCGGCAGGTGCTTTCCGGTGGCGAGGTAGTGTTCGATCTCGCGAAAGAGCCAGGGGCGCCCCTGGGCGGCGCGGCCGATCATCACGCCGTCGGCGCCAGTGTAGTCCAGCACGGCGCGGGCTTTCTCGGGCGTGGTGATGTCGCCGTTGGCGATCACGGGAATGGAGACGAGGGTCTTCACCAGGGCGATGGTGTCGTATTCCGCTTCGCCCATGTACTGATCGGCCCGGGTGCGGCCGTGGATGGCGAGCGCCCGGATGCCGCAGGATTCGGCGATGCGCGCCAGGCGCGGGGCGTTCTTGTTGGCGCGGTTCCAGCCGGTACGCATCTTGAGCGTCACCGGGGTGTCGGGCACGGCGCGCACCACGGCTTCCAGGATGCGGGCGGCGAGCGCTTCGTCTTGCATGAGCGCGGAACCCGCATAGACGTTGCACACTTTCTTCGCCGGGCAGCCCATGTTGATGTCGATGATCTGCGCCCCGCGCTCGACGTTGTGGCGCGCCGCCTGCGCCATCATTTCGGGGTCGGCGCCGGCGATCTGCACGACGATGGGTTCGACTTCGCCCCTGTGGTCGGCCCGGCGCAGGGTCTTGGCGCTGCCATAGAGGAGCGAATTGGAGGTGACCATCTCGGAGACCGCCAGTCCCGCGCCCAGGCGCTTGCACAGCTGCCGGAAGGGGCGGTCGGTGACCCCTGCCATCGGGGCGACGAAGAGGTTGTTGCGCAGGCGAAAGCCGAGATAATCCATCGCGGTGGGGTGGGTGTCGTTCGTCGGGAACGGGCAAGTATACCGCAGCGCTTGCCGCTAGGGAAACGCTGAATAATTGGCTGCGCGGGCGAATCGCTGCGTTGCGCGGTGCTCGCTCCCTCGCCTATCTACTCGATATGTCTCGGTCGCTGCGCTCCGTGCGCCTTGCGCTTCATCCCGCTCGCTCATTTCTTCAGCGTTTCCCTACGTATAGGAAATCGATGGTTCGCGTCGCTGCAAGGTCGCGGCGTGCGCCAAGGCGTCCTCGAAGGTGCGTCGCACGTTCTCACGGCCGATTTCGTCGAGGAATCCCGCCTTGCGCAGCGTGCGGAACGTTTCGCGGCTCGGTTCGGCGAGCACCAGAGGGATGCCGCGTTTGTCGAGTTCGCGGGCGATGGCGCGTAGGGTGTCCAGGCCCGAAGCGTCGATGCTCACGAGTTTACCCAGGTCGAGCACGACCACGTCGGGCCAATCCTGCGTGTCGAGAATTTCATCGAGCTTGTGGATGGCGCCGAAAAAGAGTGCTCCGGAGATGCGGTAGGCAGCCACGCGCAGGGAGCCGTCGGGGCGAAGGAAACGCGCGGCGTCGGGGCGACGCTCGAGCGGCAAGCGATCCACGTGGGTGAAACGCGCCATCTGGTAGATGAAGGCGAGGCTCGCGAGCACCATGCCGACCTCGACGGCGATGGTGAGGTCGAAGAGCACGGTGAGCGCGAAGGTGGTGAGCAGTATCACGCGGTATTTGGTGCTGAAACGCTTGAGTGCGGTGGGCGACATTTCGTGCCAGTCGCCCATATTGACTGCGACCACCAAGACGATGGCGGCGAGCGTGGTGAGCGGCACGTGCGCGGCGAGCGGCGCGAGCACGAGCACGACGGCGAGCAGGGTGAGTGCATGCACCATGCCGGCCACGGGTGTGCGTCCGCCGGCGCGCACGTTGGTGGCGGTGCGGGCGATGGCGCCGGTGGCGGCGAAGCCGCCGAAGAGCGGGGCGACGACGTTGGCGATGCCCTGCGCCATCAATTCCTGGTTCGGGTCGTGTCGATCATCGATCATGCTGTCGGCCACCCGCGCCGAGAGCAGGCTCTCGATCGCGCCGAGCAGCGCAATGGCGATCGCCGGCGGCAGCAGTTGCCCCAATTTGGTGAGATCGAACGCCGGGAAACTCGGTGTCGGGATCGTTTGCGGGATGCCGCCGAAGCGCGTGCCGATGGTCTCCAGGGGCAAGGAGAAGAGCATGTTCACGGCGGTGGCGACGATCAGCACCGCCAGCGGCCCTGGCAGGCGCGCCAGCCAGCGGGAGCGGGACGCGTAGCGGTTCCAGGTGAGGAGAAAGGCGAGCGAGGCAAGCCCGAAGGTGAGGGTAGGCCAGTGCGCCGTGGGCAGCGCCGTGGCGAGCGCATGCATCTTGCCGAAGAACTCGGCGGGTACTTTCTCGATCGCCAACCCGAGGAAGTCCTTGATCTGGGAGAGGAAGATCACCACCGCGATGCCGTTGGTGAATCCGATGACCACGGGCAGAGGAATGAAACGCACCAGCGTGCCGAGTCGGGCGGCGCCCAGCGCGAAGAGCATCAGACCGGCGAGCATGGTCGCCACCAGCAGGTTCGCCTCTCCGTGTATGGCGACGATGCCATAGACGATGGGGATGAAGGCGCCGGTGGGGCCGCCGATCTGCACGCGCGAACCGCCCAGCGCCGAGATGAGGAATCCGGCGACGATGGCCGTCCAGATGCCGGCCGAAGGGGACATGCCGCTGGCGATCGCAAAGGCCATCGCGAGCGGCAGCGCCAGCACGCCGACCGTTAGGCCAGCGGAGACGTCTGCGATCAGTTGTCCGCGGTCATAAGCACGTAGCGTATCGACGAGGCGCGGTTTGAAAAAGATCATTTGATCCTCATGCCGGGTAGGGCGCCCTCGTCGGGGGAAACCAGATAGATTCCCGGATGCTTACCATCCGGGTCGGAAGCGGCGAGCACCATGCCTTCCGAAACGCCGAACTTCATTTTGCGCGGTGCGAGATTGGCCACCAGTACGACCAGGCGGCCGACGAGCGCGGCGGGGTCGTAGGCCGCTTTGATGCCGGCGAAGACTTGCCGTACCCGGGCGCTGCCGTCTTTCTCGCGTTCGCCCGCATCGAGCAAGAGCCGCAGCAGTTTATCGGCCCCCTCGACCGGCTCGGCGGCGATGACGCGCGCTACGCGCAGGTCGACGCCGAGGAACTGATCGAGCGTGATCGGTGCGGCCGATTCGGGCTTCGTCGCAGCGGGTTTGGTGGGAGGGGCGATCGGGGCGAGGGCCTCGCGGTTGGCTTCGATGAGCGCGTCGATCGCCTTGCGTTCGATCCGGGTGAGGAGGTGCTCGTAGGATTCGATCCGGTGCCCGGCCGGCAGCGGCGCCCAGTCTTTCTTCCAGCACAGCGGTTCGATGGCGAGGAATCGCTCGACGCGCGCCGCGGTGCGCGGCAGGACGGGTTTGAGGAGGCGGGTGAGATCGCGAAACATGGTGAGCGCCGTGGAGCAGACGCGGTGCAGCCGATCGAGTTCACCGGTTTTCGCCAGTTCCCAGGGCTTGTGCTCGTTGATGTAGTGGTTGGCGGCGTCGGCGAGCGCCATCGCCTCGCGCAGCGCTCGGCCGTAGTCGGCGTCTTCGAACGCACGGTGCAGCCGCTCGTCGCGGTGGGCGGCCTTGAAAGGAGCGAGCGCTTCGGCATCGACGGGTCCGAGCCGGCCGTCGAAGCGATCGACGATGAAGCGGGCGGTACGGCTGGCGATGTTGACGTACTTGCCCACGAGGTCGCTATTGACCTTGGCGATGAGGTCGTCGAAACTGAGGTCGATGTCTTCGAAGGTGCCGTTCGATTTGGTGGCGAAGTAGTAGCGCAGCCATTCCGGGTCGAGTCCATGTTCGAGCCAGGAGCGGGCGGTGATGAAGGTGCCACGGCTTTTGCTCATCTTGGCGCCGTCGACGGTGAGGAACCCATTGACGTACTCGCGCGTGGGCGTGCGATAGCCGGAAAAGTGCAGCATCGCCGGCCAGAAGAGGGCGTGGAAGTAGAGGATGTCCTTGCCGATGAAGTGCACCATCTCGGTGCCGGCTTCGGCGGCGCGGCGTGCGTCGATGTACTCGGCCACGTCGAGGTTGCCGCGGCGCTTGGCGAGCGCCAGAAAACTCGCCAGATAGCCGATGGGGGCATCCAGCCAGACGTAGAAATACTTGCCGGGTGCGTCCGGGATCTCGAAGCCGAAGTAGGGGGCGTCGCGCGTGATGTCCCAGTCCGAGAGGCGGTTCTCGCCTTCTTCGCCGAGCCATTCCCGGACCTTGTTGGCGGCCTCGAGGCTCAGGTGGGGTTCGCCGCGCGCGTTGGTGCCGCGCGTCCAGCGGCGCAGGAATTCGACGCAGCGGGGATCCGAGAGCTTGAAGAAGTAGTGCTCGCTCTTTTTGAGGACGGGCTTGGCGCCGGAGACGGCGGAATAGGGGTTCTTGAGTTCGGTGGGCGAGTAGGCCGCACCGCACGCCTCGCAGTTGTCACCGTATTGATCCGGCGCGCCGCAGCGAGGGCATTCCCCTTTGATGAAACGATCCGGCAGGAACATGCCTTTGACCGGGTCGTAGAACTGCTCGATCTCGCGCGCTTCGATCAAGCCTGTCGCCTTGAGCTTGCGGTAGATGTCTTCGGCGAAAAAGCGGTTTTCCTCGCTGTGCGTGCTGTGGTAGTGATCGAAGGCGACGAGGAAATCGGCGAAATCGCGGGCGTGTTCCTGCTGGACGCGGGCGATCAGGGCTTCGGGCGTGATGCCTTCTTTTTCCGCGCGCAGCATCACGGGGGTGCCGTGCGTGTCGTCGGCGCAGACGTAATGGACCGTGTGCCCGCACATGCGTTGGTAGCGCACCCAGACGTCGGCCTGTACGTAGCCCACGAGGTGGCCGAGATGGATGTCGCCGTTGGCATAGGGCAGCGCGTTCGTGACGAGGATCTTGCGGGTCATCTCCGGTCCTGATCGTTGCGGCAGTGAGCTTGGATTATAATGGTTCGCCGTGCCCGGGTGGCGAAATTGGTAGACGCACCAGATTTAGGTTCTGGCGCCGCAAGGCGTGGGGGTTCGAGTCCCCCCTCGGGCACCAAGTCTCCCGAATTTTGCAAGATGCATTTTTGTGGTACGCTGCAACGATCGATCGGCGTTTCCCTTCCACCAAGAGGAGTCATTCATGCAGACCATCTTCATCGTCGGTGCAGGAACGATGGGCAGCGGCATCGCTCAGGTCGCGGCCCAGAGCGGATTTTCGGTGCAGCTCTTTGACATTGCCGCGCAGCAGCTCGAACGGGCGCGCGCCACGATCTCTGGCAATCTCGACCGCCTCGTGAAAAAAGAGAAACTCACGGCGGCGGATAGAGACGCGGCGCTCGCGCGCATCGAAACGGTGACCCAACTCGACGGCGTGGCTGCGGCCGACCTGGTGATCGAGGCGGCGAGCGAGAACGAGGCGCTCAAGCTCGAACTCTTCGCCAAACTCGACGCGCTCGCCAAGCCGGAGGCGATCCTCGCATCCAACACCTCTTCCATTTCCATCACCAAGATCGCCGCGGCTACCAAGCATCCGTCGCGCGTGATCGGCATGCACTTCTTCAACCCCGTGCCGGTAATGGCTCTCATTGAGCTCATCCGCGGTCTGCAAACGTCCGACGAGACCTACCAGAAGGCCGAGGCGATCGCCAAGGCGCTGGGCAAGACGCCGGTGGCGGTGAAAAACAGCCCGGGCTTCGTGGTCAATCGCCTGCTGTGCCCCATGATCAACGAGGCGATCTTTGCGCTACAAGAGGGGCTCGCGAGCGCCGAGGGGATCGACGAGGCGATGAAACTGGGCTGCAACCATCCGATCGGTCCGCTCGCACTGGCCGACCTGATTGGCCTGGACGTGGAGCTCGCGGTGATGCAGGTGCTCTACGAGGGGTTCAAGGATCCGAAATTCCGCCCGGCGCCGCTGCTCGTCGAGATGGTGGAGGCGGGCAAGCTCGGACGCAAGACGGGCGAAGGGTTCTACCGCTACGACAAGTGAGCCTGAATCGCCCCGAGCGTCATGGCTCGAGCAAAAACCGCGGCCCGGGCGCCGCGGTTTTTTTTACGCCTCGTAGGGCAGGTCAGCCAGTGAAGACGGCCGTGCTCTCGACTTCCGGTTTCAGGCCCGGCGCATGGCGTCGAAAAACTCGGCGTTGTTCTTCGTCGCCTTGAGCTTGTCGAGGAGGAATTCGGTGGCCTCCAAATCGTCCATGCCGTAGAGGAGCTTGCGCAGGATCCATACCTTTTGCAGGATGTCGGGTTTCATCAGGAGCTCTTCGCGCCGGGTGCCGGAGCGGTTGACGTTGATCGCCGGGTAGACGCGCTTCTCCGCCATGCGCCGGTCGAGGTGCAGCTCCATGTTGCCCGTGCCCTTGAATTCCTCGTAGATCACGTCGTCCATGCGGCTGCCGGTGTCGATGAGCGCCGTGGCGATGATGGTGAGGCTGCCGCCTTCTTCGAGGTTGCGGGCCGCGCCGAAGAAGCGCTTGGGCTTTTGCAGGGCGTTGGCATCCACCCCGCCGGTGAGCACCTTGCCCGAGGACGGGACGACGGTGTTGTAGGCGCGCGCCAAGCGTGTGAGCGAGTCGAGCAGCACCACCACGTCGCGCTTGTGCTCGGTGAGGCGCTTGGCCTTCTCGATGACGATCTCGGCGACCTGCACGTGGCGCGAGGCCGGTTCGTCGAAGGTGGAGGCGACCACTTCGCCGCGCACCGAGCGCTGCATTTCGGTGACCTCTTCGGGACGCTCGTCGATCAGGAGCACGATGAGCACGACGTCGGGATGGTTCGAGGTGATGGCATGCGCGATGTGCTGCAGCATCACCGTTTTCCCCGTCTTGGGCGGGGCGACGATGAGGCCACGCTGACCTTTGCCGATCGGGGCGATGATGTCGATGACCCGACCGGTGAGGTTTTCCTCACTGCGGATGTCGCGCTCGAGCTTGAAGGCTTCGTTCGGGTGCAGCGGCGTGAGGTTCTCGAAAAGGATCTTGTGCTTGCACTTCTCGGGCGGCTCGCCATTGATGCGGTCGAGCTTCACCAGGGCGAAGTAACGCTCTCCTTCCTTGGGGATACGGATCTCGCCCTCGATGGTGTCGCCCGTGTGCAGGTTGAAGCGACGGATCTGTGAGGGCGAGACGTAGATGTCGTCGGGGCTCGCGAGGTAGGAGGTGTCGGGCGAACGGAGAAAGCCGTATCCTTCTGGCAGCACCTCGAGCACGCCTTCGCCGAAGATGGGTTCGCCTTTCTTGGCGCGGTTCTTCAGCATGGCGAACACGAGTTCGTGTTTGCGCAGGCGGTTGGCGCCTTCGATGCCTTGTTCGGTGGCTAGCGCCAGGAGCTGGCTGACGTGCAGCGACTTGAGCTCGGACAGATGCATGGTTTTTGGTCGATGAAGGTTCTGTAGTAAATGAGATCTGAGAAGGCATGCCGCGAAGGTCGACGCGGGCCGCCGGACGGGGAAAGTCTGAAAGTGCGCCGGCACGAAAGGCCGGCCTGAAAAATACGCCGAAATTACGCCGGTCGCGCGGCCGGCGTCAAAGATTGCTGTCGATGAAGGCGACGAGTTGGGATTTGGCCATCGCGCCGACGCGAGTGGCTTCGACGTTGCCGTTCTTGAAGAGCATCAGCGTTGGAATGCCGCGCACGCCGTATTTGGCAGGGGTTTCGGGGTTCTGATCGATGTCGAGCTTGCAGACCTTGAGCTTTCCTGCATACTCTCGGGCGATTTCGTCTAGGATCGGAGCGATCATCTTGCATGGACCGCACCATTCGGCCCAAAAATCGAGCAGCACAGGCATTTTTGCCTGTAGGACTTCTTGCTCGAAGGTGGAATCGCTCACGTGATGGATGTGTTCGCTCATCGTGTGTCTCGGGGATGGACTGATAGGGGGTGAGAAGGAAAGCCCCGGCCGTATGGCTTCGGGGCAATAGGGCGTAACTTAGGGCATTGGCGACGAGACGTCAAGAGGATCGACGTCGAATCGGGCATGATGGGGCGCAAAATACGGGGAGCGTGGTATAAATGCAAAAAACTCGGGATGTCGTTTGCCCGGTGTTCGCAAGCAAAGGGGTTTTCCCATGACCTATGTCGTGACCGAAGCGTGCATTCGCTGCAAGTATACCGATTGTGTGGATGTCTGTCCCGTCGACTGTTTCCGCGAGGGGCCGAACATGCTGGTGATCGACCCCGATGAGTGCATCGACTGCTCGCTGTGCGTACCAGAATGCCCCGTGGAGGCGATTTACGCGGAGGACGACGTTCCGGCCGATCAGCGCGATTTCATCGCCCTGAACGCCGAACTCGCCAAGCAATGGCCGCCGATCGTGGAGCGCAAGGATCCTTTGCCCGATGCCGACGAATGGGCCAAGGTCAAGGACAAGCGCGACCAGCTGCTGCGCTGAGTCGCTTTCGACCACGTGCGTAGGGAGAGGAAACCATGAAAGTACGGGAGATCTTGGCGATCAAGGGAACGGCGCTCTTCACCATTACCCCCAATCGTTTCCTCTCCGACGCGGTGGCGGTGATGGTGGAGCAGGACATCGGCTCTCTGGTGGTGTTCGACGCGGGGAAAATGGTGGGGCTGCTCACTTTTCGTGAAGTGCTGGTGGCCGTGCATCATGCCTGTGCTTCCTGGGGCATGTTGACGGTCGAGGAGGCGATGCTGCGCCAGCCCATCGTCGCCGATCCCGACATGGAGCTCGATGCCTTGCGCCTGCGCATGGTGCAGACGCGGCAGCGCTATTTTCCCGTGATGGAGGAGGGCACCTTGCTCGGCGTCGTGTCGTTCTACGATGTGGCCAAGGCGGTGCTCGAAGAAAAAGACTTCGAGAATCGGATGTTGAAAGACTACATCCGCAATTGGCCGGAGACCGGCGAAAAAGAAGTTTGATCGAGGGTCCAGGGATATCCATGCCAGTCGCCCGTAAGAGGCGTCGGCGCTACCGGGAGGAGGGATCGAGGCCGCGGGAATCAGCCTGCGGCGTGATCCGAGGTGGAGGAGAATCCATGGAAAAAATCTGGCTCAGGAGCTATCCGCCGGGCGTGCCGGCGGAAATCGACCCGACCGAGCATGCCTCGCTGGTCGACTTGTTCGAGCGCAGCGTGGCGCGTTTCGCCGACCTGCCCGCGTTCACCCACATGGGCAGGACGTTGACTTACCGCGAGGTGGACCGTCTTTCGGCCAACTTCGCCTCTTTCCTGCAGCATGGACTTGGCTTGGCGCCGGGCTCGCGGGTGGCGCTGATGCTGCCCAACGTGCTGCAGTATCCGGTGGCGATGTTCGGCATCCTGCGGGCGGGCTGCGTGGTGGTCAATGTCAATCCGCTCTACACGCCGCGCGAAGTGTCGCACCAGTTGCGCGACGCCGGCGCCGAGGCGATCGTCGTGCTGGAGAATTTCGCCCATACGCTCGACGAGGTGCCCGAGGTGCGCTCGCTGAAGGCGGCGGTGGTGACCTCTCTTGCGGAGATGCTGGGCGCGCCTCGCTCGTGGGTGGTGGATTTCGTCGTGCGCCGAGTGAAAAAGATGGTGCCGCCGTGGCGTCTGCCGGGGCACCTTCGCTGGGGGGAGGCCTTGCGGCGCGGGGCCGTGCGCTCGATGACGCGCGTCGAGCCGGGGCTCGAGGACATCGCTTTCCTGCAATACACGGGGGGGACCACGGGGGTGGCCAAGGGGGCAGTACTCCTGCACCGCAACCTCATCGCCAACGTGCTGCAAGCGACGGCCTGGGTCGGATCGGTGTTGCGCGAGGCCGAGGAACGCGTCGTGACCGCTCTGCCGCTGTACCACATCTTCGCACTCACGGCCAACTGCCTCGTTTTCTTCCGCCTGGGGGGGCACAACCTGCTCATCACCAACCCCCGGGACATCGACGGCCTGGTGCGGGAATTGAGCAAGTGGCCGTTTACCGCGATCACCGGCGTGAATACCCTCTTCAACGCTTTGGTGCATCATCCCGAGTTTGCCAAGCTCGATTTTTCCCCGCTCAAGCTCACCCTGGGTGGAGGAATGGCGGTGCAACAAGCGGTGGCGCAGAAGTGGCAGAAGATCACCGGACGGCCGCTGCTCGAAGCCTATGGCTTGACCGAAGCCTCGCCGGCCGTGACGATCAATCCCTTGGATTTGCCGGCGTTCAATCATTCGATCGGTCTGCCTCTTCCTTCCACGGACGTGAGTCTGCGCGACGATGCCGGAGCCGAGGTGCCGCTGGGTGTGGAGGGTGAGCTGTGCGTGCGCGGGCCGCAAGTGATGCGGGAGTACTGGAATCGTCCGGACGAGACGGCCAAGGTATTCTTCCCCGATGGATTCTTGCGCACGGGCGACGTTGCGAGAATGGACGAGCGCGGCTTCCTCTACATCGTCGATCGCAAGAAAGACATGATCCTCGTGTCGGGCTTCAACGTCTATCCCAACGAAGTCGAGGACGTGATCGCCCTGCATCCCGGGGTGTTGGAAGTGGCGGTGGTGGGCGTGCCCGACGAACACAGCGGCGAGGCGGTGAAAGCCTACGTGGTGCGCCGCGACCCGTCGCTCGATGCCGAAGCGATCCGGCAATGGTGCCGCGAACGGCTCACGCCCTACAAGGTACCGCACCACCTCGAATTCCGCGAGGAGCTGCCCAAGACGCAGGTGGGCAAGATCCTGCGTCGCGCGCTGCGCGAGGAGGCTCGGCGGCAGGGGTGAAAAAACCGCTTGTCAGAGGTCGGATTTCATGTTTTACTTTTGCCCGTGAGTCGAGTGGGAGTGCCTTGGTGATCCGTTTCCCCCTTCCCCTGGCCGTTTTGCTGCTCGTACGCGTAGGCGTAGGGCCGCATGCGCCCCGGAGGGACTGAAACCGGATCAAACCGTACGACCGATTCGAACCCGACCCCCTCCGGAGCCAGTCTCCCGAGGGGGTTTCGTTTTTTTCAGGCACGAGGAGTAGGGCGATGATGACGATGACCGGCGCCGAATTGATCGTGCGCTTGTTGGAACAGCAGGAGATAGAGACGATCGTGGGCATTCCCGGCGGGGCGATCCTGCCGCTCTACGATGCCCTGAGTCAGTCGAAACGGATTCGGCACGTGCTCGCGCGCCACGAGCAGGGTGCCGGTTTCATGGCCCAGGGCATGGCGCGGGTGACGGGCAAGCCCGCGGTGTGCTTTGCTTCGAGCGGCCCGGGGGCGACGAACCTGGTGACGGCGATCGCCGATGCGCGTCTCGACTCCATTCCGCTGGTGGCGATCACGGGGCAGGTGCCGCTCGCCATGATCGGCACCGACGCGTTCCAGGAGGTCGACATCTACGGCATGACCATCCCCATCACCAAGCACAATTTCCTCGTGCGCTCCGCCGCCGAACTGTTGGAGGTGATCCCGCAGGCGTTTCGCATCGCCATGTCCGGGCGTCCGGGGCCGGTGCTCGTCGACGTGCCCAAGGACGTGCAGAACCAGCTCGTCACGTTCGAGCGCCTGCCGGCGCCGGCGGTGCCCGATCCGCTGCCGCCGCTGGATGAAACGGCGATCGCGGCGGCAGCGCGTTTGATCGACGAGGCCGAGCGTCCCGTGCTCTATCTGGGCGGCGGGGTGATCCATGCCGATGCCGCCCCGCTCGCGGTGACACTGGCCGAGCAGACGGCGATGCCCACCACCATGACGCTGATGGCGCTGGGGGCGATGCCGGTCGATCATCCCCTGTCGCTGGGGATGCTGGGTATGCACGGCGCGCGCTATACGAACTTCGCCTTGCAGGAATCGGACTTGTTGGTGTGCGTCGGAGCGCGTTTCGACGACCGGGCGATCGGCAAGGCCTCGCAGTTCTGCCCGGAGGCGAAAGTGATCCACATCGACATCGACCGGGCGGAACTGGGCAAGATTCGCCGTCCCGACGTGGCGATCCATGGCGACGTCAAGGCCGTGCTGCAGGCGCTGTTGCCCCGGGTGCGGGCTCAGCTGCGCAAACGCTGGCTGAGCCACGTGGCGAGTTTGAAGTCGCGCTTCCCGCTGGTGCTGGAAGGGCGGGATGACCCACGTAGCCACTATGGGCTCATTCAGGCGGTGACCAAGGCGCTCGACGACGACGCGGTGGTGGTCACCGACGTCGGCCAGCACCAGATGTGGGTGGCGCAGGCCTATCCGCTGCGCCGGCCGCGGCAGTGGCTCACTTCCGGCGGGCTGGGCACGATGGGTTTCGGACTGCCGGCGGCGATCGGTGCGTCGCTCGCCGAGCCCCAGCGTACGGTAGTGTGTTTCACTGGCGACGGCAGCCTGAAGATGAATATCCAGGAGATGGCCACGCTCGCCGAAGAAGGGGGCAAGGTCAAGATCGTGCTGATGAACAACCAGTCGCTCGGCCTCGTCTACCAGCAGCAAAACCTCTTCTATGGCAAGCGTGTGATCGCTTCGAACTACCGTCGACCGACCGATTTCGTCAAGATCGCGGAGGGATTCGGCTTGGAGACGCTCGATCTGGATCACAGTGAGCATCCCGAGGCCGATCTGGCGGCGATCCTGCGCCGCCCCGGCCCGGCGCTGATCCATTGTTCGATCGATCGCGAGCGTTTCGTCTATCCGATGGTGCCGCCGGGCGCCGCCAACACCGAGATGATCGAGGGCTGACAGGAGAGAGAGATGATCGAACAAGTGGCCGAGCCGCTGCCCACGAGCGGTTTCGAGAAAGTGGTGCTGGAGCTGGAAGTCAACAACCATCCCGGGGTGATGAGTCACATTTGCGGGCTCTTTGCCCGGCGCGCTTTCAACGTCGAAGGAATTTTGTGCATGCCCTTGCCCGACGGGCAGCGCAGCCGTATCTGGCTCACCGTTTTCGCCGATCAGCGGTTAGAACAACTCATCCACCAGCTCGAGCGCCTGGTCGACGTGCTCGAGGTACGGCGCCACGGTGCCGACCACGAGGTGTTCGTGCAGTTGGAGCGCTTTTTTCAGTGAGCCGAAGTGGGCCGGGGCACATGCTACACTTGCTCCTCTGCGTATGGGCGACAAGGTAAGCGATGGCGGGCAACACCTTCGGCACAGTGTTCACGGTGACTTCCTTCGGGGAATCGCACGGCCCGGCGATCGGCTGTGTGGTCGACGGCTGCCCGCCGGGCTTGGCGCTCAGCGAGGCCGACATCCAGCGCGAGCTCGATCGGCGCAAGCCCGGCACCTCGCGCCACGTCACCCAGCGGCGCGAGCCCGACACCGTCGAGATCCTCTCAGGCGTCTATGAGGGTATGACCACGGGCACGCCGATCGCGCTCCTGATTCGCAACGTCGACCAGCGTTCCAAGGATTACGGCAACCTCGTGGAGACTTTCCGTCCGGGGCATGCCGACTACGCTTATACGATGAAATACGGCCGGCGCGATCCGCGCGGCGGCGGGCGCTCTTCGGCGCGCGAGACGGCGGTGCGGGTGGCGGCCGGCGCGATCGCCAAGAAATGGCTGCGCGAGCGTCACGGCGTGGTGATCCGCGGCTTCATGGCGCAATTGGGGCCGATCGAGATCCCCTTCATCTCCTGGGAACACGTGGAGCACAATCCTTTCTTCGCCCCCAATCTCGAGCTGGCGCCGGAGCTCGAGCGCTTCATGGATGCGCTGCGCAAGGCGGGCGACTCGGTCGGAGCGAAACTCACCGTGGTGGCAAGCGGCGTGCCCCCCGGTTGGGGCGAGCCGGTGTTCGGTCGGCTCGATGCCGAGATCGCCGCGGCAATGATGAGCATCAACGCCGTCAAGGGAGTGGAGATCGGCGACGGTTTTGCCGTCGTGACCCAACGCGGCAGCGAGCATGGCGACGAGCTCACGCCGCAGGGGTTTCTCTCGAACCACGCCGGCGGCATCTTGGGCGGCATCAGCACCGGGCAGGATGTCGTCGTCCATCTGGCGGTGAAACCCACCTCCAGCATCCGGCTCGAGCGACGCTCGATCGATCTGCGCGGGGCGCCGACCACGGTGGCCACGCACGGACGGCACGACCCCTGTGTGGGGATTCGCGCCACGCCCATCGCCGAGGCCATGCTCGCGCTGGTGCTGATGGATCAGGCGTTGCGCCATCGGGCGCAGTGCGGCGACGTGGTGCCTCCTGTTTCCCCTCTCCCCGGGGTGGCGCCGGGCGTGGTGGGTCCGGTTCCCTCCCCCCGCTGACCCCCGTGGTGCAGCGGGAGGCATTGCCTTATTGGCGCTTGTCGCTCTATAACCTGAGCTATTTCGCCTTCCTGGGTATTTTTGCCCCTTATTTTTCTCTCTACCTCGCCGCGCTCGGTTGGACGGCCGGCGCGATCGCTGCCGCGATGGCGCTGATGCAAGCCATGCGCGTGCTTGCGCCTCCCTTGTGGTCTCTGCCCTTGGAACGAGGAGTGGGCCATGTCGCTCTGTTGCGTCGGGCGGCCGTGATGGCGCTCGCGGCCGGGGGCGTGTTCTTGGTGGCCGGTGAGCCGCGCTGGGTGTTACCCGCCGTGGCAGTGATCGGTTTTTGTTGGAGTGGAGCGCTGCCGGTGTTCGAGGCGCTCACTTTCGCGCACTTGCGCGAAGAGGCACACCGCTATGCGCGGATCCGGCTGTGGGGTTCGATCGGTTTCATCGTCGCGGTGCTCGGTCTCGGTCATTGGCTCGAGCGAGACGGCGTGGAGACGTTACCGGTATGGTTGGTGGCGGCACTGGCCGGCGGGGTCTTGATGGCCTTCGCCTTGCCAGAACCCACTCCGACGCGAGTTTTGGTCCGGACCTTGCCGCCATGGCGTACCGTGTTGGCGCGTCGTGAGGTGACGGCTTTTCTGCTCGCCTCTTTCGCCATGTCGGCAGCGCATGGGCCATTGTATGTTTTCTATTCCATGCACCTCGATCGCTTGGGGTACGGTAAGGAGGCAATCGGCGCGCTCTGGGCGCTGGGTGTGGCTTCCGAGATCGTGTTATTCTGGGCTTTGCCTGGGCTGCTGCGGCGTTTTACCGTGCGCACGCTCTTGTTCGTTGCCTACGGTGCGGCCGTGGTACGTTTCCTCGCAATCGGATGGGGCGGAGCCTGGCCGGTGGTCGTGGTGTTGGCGCAACTGTTGCACGCGGCCACGTTCGGCGTGTTCCACGGCGCGAACGTGCACTTGCTGCGGCAGTGGTTTCCCGGCCCCTTGCTCGCGCGCGGCCAGGCGCTCTATGGCAGCTTGTCCTTCGGGGCAGGCGGAATGCTGGGAGCCATGGTGTCCGGCTGGTCTTGGTCGGCCCTGGGGCCAGAGTGGACCTATACCCTCGGCAGTGCGTTTGCGCTGTCCGGAATGGGCTTCGTTGCCATCGCGCTACGCCACGGTGCTAGCGTCGATGACGAGGTTGTGAAATAATTGCGCGCCATGGGCGCGATCGACCCGGAGAGAACGTTCGATGAACCACAAGACCTTGTATGACAAATTGTGGGACGCGCATCTGGTGCGCCAGGAGCCCGACGGCACCGCCCTCATCTACATCGATCGCCACCTGATCCATGAGGTAACGAGCCCCCAGGCGTTCGAAGGGCTGCGTTTGGCAGGACGCAAGCCCTGGCGAACGGCTTCCGTCGTCGCCACGGCCGATCACAACGTCCCCACCGACCCCGGCGAGAGCGAGATCCGCGATCCCGTCTCGCGCGAGCAAGTCGTCACCCTCGACCAGAACATCCGTGCCTTCGGGGCGCTGCGTTACTTCCCCTTTCGCGACCCGCGCCAGGGCATCGTGCACGTCATCGGCCCGGAGAGCGGGGCGACGCTGCCGGGCATGACCGTGGTGTGCGGTGATTCGCACACCTCCACGCACGGGGCTTTTGCCTGTCTCGCTCACGGCATCGGCACCTCCGAAGTCGAGCACGTGCTCGCCACCCAGTGCCTCATCCAGAAGAAAGCCAAGAACATGCGCGTGCGCGTCGACGGCAGCCTGCCGCCGGGCGTCTACGCCAAGGACGTGATCTTGGCGATCATTGGGCAAATCGGCACCGCCGGCGGCACCGGGCACGCCATCGAATTCGCCGGTGAGGCGATCCGCTCGCTCTCCATGGAAGGACGCATGACGGTGTGCAACATGGCGATCGAGGCCGGCGCGCGCGTGGGCATGGTCGCGGTCGACGACAAGACCATCGACTACTTCCGCGACAAGCCGCTCGCGCCCAAGGGTGCGCTGTGGGAACGGGCGGTCGACTACTGGCGCACCCTGGTCTCCGACGCCGATGCCCGGTTCGACCGCGAGGTGGTGCTGGATGCTTCCACCCTCAAACCGCAGGTCACCTGGGGCACTTCGCCGGAGATGGTCACCGACATCGAAGGGCGGGTGCCCGATCCGGCGGCTTTCGCCGATCCGGTCAAGCGCGCCGCCGCCGAGCGGGCGCTCGCCTACATGGGGCTGGAGCCGGGCACGCCGATCACCGAAATCCCGGTGGATCAGGTCTTCATCGGCTCGTGCACCAATTCCCGCATCGAGGATCTGCGCGCGGCCGCCGCCGTCGTGCGCGGGCGCAAGAAGGCGCCCAAGGTCAAGCGCGTGCTGGTGGTACCCGGTTCGGGCCTGGTGAAGAAACAGGCCGAGGAAGAGGGGCTGCACCGCATTTTTCTGGAGGCCGGCTTCGAATGGCGCGACCCGGGCTGCTCCATGTGCCTGGCGATGAACGCCGATCGGCTCGAACCCGGTGAGCGCTGCGCCTCGACCTCCAACCGCAACTTCGAAGGCCGTCAGGGCGCTGGTGGCCGTACCCACCTCGTGAGCCCGGCCATGGCCGCTGCCGCTGCGATCGCCGGACATTTCGTCGACGTGCGCGAACTGCTGCCGGCCGCCGTCTGAGACCCGAGAGAGACAAAGACATGGAACAATTCATCCGCCTCGACGCCTTGGTCGCTCCGCTCGATCGGGCCAACGTCGACACCGACGCCATCATTCCCAAGCAATTCCTCAAGTCCATCCACCGCAGCGGCTTCGGCCCCTACCTCTTCGACGAATGGCGCTACCTCGACCACGGTGAGCCGGGGATGGACTGCAGCAAACGGCCGAAGAATCCCGATTTCGTGCTCAACCAGCCGCGCTACGAGGGGGCGCAGATCCTGCTCGTGCGTGAGAACTTCGGCTGCGGCAGCTCGCGCGAGCACGCGCCCTGGGCTTTGCTCGATTATGGTTTCCGCGCGCTGATCGGCCCCAGCTTCGCCGACATCTTCTACAACAACTGCTTCAAGAATGGGCTCTTGCCCATCGTGCTGCCGGCCGAGGAAGTCGATCGGCTCTTTCGCGAGTGCGAGGCCACGCCTGGCTACCGCCTGGTGATCGATCTGCCGTCGCAGACCATCACCACGCCCGAAGGGCGGGTGATCTCCTTCGAGATCGACCCCTTCCGCAAGGAGTGTCTGCTCAACGGCTGGGACGACATCGCGCTCACGCTGCGCCACGCCGACGAGATCCGTCGCTTCGAAGCAGCCTATCGCGCGCGTCATCCCTATTACTTCGTCGAGGAGTCGGCGGCATGAAGAAACGAATCTGCGTACTTCCCGGCGACGGCATCGGCCCGGAGATCGTCGCCGAGGCGGTGAAAGTACTCGACGCTCTTGCGCTGCCGCTCGAGTACGAATATGCCCTTCTGGGCGGCGCGGCGATCGACGCCACCGGCGAGCCTTATCCCGAGGAAACGCGTTCGGCGGCGCGCCGGGCCGACGCGGTGCTGCTCGGCGCCGTGGGCGGGCCGAAGTGGGACGAGCTGCCGCGCGCCCAGCGTCCCGAGCGAGGGCTTTTGGGCATCCGCAAAGATCTGGGGTTGTTTGCCAACTTGCGCCCGGCCGTGCTCTTTCCTGAGCTCGCTTCGGCTTCTTCCCTGAAACCCGAAATCGTCTCGGGGCTGGACCTCGTCATCGTGCGGGAGCTCACCGGCGACATCTACTTCGGCGAGCCGCGTGGTATCGAGGTGCGCGACGGCGAGCGCGTCGGCTTCAACACCATGATCTACCGCGAAAGCGAGATCCGCCGCATCGGTCGCGTGGCCTTCGAAACCGCCCGCCGCCGCGGCAAGAAGCTGTGCTCGGTCGACAAGATGAACGTGCTCGAGACCACCCAGTTGTGGCGCGACGTGATGAACGAGCTCGCGCCGGAGTATCCCGACGTGAGCCTCACGCACATGCTCGTCGACAACGCCGCGATGCAACTCGTGCGCGCGCCCAAACAGTTCGACGTGATCGTCACCGGCAATATGTTCGGCGACATCCTCTCGGACGAGGCGGCCATGCTCACCGGTTCCATCGGCATGCTGCCCTCGGCCTCACTCGACGAGCAGGGCAAGGGGCTCTACGAGCCCTGTCACGGTTCGGCGCCGGACATCGCCGGGCAAGGCGTGGCCAACCCGCTCGCCACCATTTTGTCGGCGGCGATGATGCTGCGCCACAGCTTCGGCTGGGAAGACGCGGCCGCGCGCATCGAAAGCGCCGTGCGCACCGTGCTCGCGCAAGGGCTGCGCACGCGCGACATCTTCGAGCCCGGTACGCGCTCGTCGGCACCGCCGAGATGGGCGACGCGGTGGTCGCGGCGCTGCACTGACGGAAAAAACGAGACGAGGAATAGAGAATGGCAATGCAACAACGAGTCGGATTGGTCGGTTGGCGTGGGATGGTCGGTTCCGTCCTGATGCAGCGCATGGAAGAAGAGAAGGATTTCGCCCTCTTCGAGCCGGTCTATTTTTCCACTTCGGCCGCGGGCAAACCCGCCCCGAGCTTCGGCGGCGTGACTCCGGCCGAGCCGCTCCAGGATGCCTACGACCTGGAAACGCTCGCCCGGATGGACATCATCCTCACCTGCCAGGGTGGCGACTACACCAAGGCCGTCTATCCCAAGCTGCGCGCAGCCGGCTGGAAAGGGCATTGGATCGATGCGGCGAGCGCCCTGCGCATGGAACCGCACACGGTGATCGTCCTCGATCCGGTCAATCGCCCGGTGATCGATGCGGCGCTCGCCAAGGGCGGGCGCGACTGGATCGGCGGCAATTGCACCGTCTCGCTCATGCTGATGGCCCTTGGGGGGCTGTTCCGCGAGGAGCTCATCGAGTGGGTCTCCTCGATGACCTACCAGGCGGCCTCCGGTGCCGGAGCGCAGAACATGCGCGAACTGCTCGAGCAGATGGGGCGGCTCCATCAGGCGGTGGCTGCCGAGCTTGCCGATCCGGCCTCTGCCATTTTGGAGATCGACCGTAAGGTGACGGCGGCGATGCGCTCGCCCGATTTTCCCACCAAGAATTTTCGCGGTGTGCCGCTCGCCGGCAGTCTCATTCCCTGGATCGACGTGCCGGTCGAGCACGGCCAGTCGAAAGAGGAATGGAAAGGTGGGGCCGAGTGCAACAAGATCCTCGGCAAACCGCCTTTCCGCACGCCGGGCTCGATTCCCATCGATGGCCTGTGCGTGCGTATCGGCGCCATGCGCTGCCATTCGCATGGGCTGACGGTCAAGCTCAAACGCGACGTACCGCTCGACGAGATCGAGGCGATCATCGCCGGGGCCAACGAGTGGGTGAAAGTGGTACCGAACGAGCGCGAGGCGAGCGAGCGCGAGCTCACGCCGGCGGCCGTGTCGGGGACGTTGACGGTACCCATCGGGCGTTTGCACAAGCTCGCCATGGGACCGGAGTATCTGGGGGCGTTTACGGTAGGCGACCAACTCCTGTGGGGAGCGGCCGAGCCGTTGCGCCGAATGCTGCGGATCCTGCTGCAGGGCTAGGGATTCACGGTCGAGGTTCGATGCTGATGAGGGAGCGCAAAAAATGAAACGAACGAAGCAGGTGCCCTTGGCCCTGTTGTTGGGCGCTTTGTGGGGAAATGCCTGGAGTGCGGGATTCGGCGAGCTCGTCGTGCGTTCCCGCTTGGGCGAGCCGCTGCGGGCGGAAATCACCGTTCGGGCCACCCCTGAAGAGTTGCGCTCTCTGTCGGCGCGCATCGCGGATCCCGATTATTTTCGCCAGGTCGGTGTGCCCTATAGCAACCTCGTGCAGCAAATCGACGCAAAATTGGTCCGGGATGGATCGCGCGCAAAAATCGTCCTCTCCAGTCGTGTGCCCGTTCGGGAGCCCTTCGTCAACGTGCTGCTCGACATGAGTTGGAGCAGTGGACGCCTCGTTCGCGAATTTCCCATCTTGCTCGACCCGCCCGAGGTTGCCGCACCGGCTCGCCCCGTTTCGGCCGCTGGTAGAGACGTCGCCCTCGAACCCAGTCGGGGTGCCCCCGTCACGCAGAGGCAACCCGATCGATGGACCGTTCGCCCCGGAGAGACGCTCTACGGGATCGCCCGTCAGGTGGCGCCTGCCGGAACTTCACCGGAACAAACGCTGGTGGCGTTATGGCGGGCCAATCCAGATGCCTTCATCGGAGGCGACGTCAATCGGCTCAAGGCCGGGGTTACGTTGAGGACCCCGTCGGCCGAAGAAATACGGCAGATCTCCTTGGCTGAGGCCCGTGCGCTGTTGCGTTCCCAAGCCCGGCGGGCGGCGCCGGTTGCAGCCCAAGAAAGCACCCAGCAGGCACCAGGTGGGCTCGAGGAGCGGGTGGACAGAGGGGTGGTCGTGGCGCGCGAAGACCTCGGGCAGGGTTCAGCGGCTGAGCCCGAGGATCGTCTGAAAGTGGGCGCGAGCCCTGAGCCGATGGCCGATGGGGAGACACCCGCACCGCCTTCGCCCGAGGTGTCGGCTTTGCAGGAGACGTTGGCGGCCTCGGAGGCGGCGCTCGGTGAGGCGAACGAGCGCATCGTCAGGCTCGAAGCCGAAATTGCGCGGCTGCAAAAGCTCGTCGAAACGCAGAATGCCTCCTTGGCTCAAATGCAGGCGCAAGTCGAACGAATGACAGAAGCCGAACAAGGCTCGATGTTGTCGAGTATCTTGCCCTGGTTTGGCGGAGCGCTCGCTGCCTTGGCTGCGGCCCTGGGATGGTCGGCTTATCGCCGCAGACGCGAAGCGCAAGCGCTTCCTGCGCCTGCATCCGAGCCGCTGCACGCCCCGACCCTGTCGGCAGCCGCAGCCGCTTCGACCCTGGAGCATTCCGGCCCGGCCACCGAGTCTGGCCGTGCCGTCACCTCAGGCCAGAACATCGACACCTCCAGCATTCTCGGGACCGATTTCACCCAGGTGGCTTTCAACGCCCTGCATGCCGACGAAGGGGTCGACCCCGTTGCGGAGGCAGAGGTCTATCTTGCTTATGGACGCGATCCTCAGGCCGAGGAGATCTTGCTCGATGCCCTCAAGCAAACGCCCCGGCGCCCGGCGATTTACCTGAAGCTGCTCGAGGTCTACGCGAAGCGGGGCGATCGAGCCAAATTCGACCAGTATCTGCGCACTCTGTCCGAATTGAGCGGAGAGCAGGGGGCGGATTGGGACATGGCATTGAGTATCGGCAAACGGGCCTGGCCAGACGACGAACGTTTTGCCTCGGTGCTCGCCCATGAGGGACCGAAAACGGAAATTCCGCCTCGCGGATCTTTCCCCGAGGCAGGGGGGGTGGGCGGAGTCGCCGCTGCGTCCGGGCCGGCTCGTCCCGACGTCCGCTCCGAGCCCTCGGCCGCCGTCCCTGCCGAGACGGCAGAATCCTTCGAGACGACACGCCCGGATTCCGCGCAGGAATTCGTCGAACTCGATTTCGACTTGGACAAGTTGAGCCAACGGATGGCGGAAGAGCCCGCGTCGCCCGAAAAAACCCCGCCAGCTGGAGGGGGGGACGATCTCCTCGAGTTCGATCTCGAACTCCCCGTCGCGGAACCGGAGCAGACGAAGTCGACGGAAAACGTGTCCCTCGACGAATCGCAGACAACGAAAAGTGATCGTACGGCGGCTGCCGAGAAAGAAGAAGCGAGCGATTTTCCGGAGCTGATCCTCGAAGAAGATGAAGTGCAAGTGCAAAAAGCCGGCGCGAAACCCGATGCGACGGATTCGCCAAGCACGGGGGTCGGCGATCTGAAAGAAATGCTGGACGAGATCGACTTCGATCTGGCCGAAGTCTCCCCCGAATCGGAAGAACCCACTCGCTCTCTGGCCGAGGACGGAGCGGAGTCCCTGTCTGCTCCGGCTACGGCGGAAGCACAGAAAATCGCCGAGTCCGGTCCTCCCACCGATGTCATGGACATCGACCTCGAACGGTTTGCAGCAGAAGGTAGTGGTGAAGATCATGCCACCCGGCTTCAGCTCGCACAGGCGTATCTCGAGATGGGTGACCTCGAAGGAGCGCGCGAGCTGCTCGAAGAAGTGCTACGCGACGGTAGCGAGGCGCAACGTGCGACGGCGCAGCAGCTCATGGACAGGATCCAGGCAGGCAAGGCATGACCGCCCATTGCCGGCAGAGGTGAGGTAATGCGCTGGGCATTGCTCGTCGAATACGCCGGGCAAGGCTTTCACGGCTGGCAGACGCAGGCGGGTGGGCGCACGGTGCAGGGAGTGCTGGAAGCGGCGGTCTCTGCACTTGCCGCTCACCCCGTCCGTCTGCATTGCGCAGGCCGCACCGATGCGGGGGTTCATGCGCTTGCCCAGGTGGTGCATTTCGATACTTCGGCCGAACGTCCCGCCTCTGCCTGGGTGCGGGGGGTGAATGCCCGTTTGCCCGAAGACGTCGCCGTACGGGCGGCTTGGTCCGTATCCGAGGCGTTTCACGCGCGCTATCGCGCCACTTCCCGCCACTACCGCTACGTACTCTACAACGCGCCGGTGCGCCCGGCAGCGCTCGCCGGCCGGGTCGGTTGGGAGATGCGGCCGCTCGCGCTCGAACCGATGCGCGCGGCTGCGGCGCTCTTTCTCGGTACGCATGACTTCTCGGCCTTTCGTGCCGCCCAATGCCAGGCGCGCTCGCCCGTGAAGACGCTCCATCGTCTCGAGATCACGCGCCGCGGTCCCTTCCTGCATTTCGATGCGCACGCCGATGCCTTCCTGCATCACATGGTGCGCAATCTCGTCGGCGCCCTCGTCTACGTGGGCAAAGGGCGTTTCCCGCCTGAATGGGTCGGCGAAGTGCTCGAACGGCGCGAGCGTGCGCTTGCCGCCCCCACGTTCGCTGCCGCCGGGCTCTATTTCTGCGGCGTCGAGTATCCTCCGGGGTTGGGGTTGCCCGAGCGTATCGTGCGCCGGCCCGAATTCGGTCTATACGAGGAAGTGGATGTCCCATAATCTAGATTCCCTCTGGCCCTGGCGCGTACGGGTGAAGATCTGCGGCCTGACGCGGCCCCAAGACGTGCGCGAGGCGTGCCGCTTGGGCGCCGATGCGCTCGGTTTCGTCTTCTATCCGCCCAGCCCCCGAGCGGTGACGCCCACGCAGGCCGAAGCCCTGCTCGCCGAAGTGCCCCCTTTCGTCACCACGGTGGGGCTCTTCGTCAATCCAGCACCGGACGAGGTGGAATCGGTGCTCGAGCGTGTGCCGCTCGATCTGCTGCAGTTCCATGGCGACGAGCCGCCCGAGTTGTGCCGGCGTTTCGCCCGGCCTTATCTCAAGGCGCTGCGAGTGCGCCCGGGGCTCGATCTGCTAGAATTGGCGCGATGTTATCCCGACGCGAAGGGGCTGCTGTTCGATGCCGACTCCGCCGTTTGGGGCGGTAGCGGCCGTGCCTTCGACTGGAGCCTGATCCCGCCCGCCCTGCCGCGCCCGGTGGTGCTCGCCGGGGGCCTTACGCCCGAGACGGTGGCCGAGGCGATCGCCCGGGTGCGGCCCTGGGCAGTCGATGTCTCGAGCGGGGTCGAGGCAGCCAAAGGGATCAAATGCCCGCAGAGGATGGCGGCGTTCTTCGCCGCCGTGACCCAAGGAATGCACTGATGGATTATCACTACCCGGATGCCCGGGGCCACTTCGGTCCCTACGGAGGCGTCTACGTGGCCGAGACGCTCGTGCCGGCGCTCGAGGCGCTCGCCCAGGCCTATGAGGAGGCCAAGCGCGACGCGTCTTTTCGTGCCGAGTTCGAGGATGAGCTCAAACACTACGTCGGCCGGCCCAGCCCCATCTACCACGCCAAACGCTGGTCGGAGACGTTGGGCGGGGCTCAGATCTACCTCAAGCGCGAGGACCTGAACCACACCGGCGCGCACAAGATCAACAACTGCATCGGCCAGGCGCTGCTCGCCCGGCGCATGGGCAAACCGCGCGTGATCGCCGAGACCGGCGCGGGGCAGCACGGCGTGGCCACCGCTACGGTGGCGGCGCGCTACGGCATGCGCTGCATCGTCTATATGGGCGAGGAGGACGTGCACCGGCAGGCGGCCAACGTCTATCGCATGAAGCTGCTGGGGGCCGAAGTGGTGCCGGTCTCCTCCGGTTCGCGCACGCTCAAGGATGCCCTCAACGAGGCCATGCGCGACTGGGTCACCAACGTCCATGACACCTTCTACATCCTCGGCACCGTGGCCGGGCCGCATCCCTATCCGGAGATGGTGCGCGACTTTCAGTCCGTCATCGGCAAGGAATGCCTGTGGCAGATGCCCGAGCTCATCGGCCGTCAGCCCGACTACGTGATCGCTTGTGTCGGCGGGGGTTCCAACGCCATCGGGATCTTCTACCCCTATCTGGAGCACGAATCGGTGCGTCTGATCGGGGTGGAGGCGGCCGGTGAGGGGGTCGAAACGGGGCGGCACGCGGCCACGCTCGTGGCCGGTCGTCCCGGCGTGCTGCACGGCAATCGCACCTACCTGCTGCAGGACGAGCACGGCCAGATCCGCGAGACGCATTCCATCTCCGCCGGTCTGGACTATCCCGGCGTGGGGCCGGAGCATGCGCTCCTCAAGGATCTGGGGCGCGCCGAGTACGTGGCCGTGACCGACGACGAGGCGCTGGCGGCCTTCCACGCGCTGTGCCGTTACGAGGGCATCATCCCCGCGCTCGAATCCTCGCACGCGCTCGCCTACGCGGCCAAGCTCGCGCCGAGCCTGCCGCGCGAGACGGTGCTGCTCGTCAACCTCTCGGGGCGTGGCGACAAGGACATGCACACCGTGGCCGAACGCTCGGGCATTCGCTGGTGAACGAGGAGCGTCCCATGAACCGTATCGATCGTACCTTCGCCCGCCTGCGCGAGCAGGGGCGCAAGGCGCTCATCCCTTTCGTGACGGCGGGTTTTCCCTCGGTCGAAACAACGCGGGCGCTCTTGCCGGCGTTGGTGCGCGCCGGCGCCGACCTGATCGAACTTGGGATCCCTTTCTCCGATCCCATGGCCGATGGGCCGACCATCCAGCGTGCGAGCGAACGGGCCTTGGCGCAGGGTATGACGCTCGCTCGGGTGCTCGACTTGGTGCGCGACTTTCGCCGCACTGATGCCGATACGCCCGTGGTGCTGATGGGCTACGCCAATCCGATCGAGGCGATGGGCGAAGTGCGTTTCGTGGAGGCGGCGCGCGAAGCCGGCGTCGACGGCGTGCTCACCGTCGATTATCCGCCGCAGGAGGCCGAACCGTTCGCCGCGCGGCTGCGCGAAGCGGGGCTGCACCCGATCTTTCTGCTCGCGCCGACCTCGAAGCCGGAGCGGGCCGACGAGGTGGCGCGGCTCGGCGGCGGCTACGTCTATTACGTCTCGCTCACCGGCGTGACGGGGGCGGGCTCACTCGACGTCGCGTCGGTGCTCGCGCGCATTCCCGGTTTGCGCGAACGCACGGGCTTGCCCATCGCCGTGGGCTTCGGCATCCGGGATGCCCAAACGGCCGCCGAGATCGGCGCCGTGGCCGACGCCGTGGTCATCGGCAGCCGGCTGCTCGAAACCCTGGAAGGCGCATCGGATGCCGACGAGGCGTGCCGCCGGGTGGAAGAATTTCTGCGCCCGATCCGTCGGGCGCTCGATGAAGGGGTGACTCGATGAGCTGGCTCGACAAGATCCTGCCGCCGCGTATCCGGCGTGAAGTGAGCGGCGCGCGCCACAACGTCCCCGAGGGGTTGTGGACCAAGTGCGAAGCCTGTGACGAGGTGCTCTATGCCGCCGACCTCGAGCGCGAGTTGCGCGTCTGTCCCAAATGCGGCCATCACCATCGCATCCGCGCCCGTGCCCGGCTCGAGGCGCTGCTCGACTCCGAAGGGCGAGTGGAAATCGGCGCTGAAGTACGGCCGGTGGATGCGTTGAAATTCAAGGACAGCAAACGCTACACCGACCGACTCAAGGAAGCGACCAAGGCCACGGGCGAGAGCGAGGCGCTCATCGTGCTCGCCGGGCGTCTCGAGACCCTGCCGGTGGTGGCTGCCTGTTTCGAGTTCGAATTCATGGGCGGCTCCATGGGTTCGGTCGTGGGTGAGCGCTTCGTGCGTGGGGTACGCCACGCCATCGAACATCGCTGCGGATTCGTGTGCATCGCGGCGAGCGGCGGCGCCCGCATGCAGGAAGGGGTACTGTCGCTCATGCAGATGGCCAAGACCAATGCCGCGCTCACGCAGCTCGCCCAGGCGCGGCTGCCCTTCGTCTCGGTGCTCACCGACCCGACGATGGGGGGCGTGTCGGCCAGTTTCGCCTTCATGGGGGACGTGGTCGTGGCCGAACCGGGAGCGCTCATCGGTTTTGCCGGGCCGCGTGTCATCGAGCAGACGGTGCGTCAAACGTTGCCGGAAGGGTTTCAACGCGCCGAGTTTTTGCTGGAGAAAGGCGCATTGGATGCCATCGTCGACCGGCGTCGGCTGCGGCCGTGGCTCGCGCGCACCTTCTCCCTGCTGGGGCTGCGCCCGCACGAGGTGGCATGACGCAGACCTCCGCCCTGGATCGCTGGCTGGAGCAGCTCGAAGCGCGCGCGGCGAGCCACGTGATCGCCCTGGGGCTCGAGCGGGTGCGGGCGGTGCGCGAGCGCCTGCTGTTTACCTCCAATGCAGTGGTCATCACGGTGACCGGTACCAACGGCAAAGGGTCGACCTGCGCGTTGCTCGAAGCCATGCTGCGCGCCGGCGGTTATCGGGTGGGCTGCTACACCTCACCCCACCTCTTGCGCTACAACGAGCGCGTGAGCCTCGACGGCCAGCCGATCGGCGACGAAGCCCTGCTTGCCGCCTTCGAAGCGGTAGAGGCGGCGCGCGGTGACGTGCCGCTCACCTATTTCGAGCACGGCACGCTGGCGGCCTGGGTGGCCTTCTGCCGCGAACCGCTCGATGCGATCATCCTGGAAGTCGGCATGGGCGGGCGGCTGGACGCGACCAACGTGTTCGATGCGGATGCCGCGATCCTCACCGGCGTGGCGCTCGACCATCAAGCCTGGCTCGGGCCGGACCGGGAGGCGATCGGGCGCGAAAAAGCCGGTATCTTCCGCCCCGGCCGGCCGGCCATCGTCGCCGATCCGGTGCCGCCGCGCTCGGTGCTGGAGACGGCCGCCGCGCTCGGTGCCGAGCTCTACCGCCTCGGCGTGGACTTCGGCTACGATGGCGACCGCCAGCAGTGGCGCTGGTGGTCGAGCGCGGCGGGTAACCGCGGTGGTCTGCCCTATCCGGCGCTACGCGGAGTCAATCAGCTGATGAACGCCTCCGCGGCCCTGATGGCGCTCACCTGTGTGCGCGATCGTCTGCCGCTGGCGATGCAGGCGGTGCGCGAGGGTTTGATGACGGTGGAACTCCCGGGGCGTTTTCAGGTGCTGCCGGGCCGTCCGAGCGTGATCCTCGACGTCGCGCACAATCCGCAGGCCGCGGCGGTGCTCGCCGAGAACCTCGCCGCGATGCCGGGGTACCGTCGCACCTTGGCCGTGGTCGGCATGCTCGCCGACAAGGACGTAGAAGGGGTGGCACGGGTGCTCGCTCCCCGGGTCGATGCGTGGTTTGCTGCCGGCCTGCAAGGACCGCGTGCGCTGACGGCCGAAGCGCTCGCCGCGAGGTTGAAGTCCGCGGGTAAGGCGTCTCGGGAAACCTTCGCCTCGGTGGCCGAGGCGCTTGCTGCGGCTAAGGCACAGGCCAAGGACGATGATAGAATCGTCGTGTTCGGCTCTTTCCTCACGGTGGCCGATGCGCTGCGTGCGCTGCGCGTCCAGGACACGGAAGCACGGTGACTACCCAGGAAGAAACTCTCGAGCGGTTGCGCAGGATACGGCGGCGTTTCGTCGGCGCGATCGTCCTGCTGTTGGCTGCGCTCATCACGCTGCCTCTGGTGATGGAACAGGAGCCTCGAGGACCGAGGGATCCGGTCGAGGTACGGATTCCTTCCCGCGAGCAAGCGCCCGATTCTTTGCCGCCGCCCGAGGCTAGTCCCGATGCGATATCGGAACGTGTTTCCGAATCCTCTCGGCTGCCGGAAGTCGAGCGCGCCGAGGTGTCCATCCCGCTGCCAACGCCTCCGATCGGGCAAGAACCTCCTTCCGCCCGAGATCCTCTGTCGCAGCAGACGACATCCGCTCCTGCGCTCCCGCAAACGGAGGGGGCGCCACTTCGATCCACTGCGCCGCCCGAGCCGCCCAAGCCGGTGACCGAATCCAGTCCGGTGCCGACCGTCAAATCCGATACCTTGCAGGAAAAGGCGCGTGCACTCGCCGCCTTGGAGGGCGTATTGAAACCAGGACAAAAGCTGCCTGGGTATTGGGTGGTGCAGGCGGGTGCTTTTCGCGATGGAAGCAAGGCGAAGCAGGTGGCCGGGCAGCTGCGCGCTGCCGGGCTCGAAGCCTTCGTCGAAAACGGCGCCGATGGCTGGTATCGCGTGCGCATCGGTCCTTTCGTGCACGAATCCAAAGCCCATTCTGCCAAGGCGATCGCCGAGCAGCAACACTTGAGCCCTCGCGTGGTGTACGTCGCCTCGCCATGAACGGTTTCGATTACGCGGTAGTCGCAGTGATCGGTATTTCACTGCTCGTGGGCGCTTGGCGTGGCGGCGTCTCCGAGCTGCTGTCGGTGATGGCATGGGTCGTGGCGATCGTCTTGGGGTGGGTGTTCTGTTGGCCGATCGGTCAGGTGTTCTATGCGCGCTGGTTCAGTGATCCTTTGTTGCAGCGCGTCTTGGGCTTTGCCACGATCTTTCTCGCCGTGTTCATGCTGGCGGCACTAATGCGCTACGCCCTGCGCGAACTGTTGCGTGCCGTCGGCCTAGGGGGGATAGACCGCGTGTTCGGTGCGGTTTTCGGGGTGGTGCGAGGTGTGGCGGTGGTGTTGTTGTGTACGGCGGCGCTGCTGGCGGTCGGCGTCCAGGAAGCCCCGTGGTGGCGACAATCGAGCACCGCGCCGTGGATCGTCGCAGCCTTGCAACGCCTGGAGCCGTGGTTGCCGCGAGGCTTGATCGAGAAATTGCCTTTGCCTAGGGAGATCATTTGAATGTGCGGAATCCTCGGGGTGGTTGCCCATCAGCCGGTCAACCAGCTCCTGTATGATGGATTGATGGTGCTGCAGCACCGGGGGCAGGATGCGGCGGGCATCGCCACCGGCAGTGACGATCGCTTCTACATGCACAAGGGGCCGGGACTGGTGCGCGACGTCTTTCGCACGCGCAACATGCGCAGTCTCGTGGGCAACTGGGGTATCGGCCACGTGCGCTACCCCACGGCGGGCGATGCCTGCAATCCGGCCGAAGCGCAGCCCTTCTACGTCAATTCGCCTTTTGGTCTGCTGCTCGCGCACAACGGCAACCTCACCAACGGCGAGGCGCTCAAGCGAGAGATCTTCGAGACCGACTTGCGTCACATCAACACCAATTCCGACTCCGAGATTCTGCTCAACGTCTTCGCCCACGAGCTCGCGGCCGCCTCCAAGGGGGCGCGCCCCGACGACGAGGCGGTATTCGCGGCGGTGCGGGGGGTGCATCGGCGCTGCCGCGGCGCCTATGCGGTGGTGGTGATGATCGCGGGCTATGGTCTGCTCGCCTTTCGTGACCCCTACGGCATCCGTCCGCTCGTCTTCGGCCGCAACGACACGCCTTCAGGGACGGAGTGGCTCGTGGCTTCCGAGTCGGTCGCGCTCGATACGCTGGGGTTTCGGCTGGTGCGCGACGTCGCGCCGGGCGAGGCGATCCTCTTCGGCATCGACGGCACGATGCGCGCGCGCCAGTGCGCCGATGACCCGTTGCTCGCGCCCTGTCTCTTCGAATTCGTCTATCTGGCCCGCCCCGATTCGGTGATCGACGGGGTGTCGGTCTATGAGGCGCGCGTGAAGATGGGCGAATACCTCGCCGAGCGTTTCCGCACCCGCTTTCCGCACACGCGCATCGACGTGGTGATCCCCATTCCCGATTCCAGCCGTCCGGCGGCGTTGGAGATGGCTACTCGCCTGGGGCTGCCCTACCGCGAGGGGTTCGTCAAGAACCGCTACATCGGCCGCACCTTCATCATGCCGGGGCAGACGGTGCGCAAGAATTCCGTGCGCAAGAAGCTCAACGCCGTGCATCAGGAATTCCGCGGTAAGCGCGTGTTGCTCGTCGACGACTCCATCGTGCGGGGTACCACCAGTCGCGAGATCATCCAGATGGCGCGCGACGCCGGTGCCGTGGAAGTCTTTCTCGCTTCGGCGGCTCCGCCCGTGCGCTACGCCAACGTCTACGGGATCGACATGCCGAGCCGCCGCGAGCTCATCGCCGCCTACTGCGACGAGGAAGAAGTCCGCCGCCAGATCGGCGCCGACGGGCTGCTCTATCAGGAACTCGAAGACCTCAAACGCGCCATCCAAAGCGTCAATCCGGCGATCCGGCGTTTCGAGTCTTCCTGCTTCGACGGCCGCTACATCACGGGCGACGTCACGCCCGAATACCTCGAACGGATCGAACGGCGCGGCGACGCACCGGCTGCTCTGTCCGAGCGCGAAGACAGCGAGGGAGCGGCCCAGCTCGATCTCAACCTGCCCCTCGACCAGGACGCATGAAAGGACGGTCATGAACGACGACAAGGGCCTGGGCACGCGCGCGGTGCGCGATGGCGTGCTGCGTAGCCAATTCGGCGAGCATGCCGAAGGGCTCTATCTCACTTCGAGTTTCGTTTTCGCCGACGCAGCGCAAGCGGCGGCGCGCTTCCTCGAGCAGGAAGAGGGCTATACCTATAGCCGCTTTACCAACCCGACGGTGAGCATGTTCCAGGAGCGGCTCGCGAGTCTCGAAGGGGCCGAATCCTGCATCGCCGCCGCCTCGGGCATGGCGGCGATCCTGTGCGCGGCCATGACTTTCGTCTCCCAGGGCGAGGAGATCGTGGCCGGCCAGGGGCTCTTCGGCGCCACGCACCAGCTCTTCTCGGCGATCCTGCCGCGCTTCGGCATCACCACGCGCTTCGTCGATCTGGGCGATGCCGCGGCGCTGGAGGCGGCGCTCACCCCGCGCACCCGGCTCGTCTTCTGCGAGACGCCCAGCAACCCGCTCATGGAGCTCGTCGATTTGGCCTCGCTTGCCGAACGGGCACACCGGGTCGGTGCCTTGCTCGCGGTCGATAACACCTTTTGCACGCCCATCGGACAGCAGCCGCTCGCCCTGGGGGCGGATCTGGTCATCCATTCGGCCACCAAATACCTCGATGGTCAGGGCCGGGTGCTCGGTGGGGCAGTGCTCGGCAGCCGCTCGCTCGTCGATTCGGTCTACCGCTTCCTGCGCACGGCAGGGCCCAGCCTTTCGCCCTTCAACGCCTGGGTGCTGGTGAAGAGCCTGGAAACGCTGCCGCTGCGGGTGCGGGCGCAGAGTGAGGCGGCGCTCGCGCTCGCGCGCTGGCTCGAGGGGCATCCGAACGTGGTGCAGGTGCGCTATCCCTGGCTCGAATCCCACCCGCAGTACGCGCTCGCGCGGCGCCAGCAGAAACTGGGGGGCGGTGTGGTGAGTTTTCGCGTGCGAGGCGGACGCAGCGAGGCCTGGCGCGTGATCGATTCCACCCGGATATTCTCCATCACCGGCAACCTCGGCGACGTCAAATCCACCATCACGCACCCGGCGAGCACCACGCACGGGCGGCTGGCCCCGGAAGTGCGGCAGGCGATGGGCGTGGGCGAAGACCTGCTGCGCGTCTCGGTCGGCCTGGAAGAGGTCGAAGACCTGAAAGCCGACCTCGCGCGCGGGTTGGACGCGATCGGGGGGTAGGATTCAGCCGGTGGCGAGATTCAGAGGTTCCCCGGATGCGAGCGGCACCGATTTGTCGTAGAGCGTCTCCGGGGCGATGTCCAGTCCTCCAGGCCAGCAGACGGTGCCGAGCCCCACGTGGGCCAGCCGAAATTCGTCCCACCGTTTCAGGCGGGTAAAAATGCCACGTTCGAGATAGGGGCGGGCATCGAAGAGGCGATGACTTCCGTCGTCGAACCAGAGCTCGAGCGTGAAGTTCTCGTGCGGGATGACGCGGACGACCGATTCCATGGCAGATCCTCAACGCAAGGGGTCGATGGGAAAAAGCGCTTGGCCGTTGATGGCGAGTTCCCAATCGGCCAAGAGATCCTCTCGATGGATTTCGATCCATGCTTGGACGAGCCGGGCTTTCGTTGCCGGGAAATCCCCGCTCAACAATGAGCCGTCGAGGATGGAGAAAGCGGCTTCCATTCCCTGATATTTTGCGTGAATGTGGGGAAGTTTGTGCCGCTCGTCGTCGAAAAAGTACATGTTGATGAGGATGCCGTAAAAGAGGCTGATCGTCGGCATGGCATCCTCAACGGTGCTCGACCCTGGCCGGTGTCACGCCGTGCCAAGTGGCGCCTTCGGGGACTATCTCCAGCCAGCGGGCGGTGTCGTGCCATTCGGGCAGCACCCAGCGCTCGCGCTGCTCGTCTGCGATCGAGTAACGATGCACGGCGCAGCGGTGGGTGTGACCGTGGAGCAACACCGCTGAAGGGTAGGTTTCGAGCCAACGGCGCACCTCGCCCTCATTGACGTCGATCGGCGATTCCAGCGCGCCCTGGTAGGCACGGCTCTGTTCGCGCGAGCGCTGGGCGAAGGCGATGCGCGCCGGCAGCGGCTGGGCGAGGAAAGCGGCTTGGGCGGCCGGCTGCCGCGCCTGGGCACGCCAGGCTTGATAGGCGTGATCGTCGGTGCATAGGAGGTCGCCGTGGGTGAGCACGAAGGCTCGCCCGGCGATCTCCACCGCCACCGGATCGGGCAGCATCGCCCAGCCGGCGCGCGCGGCAAAGGTCTCGCCCACGAGGAAATCGCGGTTGCCGGTAAGGAAGTGGAATGAGACGCCGCGTGCGCGGGCCGCGGCGCAGGCGGCGACGAGGGATTCCATCACCGGGTGCGTCCAGTCGTCGCCGATCCAGAATTCGAAGATGTCGCCCAGGAGGAAGACGGGTTCTTCCGCCGGGCGCCGGGTGAGCCATTCGCAGAAAGCGTGCAGGCGCGGCGTGTCGCGATCGATGTCGAGGTGCAGGTCGGAGACGAACGTGGCGCGCGGCAGGCGCAGGCGCGGCGCCTCGAATGTCGGCAGCGCCGTCATCGCAGCACCTCGGCGTGCTCGATCACCACCGGTTCGAGCGGTACGTCTCGATAAGGACCGACGGCGCCGGTCTTCACCGACTTGATGGCGTCGACCACCTCCATGCCCTGCACGACCTTGCCGAAGACGCAGTAACCCCAACCCTGGGTCGTGGGGGCGCGATGATCGAGGAAGTCGTTGTCGGCGACGTTGATGAAGAACTGGGCCGTGGCCGAATGGGGGTCCTGGGTGCGCGCCATGGCGACGGTGCCGCGTAGATTCTTGAGGCCGTTGTCGGCTTCGTTGGGAATCGGCGCACGCGTCGGTTTCTGCTTCATGTCGGCGGTGAGCCCGCCGCCCTGGATCATGAATCCGTCGATGACGCGATGAAAAATGGTGTCGTCGTAGTGACCGCTCTCGACGTAGGCAAGAAAATTTTCCACCGTCTTGGGGGCTTTGATGGGATCGAGTTCGAGCACGATGTCACCGCGGTTGGTGGCGAGTTTGACTTGCACGGCTTGGGCTCCTTGGGCAAAGGAAAGGGTGGGGAAGGTGCAGGCGAGAAGCGCCGCGAGCAGGGCACGGCGTACTCGGTTCAGGGCAGAGGTCGGTCGGGGCATGGACGGGTTCCTGGGCTAGGGTAAGACGATGCGTACGGTCTGGCGCGCGGGTGCATGACGGCGTTTTCCGTTTTCCGAATGCACGTGCCGTCGATGTGGTGGATCGCACTTTTTACACCGCGCACGCCGTGTTCCGTGGCCGGTTGCAGGATTTTTTCGTGTGCTCCGCGTTCATTGTGCTTCACCGGTGAAGAATTCGCGCATGCGGTCGAACCAGGATTTGCTGCGCGGGTTGTTGCGCTCGGCGTTTTCATGAGCGATCTCTTCGAATTCGCGCAAGAGCTCTTTCTGCCGCTCGGTGAGATTGACCGGCGTTTCTACCACCACGTGGCAGAGCAGGTCGCCCACGCCCTGGTTGCGCACGTTGCGGATGCCCTTGCCGCGCAGGCGGAAGACCTTGCCCGTCTGCGTGCCCGGGGGAATGCGCAACTTGGCGATGCCATCGAGCGTGGGAACGTCGATCTCGCCGCCCAGCGCGGCCGTGGTGATGGAGATGGGCATCTCGCAGTGCAGATCGTCGCCATCGCGCTGGAAAATGGGGTGGGGCTTGATGCGGATCTCGACGTAGAGATCGCCCGGCGGACCGCCGTTGATGCCCGCCTCGCCGTAGCCGCTCTGGCGCAGGCGCATGCCGGTGTCGATGCCGGCCGGGATCTTCACTTCCAGCGTGCGCGTGCGCCGCACCCGCCCCGCGCCGCCGCAGTCCGGGCAGGGGTCGGCGACGATACTGCCGCTGCCATGGCATTCGGGGCAGGTCTGCTGGATGGAGAAGAATCCCTGCTGCATGCGCACTTGGCCGATGCCGCCGCAGGTGGGGCACACCCGCGGCTGCGTACCGGGGCGCGCGCCGGTGCCGTGGCAGGTGTCGCAGGTCTCGGCCGTGGGAATGCGGATGGTCTTGGTGGTGCCGTGCGCGGCCTCTTCGAGCGAGATCTCGAGCTGGTAGCGCAGATCGGCGCCGCGATAGACCTGGGAGCGGCCGCGCCGGCTACCGCCGAAGAGATCGCCGAAGATGTCGGAGAAGGCTTCGGCGAAGTCGTCGAACCCGGCTGCCCCGGCGCCGGCCGCGGCTCCATCTACGCCGGCATGCCCGTAGCGATCGTAGGCGGCGCGCTTTTGCTCGTCGCTCAGCACGTCGTAGGCGCGCTGGATTTCCTTGAATTTCTCTTCGGCCGCCTTGTCGCCCGGATTGCGGTCCGGGTGGTATTTCATCGCCAGACGCCGGTAGGCTTTTTTGATCTCGGCCGCCGTCGCTTCGCGGCTCACTTCGAGGATCGCGTAATAATCTTTTTGTGTCATCGTCTCGCCAGTGTGGGGTCATGACGCAGCCGAGCCCGGGCCGGGAGTGTCCGGCGCGGGCTCGGCTTTCAGGGTGCGGGGCAGGGCCGATCAGTGTTTCTTGTCGTCCTTGACCTCGGTGAACTCGGCGTCGACCACGTCGCTGTCGCCGGCGCGTTGTCCCGCGGACGTTCCCGCACCACCGGGCGCAGCACCTGCTTCACCAGCACCATAGAGATGCTGGGACATCTCGGCGCTCGCCTGCCCGAGCTTGCGCATCGCGGCCTCGATTTTACCCTTGTCGTCGGATTTCATCGCTTCTTCGGCTTCCTTGATGGCCGCTTCGATTTTTTCCTTGTCGTCGGCTTTCACCTTGTCGCCGAGCTCTTCGAGGCTCTTGCGCACCGAGTGGATGAGTGCATCGCACTGGTTGCGCGCCTCGATCAGCTCGCGCATGCGGCGGTCTTCCTCTGCGTGCGCTTCGGCGTCGCGGATCATCTGCTGGATCTGCTCTTCGGTGAGACCGGAGTTCGCCTTGATGGTGATCTTGTTCTCCTTGCCGGTGGCCTTGTCGCGGGCCGACACGTGCAGGATGCCGTTGGCGTCGATGTCGAAGGTGACCTCGATCTGCGGCACGCCGCGCGGCGCGGGTGGAATCCCCTCGAGGTTGAATTCCCCGAGCAGCTTGTTGTCGCGCGCGAGTTCACGCTCGCCTTGGAAGACGCGGATGGTGACGGCCGTTTGATTGTCCTCGGCCGTGGAGAAGATCTGCGTCGCCTTGGTGGGGATGGTGGTGTTCTTCGGGATGAGCTTGGTCATCACCCCGCCGAGCGTCTCGATGCCCAGCGACAGCGGCGTGACGTCCAGCAGTAGCACGTCCTTGACTTCGCCTTGCAGAACGCCGGCTTGGATGGCGGCGCCGATGGCGACGGCTTCGTCGGGGTTGACGTCGCGCCGCGGTTCCTTGCCGAAGAATTCCTTGACCTTTTGTTGCACCTTGGGCATGCGAGTCTGGCCACCGACGAGGATGACGTCGTCGATGTCCGAGACCTTGAGCCCGGCGTCCTTGAGGGCGATGCGGCAGGGTTCGAGCGTCTTCTCGATGAGATCGTCGACGAGCGCTTCGAACTTCGCCCGGGTGATCTTCATGGCGAGGTGTTTGGGGCCGCTCGCATCGGCCGTGATGTAGGGGAGGTTTACCTCGGTCTGCTGGCTCGAGGAGAGCTCGATCTTAGCCTTCTCGGCGGCTTCCTTGAGCCGCTGCATGGCCAGCGGGTCTTTCTTGAGGTCGACGCCCTGTTCTTTCTTGAACTCGTCGACGATGTAGTCCATCAGCCGGTTGTCGAAGTCTTCGCCGCCGAGGAAGGTGTCGCCGTTGGTGGAGAGTACTTCGAACTGGTGCTCGCCGTCGACTTCGGCGATCTCGATGATGGAGATGTCGAAGGTACCGCCGCCGAGGTCATAGACGGCGATCTTGGAGTCGCCCGGCTTCTTGTCCATGCCGTAGGCGAGCGCCGCGGCGGTGGGTTCGTTGATGATGCGCTTGACGTCGAGCCCGGCGATGCGGCCGGCGTCCTTGGTGGCCTGGCGTTGGGCGTCGTTGAAGTAGGCGGGCACCGTGATGACCGCTTCGGTCACTTCCTCGCCGAGGTAGTCTTCGGCGGTCTTCTTCATCTTACGCAGGATTTCGGCCGAGACCTGCTGCGGCGAGATCTTCTTGCCGCGCACTTCGACCCAGGCGTCGCCATTGTCGGCGCGCACGATCTTGTAGGGCATCAGTTTGATGTCCTTCTGCACTTCCGGGTCGTCGAACTTGCGGCCGATGAGGCGCTTGACGGCGTAGATGGTGTTGGCGGCGTTGGTGATGGCCTGGCGTTTGGCCGGGGCACCCACCAGGATTTCGCCGTCTTCGAGATAGGCGACCACCGAGGGCGTGGTGCGAGCGCCCTCGGAGTTCTCGATCACCTTCGGCTTGCCGTTTTCCATCACGGCCACGCAGCTATTGGTGGTGCCGAGGTCGATACCGATGATTTTTCCCATGATTGCGTTCCTCTCGTTTGAATGCGGTTGGTGTTCAGATGGCGGTGAGGCGGCGGTTTTTCAAGAGGAGGCGTTGCCGTCGCCGCCTTCGGCGCTTGCCGCTTCGGACTTGGGCTTGGCGACCATGACGAGCGCCGGCCGCAGGACCCGGTCGTGCAGCAGGTAGCCTTTCTGCAGCACCTGCACGACGGTGTTGGGTTCGGCGTCGCTCTCGAGCATGCCCACCGCCTGATGCAGGTGGGGGTCGAATTTTTCGCCCTGCGGATCGATCTGGCGCACGTTGGCGCTCTCGAAGGCATTCTCGAGCTGGCGCAGGGTGAGCTCCACGCCCTGGCGCAGGGTTTCCAGCGTCTGGTTGGGCGTGCCGAGCGCGGCCTCGAGGCTGTCCTTGACCGGCAGCATGGAGGCGGCAAAGCGCTCGCTGGCGAACTTGCTCGCCTTGGCGATTTCTTCCTGGGCGCGGCGGCGGACGTTTTCCGCTTCGGCCTTGGCCCGCAGCCAGGCGTCGTGGTGTTCGGCGGCCTTCTGCTCGGCGATGCGCAGCATCTCTTCGAGGCTGGGCATCACTTCGGCATCCGCTTGGGGTTCGGGCGTGGTGGGATGCTCCCGAGGGGTTTGTTCCCCGCCCTCAGGGGTGTCGTGCTTGGGTTTGGTTCCTTCGGTCATAACCTCATGCTCCGCCGATTCGTGATCGTGGAGTCATTATGGGGGTGGATGAGGGGTAATTCAAGGGGCAGAGGTCAAAATCGCCCGGTACGGATTCATCCGAGCATGTCGTGCCCCGGGGGCGAGAGTCCGTACAATGACGGGTTTGGTCGACGGAGGATGCATGACGGTGGATGGGTTCTTGCTCGTTTTGCCGGATTTCACCTTGATCGTGTTGGGAGCGATCCTGGCGCGCTGGGTGATGGTGCAGCCGGAATTCTGGAGCGGTGTGGAACGGTTGGTGTATTACGTGCTCTTCCCCGCGATGCTCTTTCGCTCGCTGGCGAACGCGCCGGCATTGGGCGCGGGGGCGCTGGCCTTGCTCGGCGCGGCCGCAGTGACGGTGCTGGCCGGCTTTGCGCTGGGTTGGATGCTTCGACGTGCAATCGATCCCAATCCGGTGCGCGCGGCGTCGCAGATCCAGTGCGCTTACCGATTCAATACCTACATCGGCATGGCGCTCGCCGGGCAGTTGGCCGGGGCGAGCGGCTCCGCGCTCATGGGCGCGGTGTGCGGCACGATGGTGCCGCTGGTAAACGTCTTGGCAGTGGGGTCGATGAGCCGCGGCGGCGTGCGCGTCACGCTGCGCACGTTGGGGACGAATCCGCTGGTGTTGGCCACCCTGGCCGGGGCGGCCTATCATTTCGCCGGGTTTTCCTTGCCGGCGGCCATGGATACCCTGCTCGGGCGCTTGGGGGCGGCGGCAGTGGCGATGGGGCTGATCGGCGTAGGAGCTGCGTTGCGGATCGATCGTTCGCTCTTGCGGCCCGCATCCTGGGGTATCGTGGCGATCAAGCTGCTGGCCTTGCCGGCAATCGCCTGGGGCATCGCCACGTGGTGGGGGATCGAGGGCTTGGCGCGCGAGATGCTGATTCTTTTCGCGGCACTTCCTTCGGCCAGCTCGGCCTATATCTTGGCGAGCCGCCTCGGGGGAGATGCGCCGGCGGTGGCGCGCCTCATCTCGCTCACCACGCTCGGTTCGGCGCTCACGCTGGGGGGGATTCTGAGCCTGCTGCGATGAATCAGCCGGTGAGCACGAAGTTGTCGCGGTGGATGAGCTCGGGCTCGGCCATATAACCCAGCCGCTCGGCGATCCGGCGCGAGGGCAGGCCGATAATGGCGCGGGCTTCGGCGGCGTCGTAGTTGATGAGACCGCGGCCAATCTCATGCCCTTCGGGGTCGAGGCAGGCGACGACGGCGCCGCGCACGAATTCTCCTTCTACCCGGGTCACGCCCACTGGCAGCAGGCTCTTGCCTTGGCGTAGCGCCCGGGCGGCGCCGGCGTCGACGTGCAGCGTGCCGGCGAGCTTGAGATGATCGGCGAGCCACTGCTTACGGGCAGCGAGTCGACTGCGTTCGGCGTAGAGGAGCGTACCCAGCGCCTCGCCGTGGGCCAAGCGCACGATCACTTCGGGCTCGCGCCCGGAGGCGATGACGGTGTGCGCCCCGCTCTTGGCGGCACGGGCGGCGGCGCGGATCTTGGTGATCATGCCGCCCTTGGCGATCGCGGAGCCGGCACCGCCGGCCATGGCGGCGTAGCGCGGATCTTCGGCGTTGCCCTCGCGCACGAGTTCGGCTTCGGGGTGGACGCGCGGATCGGCGGTGTAAAGCCCTTGCTGGTCGGTGAGGATGAAGAGGGCGTCGGCGTCGATGAGGTTGGTCACCAAGGCCCCGAGCGTGTCGTTGTCGCCGAACTTGATCTCGTCGGTGACGATGGTGTCGTTCTCGTTGATGATGGGCACCACGCCCAGATCGAGCAGGGTTTTGAGGGTACTGCGGGCGTTGAGATAGCGCGTGCGATCGGCGAGATCGGCGTGCGTAAGGAGAATTTGGGCCGTATGGCGACCGTAGGGATGGAAGGCGTACTCGTAGGTATCGACCAATGCCGCTTGGCCGACGGCGGCGGCCGCTTGCAGCAGCGCCGTCTCTTTGGGGCGCTGCGTCCAGCCCAGGCGCTGCATGCCGGCGGCGATCGCTCCCGAGGAGACGAGGCACACGCGCCGTCCTTCGTCGAAGAGGCGGGCGATCTGGGCCGCCCAGCCGCGAATCGCCTCGTGATCCAGACCACGGCCGTCGGCGGTGACGAGGGCGCTGCCGACCTTGACGACGAGCAGCTTGGCGGCGGCGAGCGCTGCGCGGCGGTCAGGATTCGTCATGCTCGGCCTCGTCGAGGTCGTCCAGGGCGTCTTCCGGACCCTGGAGCGCGGGCGTTTCGGCTTTCATCGCATCGAGCGTTTCTTGGACCGCATAGACGAGCGCCTGGCAGCCTTCACCGGTGGCCGCGCTGATGGCGAAGTGGCGCGGCGCAGGGCCGTAGGCGTCGAGAAACGCGGCGATGCGGGCCTCGCGTTCGTCTTCCGGGATCAGGTCGATCTTGTTGAGCACGAGCCAGCGGGGTTTGGCTGCGAGCGCCTCGTCGTAGCGGCGCAGCTCTTCGACGAGCGCGTGCGCATCGTGCACCGGGTCGGCCTCCGGGTCGAGGGGGGCGAGGTCGATGAGATGCAGCAGCAGGCGCGTGCGCTGCAGGTGACGCAGGAATCGGTGACCGAGTCCGGCGCCTTCGCTCGCCCCTTCGATCAGGCCGGGGATGTCGGCGATGACGAAACTGTGGTTGACGTCGGTGCGGACCACGCCGAGGTTGGGGTGGAGCGTGGTGAAAGGATAGTCGGCCACTTTGGGCTTCGCGGCGGAGACGGCGCGGATGAACGTGGATTTGCCCGCGTTGGGCAGCCCCAGCAGCCCCACGTCGGCGAGCACGCGCAGTTCGAGGCGCAGCAGGCGGTGTTCGCCCGGCTCGCCGAGGGTGCGCTGGCGCGGGGCGCGATTGGTGCTCGACTTGAAATGGAGGTTGCCCAGCCCGCCGCGGCCGCCTTTGGCGATGAGCGCCCGCTCGCCCGGCCGGGCGAGGTCGGCGAGGAGCTCGCCGGTCTCGTCGTCGAAGATCAGGGTGCCGACCGGCACGCGCAGCGTCATGTCCTCGCCGGAGGCGCCGTAGCAGTCGCTGCCGCGACCGTTTTCGCCCCGCTTGGCGCGAAAGAGCCGAGTGTAGCGGTAGTCGATGAGGGTGTTGAGATTCTCGTCGGCCTCGAACCAGATGCTGCCGCCGCGTCCGCCGTCACCGCCGTCGGGCCCGCCCTTGGGGATGAACTTTTCCCGGCGAAACGAGGCACAGCCGTCGCCTCCCTTGCCGGCAATGACTTCGATGCGGACTTCGTCGATGAATTTCATGGGTCTTCCAAAGAGGGAAAGCCTCACCCGGTGCGCCGGACGAGGCTTTCCGCACAATCACGAACTTTCGGGCCGCGGTGGCGGCGCAGTGAATCAGGCTTCGAGCGGCCGGATGGTGACGTAGCGGCGCTGCTTCGGGCCTTTGACGGTGAATTCGACGATACCGTCTTTCAGGGCGAAGAGCGTGTAGTCGCGCCCGACGCCGACGTTGTCGCCGGCGTGGAACTGGGTGCCGCGCTGACGCACGATGATGTTGCCGGCGATCACGAATTGGCCGCCGTAGCGCTTCACGCCGAGCCGTTTCGATTCGGAATCGCGGCCGTTACGGGAACTGCCGCCCGCTTTTTTGTGTGCCATGGTCGTTGTCCTCGCGCAAGGGGATCAGGCTTCGATCGCCTGAATGTGCAATTCGGTGTAATTCTGCCGGTGGCCTTGGTGCTTTTGGTAGTGCTTGCGGCGACGCATCTTGAAGATGCGCACTTTGGGGTGCCGGCCGTGGGCGACGACCGTGGCCTTCACGCGCGCACCTTCGAGCACGGGCGTGCCGATTTTCACCGAATCACCTTCACCGGCCATCAGGACCTGGTCCAGGGAAATTTCGGCGCCCACTTCAGCAGGTATCTGTTCTACTTTGATCTTTTCGCCGACGGTGACGCGATACTGCTTGCCGCCGGTTTTTATGACCGCGTACATGGCGCTGCTCCGAAAAAAAGAGTATGGAAGAACATGAAATTATAACGAGAGGTGGAGTCATGGTCAAGCAAAAGTCCGGTTGCGTTAGACTGTCTTCCGTCGTTACCACGTCGTCCTCGTGAGGTCTGTCTATGTGCCAGCTGCTTGGCATGAACTGCAACGTTCCCACCGATATCTGCTTTTCCTTCACCGGCTTCCGCGCGCGGGGCGGACGCACCGACCACCATCGCGACGGCTGGGGGATCGCTTTTTTCGAGGGCCGCGGCGTGCGCGTCTTCCTCGATCCACAGCCGAGCGCAGATTCGCCGATCGCCGAGCTCGTGCGCCACTACCCCATCCGTTCGCTCAACGTGATCGCCCACATCCGCAAGGCCACGCAAGGGGTGGTGCGGCTGGAGAACACGCACCCTTTCGTGCGCGAGCTGTGGGGACGCTATTGGGTCTTTGCGCACAACGGCAATCTCCTCGACTATGCGCCTCCTTTGAGCGGCCGTTTCCTGCCCGTGGGGGATACCGATTCGGAACGGGCCTTCTGCCACCTGCTCGATACCTTGGCACGGCGTTTTCCCGATGGACCACCGGCACCCGCGGCGCTCTTCGCCACGCTGCGCGAGGTGGTGGGGAAAATCGCCGCGCACGGGGAATTCAACTTTCTGCTCTCCAACGGTGAGCGGCTCTACGCGCACGCCTCGACCCGTCTGTGCCATCTCGTGCGGCAGGCGCCCTTTGCTGCGGCGCATCTGTGTGACGAGGACTTGACGATGGACTTCAGCGAGGTGACCACGCCTCGGGATCGCGTGGCGGTGATCGCCACCACTCCGCTCACCGACAACGAAACCTGGACTCCGATTCCGCCGGGGACGCTGGTGAGCTTTTGCGAGGGGGCGGTGGAGGAAGTGCAGACCTATACTCTGGGAAAATGATAGAGTCCGTGCTCATTGATTTAAACGGGAACGATGCTCATCCTGCAATGACTCATAAGTCTCATTTGCTCTGGGCCGTGTTGGCCGGGAGTGCCTCGTGGGCGGCGGTGCGGGTGGTGCCGCAGCCGGGTGTAGGGATCTTGGCCGTGGGAGGGTTTTCGGCTCTTCACCAACGGAGGGTTCGCCGAGACGGCCGTGAACGTGGTGGTGAACAGCGCCTCTTCCATGCCTTACGGCATCTGTATTGACCAATTCGGAGCGAAACATGGAGAACGAGGGATGCAAGACCGTGGCGGTGCTCGCGCCGCTGCCACGGCGGCTGGCTTCCGCCCTCTACGAGCTCCTGCTGCTGGGGGGGATCGTAGGGGTCGGATTCATGCTGCCGTGGATCCTGGTCGGGACGCTCTGGGGAAAGATCGCCGCCGGCGGTTGGCTTTTTCTCCACCTTTTCGTGCTGTTGGGTGCCTATTTCGTCGGCTGCTGGTGGCGCCTGGGGGCGACGCTGGCGATGCAGACCTGGCGCTTGCGCCTGGTGACCCCTGAGGGTGCGCCGCCGCGCCTGGGGCAGTGCTCGTGGCGCTATGTGCTCTGCTGGCCTTCGTGGCTGACGGGGCTTGGGGTGCTGTGGGCCCTGGTCGATACCGAGGGACAATTCTTGCATGACCGGTTGGCCGGCACGCGACTCGTGCTGCTGCCGCCGAAACGATGAGGAACGAACCATGACGGAACATCTGATCCGACGCGAGGACTATCGGCCGCCGCAGTGGTCGGTGCGCGAGGTATGGCTCTCCTTTACGCTCGACGAGGAGACGACCGAGGTACGGGCGCGGCTGCACTGCCTGCGCGGGGAGGGGGTGAGCGAAGAGGAGCCGATCGTACTCGATGCCGAGGAGCTCGAGCTCGTCTCGGTGGCTCTCGATGGCGAGCCGCTTTCGCCGCAGTCCGGGCCGGGGGGACGAGGCTTCGTGCACGACGATGTCAGCCTGCGACTCCATGGTGCGCGCGCACCCGAGGCGTGGGTGGAAACGGTGGTGCGCATTCATCCGGCGCGCAACACGGCACTCTCGGGGCTGTACCGCTCGGGCACGGGCCTCTTCACGCAGTGCGAGGCGCAGGGGTTTCGTCGCATCACGCCGTTTCCCGATCGTCCCGACGTGATGGCCCGTTTCCACGTGACCTTGGAAGCAGACGAGGCGCGCTATCCGGTGCTGCTCAGCAACGGCAATCTGCAGGAGACGGTGCGTTTGCCCGGAGGGCGGCATCGGGCGGTATGGGTCGATCCCTTCCCCAAACCGAGCTACCTCTTCGCGCTGGTGGCGGCCGATTTGCAAGCCATCGAGCGGGAAGTGGGGCTGGCCGATGGGCGTCGCTCCTTGCTGCAGGTGTGGGTCAAACCCGAGCATCTGCCGCGGGCGGGTTGGGCGCTGGCATCGCTCGAGGCGGCGCTGCGCTGGGACGAGCGGCGTTTCGGCCGCGTGTTGGATCTGGACCGCTACATGATCGTGGCGGTGTCGGATTTCAACATGGGGGCGATGGAGAACAAAGGGCTCAACATCTTCAACACGAAATACGTGCTGGCGAGCCCCGAGACGGCCACCGATGCGGACTATGCCGCCGTGCAAGCCGTGGTAGGGCACGAGTATTTCCACAACTGGACGGGAAACCGCATCACCTGCCGCGACTGGTTCCAGCTTACTTTGAAGGAAGGGCTCACGGTGTTCCGCGAGCAGGAGTTCAGTGCCGACGAGCTGGCCCAGGCCGTGGGGCCCGAGCGAGCGGATTCGGCCCGGGCGGTGAAACGCATCGAGGATGTGCAGACGTTGCGCACGGCGCAGTTCCCCGAAGACGAGGGGCCGATGGCCCATCCCATCCGCCCCCAATCCTACCGCGCCATCGACAATTTCTACACCGCCACCGTGTATGAAAAGGGCGCCGAAGTGATCCGGCTGCTGCACACCTTGTTGGGGGAAAAAGGCTTTCGCGCCGGGATGGATCGTTACTTCGAGCGCTACGATGGCCAAGCGGTGACCTGCGAGGACTTCGTCGCGGCGATGGCCGAGGCGAACGGCGTCGATTTGACGCCGTTTTTGCGCTGGTACGAACAGGCAGGGACCCCGCGGCTGGTGGTCGAGGAAGACTGGGACGGCGACGCAGGGCGCTACACGCTGCATCTGCGGCAATTCACCCCACCCACGCCCGGACAGCCGGAGAATGGGCCGGTGATCCTGCCCGTCCGCCTGGGGCTGCTCGGTGCCGACGGCCGCGACCTGCCGCTCGTGCTCGCCGACGAGCGCGACGCTGTACCCGCACCCGAAGCGCCGCCAGCCGGAGGGATGCGGCCAATCGCGCCGCGCGATTCCGCCGTGGGCGCGACGACCCGCCTCTTCACCCTGACTGACGAGGCGCTCACGCTCGAATTCATCGGCCTGCCGCCGGGGCCGAAGCCGGTGCCTTCGCTCCTGCGGGGGTTCTCGGCGCCGGTGCGCCTGGTGTTCGAGGAGCCGGACGAGGCACTGCGCCATCGCATGGCCTACGATTCAGACGCCTTCAACCGCTGGGATGCGGCGCAGAGCTGGGCGCAGCGCCAGGTGCTGCGGCTGACCCGGGGCGAAACCGAAACGCTCGACGAGACCTTCGTCACGGCCTGGAAACAGCTGCTCGCCGATGAATCGCTCGATGCGATGTTCCGCGTCAAGGCCGCGGCATTGCCCGGTGAGCGCTGGCTGCTGGAGACGATGACGCCGGCCGATCCGGTGCGCCTGCGTACTGCGCTGGTGCGGTCCTCGATCGACCTTGCCCGGGCTGGACGCGATCTGTGGCCGCGCTGGCGGGATTGCGGATCTGCACGCCCCTATCGCTACGATCCCCTGGAGGCTGGCCGGCGTGCGCTCGCCGCGTTTGCCTGGCGCATGGAGGCGCTGCTGGGTGAGGACGAACGCTGCTCGCGCACGTTTGCCGCCGCCGACAATCTCACCGAGCGGCTGGCGGCGCTCGATGCGGCGCTCGCGCACCCCGATGAGGCGCTGGGCGAGGCGCTGCTCTCCGCCTTCGAGTCGCGCTATGCCGAAGACGATCTGGTGCTCGACAAGTGGTTCGCCCGCCAGGCGATGCGCTGGTCCTGGCATGGTGCTCCGGGGGCAGTGCTCGCGCGCGTGCAGCGTTTGACCGAGCACCGGGCGTTTCGCTGGACCAACCCGAACAAGGTCTACGCCTTGGTGCTCAACTTCTTCGCCAACAATCTCGCCGAAGCCTGCGCGGCGGGCGATCCGGCCTGGGCCTTCTGGCAGGAAGCGGTGCTGCGGCTCGATGCGACCAACCCCATCGTGGGATCGCGCCTTGCCCGGGCGCTGGAGCGTTGGCGGCGTTGGGCCGAACCATATCGCGCTGCCTTCGCGCCCGTGCTGGAGGCGACCCGCCGCCAGGTTCGTTCGACCGAAGTGCGCGAGATCCTCGATCGCATGGCCGACGAGGAGGTCGTGGCGCCTTGAGGTAGAATCACCCCTCACGTTTCTGGTGCCGCGGCCGGGGTTCTCCCGGCGCGGTGAAACGGGAAAGCGGTGCGCCGGATGTGTTTGTCTGGCAAATCCGCTGCTGCCCCCGCAACGGTAGGCGAGTGCGGGCGCGCCGAAATGCCACTGGGCTTGATGCCCGGGAAGGCGGCGCGTCAAATCTCGCGAGCCCGGAGACCGGCCAGGAACGCAGGGCGCAGGCGCGTGAATCCGCCTGCGGTGGGCTTTCCATTCGGGCCGGCGGGGTGGCCGGCCGAGGGGAATCATGTGAATCGCTTCGTCAAATCTTTGGTGGCCGCGTTGCCGCCTAGCCTGCTGTTGTCGTCTTTTTCTTTCGGAGTCGGGGCCCAGGAGGCGCTGGAGCCGGTCGTCGTGACGGCCACGCGGCAGCAGACGCGGGTCTCCGAGATCCTTGCCGACGTCACGGTGATCGAGCGCGAGGAGATCGAGCGCGCGGGAAGCGAGACCATCATCGATCTGCTCGCGCGTCAACCCGGCATCCAGATGGCGCGCAGCGGGGGGCCTGGGACGTCGGCCAGCCTCTACGTGCGTGGTACGAATTCCAACCAGACCAAGGTGCTGGTCGATGGCATCCCCATCAATTCCATTGACTCCAGCGGCTCGCCCCTGCGTTTTCTCTCCTTGGCCGACGTCGAACGCATCGAGATCCTGCGCGGGCCCGCCGCGACGATGTATGGGGCGGATGCCATCGGCGGCGTGATCCAGATCTTCACCCGGCGCGGTGCGCCCGGTCTGTCGGCCGAGGCGTTTGCCGGTTACGGTTCGTACGACACGGCGCAGGGCAGCGTCGGTCTGTCCGCGGGCAACGAACTCGTCCGCTTGCGGGCGGATTTCCAGCAAAGCCATAGCGGCGGCTTCTCCGCCATGAAAAATGCCTCTGGGCAGGACGCGGACGACGACGCCTACCGCAACCGCGGTGGCACCGCCTCGCTCGTGCTCACGCCGCTTGCCGGCCACGAGATGGGTTTCGTGCTGCGGCAAAACGACGGGAGGGCACATTATGATGATAGTTATAATGCATACCAGGATTTTCGTACGCAGCAGTGGCAGGTCTATACGCGTAACGCGCTGACCGATGCGTGGACGAGCACCTTGCGCATCGGGCACACCCTCGATTGGCAAAAACACGTCTCTTCCGGGCTCAGCCGATTTCGTACCGAGAACGACGAATACAGCTGGCAGAACGACGTGGCGCTTCCGCTGGGGCGGGCGATGCTCGCGCTCGAGCGCTTCGAGCAAAAGGCACCGTGGTTAGGGGATGCGCCGAGCGAGGAATCGATCGCCATCAACTCGGCCGTGGCTGCCTGGAGTGCTAACCTCGGGCCGCACCGCTGGCAGCTGAGCGCGCGGCACGACCAGCATTCGACCTTCGGGGGACAGGATACCTATGCGCTCGCCTACGGCTATCAGATCGCGCGCGAGTGGCGCGCCCACGCGAGCCTCGGGACGTCCTTCAAAGCGCCTTCGCTCTACGAGCTCTTTCATCCTAATTACGGCAATCCGCATCTGGAGCCGGAAAAAGGGCGCAACCGCGAAGTCGCGCTCGTATGGGAACGAGACCAGCAGTCGGCTTCGCTCACCTATTACCACAACCGGGTGAGAAACCTGATCGGCTGGGTGGTCTCTGATTTCTTCAACGTTAGTGAAGCGCGCTTCGAAGGTGCCACGCTCGCCTATGAAGGGGCTGCGGCGGGCTGGCAGTGGCGCACGAGCTACGACTGGTTGCAAGCGATCGATGAGACCACCGACAAACCACTCGCGCGCCGCGCGCGGCACAGTGCCACTGCCTCGCTGTGGCGCCAGTGGGGGGCGTGGAATGCCGGCCTCGAGTGGGTCGGCGTGGGACGGCGCTACAACGACAATACCAAGAGCGACGAGCTCGGCGCCTACAGCCTCTTCAACCTCGTGGCGAGCCATCGTTTCGCGCCGGACTTGAAGCTGGAGGCGCGCATCGACAACCTCTTCGACAAGAATTACGAAAGCGCGCGAGGCTACAATACGCCCGGCTTGAGCGCCTTCGTGGGGTTGCGCTATACGCCGCGCTGAAGCGCGCGATTCAGATCTCGAGGTTGTCGATGAGCCGCGTACTGCCCAGGCGCGCGGCGCCCAGCACGACGAGTTCCCGCTCGCCGGGCGCGGGGGGCTGCAAGTCGACGCGGCGGCGTACCGTGACGTAGTCCGGCTGCCAGCCGTGGGCGGCGAGCTCGGCCATTGCTTCCTCCTCCAGCCGGGCATGGTCGGCGGCTCCGGCGCGCACGGCCTGGGCGATGCGCGTGAGGACACGATAGAGGCGCGGCGCCTCGGCACGCTCGGCTTGCGAGAGATAGGTGTTGCGCGAGGAGAGCGCGAGGCCGTCGGCGGCGCGCACCGTCTCGCCGGCGACGATCGTCACCGGCAGGGCGAGCTGGCGCACCAGGTTGCGCAGTACCATGAGCTGCTGGTAGTCCTTCTTGCCGAAGAGAGCGACTTCGGGCTGCACGATGCCGAAGAGCTTGGTGACCACGGTGGCCACACCGCGGAAATGCCCGGGACGCACGGCGCCTTCGAGGATGTCGGTGTGCTCGGGCGGAGGCGCCACGGTGTAGGTCTGCGGTTCGGGGTACATTTCCGCCTCGCTGGGGGCGAAGACGTAGCGCACGCCTTCGGCGGCGAGCAGCTCCAGGTCGCGCGGCAGGGTGCGCGGATAGCGGTCGAAATCCTCGTTCGGACCGAATTGCAGGCGGTTGACGAAGATGCTCACCACCACCGTGTCGGCGAGCGTCTTGGCCTGGCGCACGAGGGCGAGGTGCCCTTCGTGCAGGCAGCCCATGGTCGGCACCAGCACCACGCGTCCCAGGGAGGGCCGCAGGGCGCGGACTTCGGCCACGGTCGTGAGCGGTGCAATCGTGGTCATGGCAAGCCTCTAAAGCCTCTAGTAGCAGTGTTCCGGGGCGGGAAACGTCCCTTCCTTCACTTCGCGCACGTAGGCGCGCACCGCTTCCTCGACCGAATCGCGGCCGGTGAGAAAATTCTTGACGAAGCGCGCCTTGCGCCCGGGGTAGATGCCCAGCATGTCGTGCAGTACCAAGACCTGGCCGTGGCACTCAGGCCCGGCGCCGATGCCGATGGTGGCCGTGCGCGACAGTTTGGCGCTGATCTCGGCACCCAGGGTGCGCGGGGCCATCTCGATGACGAGGAGCGCCGCTCCGGCTTCTTCCAGCGCCAGGGCGTCTTCGAGGAGGCGGCGCGCGTCTTCCTCGCTGCGCCCCTGCACGCGATAGCCGCCGAGCTGGTGCACGGCCTGCGGCGTGAGGCCGATGTGCCCGCACACCGGAATGCCGCGTTCGACGAGGAAACGCACCGTCTCGGCCATCACTTGCCCGCCTTCGAGCTTGACCATCTGCGCCCCGGCGGCCATGAGGGCGGCGGCGTTGCGTAGCGCCTGCTGCGGGCTTTCCTGGTAAGAGGCAAACGGCAGATCGGTGACGATGAAGGCGCGCCGGGCGCCGCGGGCCACGCATTCGGTGTGATAGACCATGTGGGCCATCGTCACCGGCAGGGTACTCTTCTGCCCTTGCACGACGTTGCCCAGCGAATCGCCCACGAGCAGGACATCAACGCCGGCACGCTCCAGGAGCGTGGCGAAACTCGCGTCGTAGCAAGTGAGCATGGCGATCTTCTCGCCGGCGGCACGCATCTCGGCGAGTCGAGTGAGGGTGACGGGCTTGTCATCCAGGGGTTGGGCGCTCATCGCCTCCTCCGTACAACGGGAACGCGGGCGATTGTGGCGCATTTCATCGCGACGCACAACCCGCGCCGCTCAGGCGTAGCCGAAATACTCGCGGTGGCTACGCATCTCGCGCAGGCGCTCGAGCACAAGGGCGAAGTCGCCCGATTCGTGGATGGGGTCGAGCACTTCCGCATCCAGGATGAACAAGGGGGAGGCGCTGTAATCGTAGAAGAAACGGGCGTAGGCGGCGCAGACTTCGGTGAGGTAATCGAGCGTGATGCCGCGCTCGACCGTCCAGGCGCGACGCTCGACGCGTTCGGCCAGCGTCTCGGGGCGGGCCTGCAGGTAGATGACGAGATCGGGTTGCGGCAGATTCGCAGGCACGATCCGCTCATGGATGCGCCGATAGAGGGCGTGTTCGTCCGGTTCGAGGTTGAGCTCGGCGAAGAGGGGATCTTTCTGCAGCATGAAGTCGCTCACCACGCGCTGTCCGGCGGCGAGCATCTGGGCCACGGACGAGAGCGCCTCGATCCGCTGGAAGAGAAAGTCGAGCTGGAGCGGCAAGGCCCAGCGGTCGCGGTGTTGATAGAACCGGCCGATGAAGGGATTGCGCTCGGGCGCTTCCTGCACCAGTTGCAGGGAGAGCGTTTCGGCGAGCTTCTGCGCCAGCCGCGTCTTGCCGCAGCCGATCGGGCCTTCGATGACGAGGTAGCGGGCTTTGTCGAGCATGGTCAGGTCGTCCGGAAAGTGAAATAGACGGCGCCGAGCAGACAGCACGCGGCCCAGAGGTAGTCGAGCTTGAGCGGTTGCTTCATGTAGAAGATGGCAAACGGCACGAACACGGCGAGCGTGATCACTTCCTGCATCAGCTTCAGCTGCGGCAGGGCGAGCGCCTGGGCGCCGATGCGGTTGGCCGGTACCTGCAGCATGTACTCGAAAAAAGCGATGCCCCAAGAGGCGAGCGCGGCGAGCCACCACGGCCGGTCGGCCAGATGCTTGAGGTGACCGTACCAGGCAAAAGTCATGAAGAGGTTGGAAGCGGAAAGCAGCAGCGCCGTTTGCAGCCAGAGAGGGAGGTGAGAGAGCGCGTTCATGCGGGATGGGGTAGGAGGCGTTCGACGTCCTGGTCGCTCAGCCGCTCACGCCAGGCCGACAGCGGCCCCAGCCCCGGTGCTTCCAGGGTGGGGTCGAGTTCGAGCAGCGGTTCGAGCACGAAGGCGCGCCGGTGTAACCGAGGATGGGGCAAGGTGAGGCTGGGCGTGTCGAGCACGACGGCGCCATAGAGCAGCAGTCGAGGTCGAGCGCGCGCGGTGCCCAGCGGTAGGGGCGAATCCGGCCGAAGCGCGCTTCCAGGGCGAGGAGCTCGTCGAGCAAGGCCTCCGGCGGCAGCGTCGTCGCCACGCGCGCCACCGCGTTGATGTAATCCGGCTGCGGCTCGGGAACGCCTACCGGCGCGGTGCGGTAGAGCGAGGAGGCGGCAACGAGCTGGGTGTCGGGCAATCGTCCCAAGGCGGCGATCGCCGCGCGTACCGTGGCTTCGGCGTCACCGAGATTGGCCCCGAGCGCGACATGGGCGAGGACGGGGGTCATGGAGCATCCGGCGTAGGGGTGATCCCGGTCATCTCGCGCACGGCCGATTGCGCTTTGCGCGGCCGGCGGCGGCGCTTGCGTTTGGCCGGTGTCTCGCCGGTACTTCGCGCTTCACGCAGTAGCGCCGCCCGCTCGGTCTCATCGCCGTAGGCAAAGCGCTGCCACCAGCGCGGCAGTTCCTCGGGCACTTCGCCCGCCTTGGCGCGCAGCGAGAGAAAATCCCAGCCAGCGCGGTAGCGCGGCTGCTCGATGAGGCGATAGGGGGCTTTGCCGGCGCGCCGCTCGAAGCGCGGTTGCATCATCCACAGCTCGCGGATGTCGCCGGCGAGCTTGCGCGTGATCGCGAGCGACTCGGCCTGCGTCTCCAGCACGGTGTCCATCGCGGCTTCCATGGCAGGGAAGACCGGTTCGCCCTGAGCCTGGCGTCGGCGCCATTCTTCGAGCACCCGGGGCCATAGCAGGGCGGCGAAGCTGAAGGCGGGCGAGGCGCTCTTGCCTTCGCGGATGCGCCGGTCGCTGTCTTCCAGGGCGAGGCGCACGAAGCGCTCGCCGGAAGGGTGGTCGAAGACGAGGTCGAGCACTGGCAGCAGCCCGCCGTGCAATCCTTCCTCGCGCAGTCGTTCGAGGCAGGCGAGCGCATGGCCGGATGTAAGGATTTTTACCACTTCGTCGAAGAGCCGCGCGGGTGGGACGTTCTCCAAGAGCGGGGCGAGGCGCCGGATGGGGGCACGGGCGGCCGGATCGATCAGGAGATCGAGCTTGGCGGCGAGCCGTACGGCGCGCAGCATGCGCACCGGGTCTTCGCGATAGCGTTGCTCGGGATCACCGATCACGCGCAGGGTACGCGCCTCGATGTCGCCCACGCCATGGTGAAAGTCGTGCAGCACGCCCGCCACCGGATCGTAATAGAGGGCATTGATGGTGAAGTCGCGCCGCTGGGCGTCCTCGGCGTGCGTGCCGAACACATTGTCGTCGAGGAGCCTGCCGTGCGCATCCACGGGGGCGCGGTCGGGATCGAGCAGGCCGCGGAAGGTGGTGACTTCCACCGTTTCCCTGCCGTGATAGACGTGCACGATCTTGAAGCGGCGCCCGATGATGTGGGCGCGGCGAAAAAGGGCTCGTACCTGCTCGGGGTGGGCGTCGGTGGCGACGTCGAAGTCTTTGGGCGTGCGCGACAAGAGCAGGTCGCGCACCGCGCCGCCCACGACATAGGCTTGATGGCCATGACGATGTAGCGTCTCGCACACGAGGCGGGCGCCGGGGGAAATGTGCTCGGGAGTGATGCCGTAGCGCGCGGCCGGTAAAACGGCCGGGGTCGAGGCGCTCGGCTTGGTGACTTTGGCGATGACTTTTTTGATGAGTTTGCGGATCATGGATGTCTCGTGACCGAGGAAGGCTCGGCTTGGCGTAGCGACAGGATGCGCCAGCCGTGGCGGAGTGCGTGCGAGCGCAGCCGTTCGTCCGGATCGACGGCCACGGGTTCGGCGACGCGTTCGAGCAAGGGGAGGTCGTTGTGCGAGTCGCTGTAGAAGGTAGTGCAGGAAAAATTCGTCCACCACAGCCCCAGCGATTCGAGCCAGGATTCGACGCGCTCGATCTTGCCCGCCTGGAAGGCCGGCGTGCCGCGGCAGCGGCCGGTAAACCGCCCGTTGTGCTGCTCGGGGATGGTGGCGATGAGGTGACAGACACCGAAAGCGCGCGCAATCGGCCCCGTGACGAAGGCGTTGGTGGCGGTGACGATCGCCACCACGTCGCCAGCGGCCAAGTGATCGCGTACCAGGGCTTTGGCCGCCGGCGTCATCATGGGTTCGATCACTTCGCGCATGAATTCGGCGTGCAGCGCCTCCAGCTCACGGCGTTCGTGGCGCGCGAGCGGGGCGAGTTGGAAATCGAGGAAGGCGTGGATGTCGAGTGTGCCGGCCTGATACTGGGCATAGAACTCGGCGTTCTTCGCTTCGTAGAGCTCGGCATCGACCAGACCTCGGCGGATCAGGAACTGTGCCCACTCGAAGTCCGAATCGCCGGCGAGCAGGGTGTTGTCGAGATCGAAGAGGGTGAGGTTCACTTTCATTCCTTTGCCATTGTACCGGGTTCGCCGCCTTGGGGTTGCCCGCCCAGTTCTGCGAGCACTTCGCGGGCGAGCGCCACGGTTACGGGGCGCTGCCGCTCGAGCGAGCGACGATCGAGCGCCGCGACGAAGGCGGCGAGCCGCCGTGGGTCGCGTTCGATGCGATGCAGCACGTAAGTCGCCACGTCGCGCTCGAGCTGCATGCCGCGCGCCTGGGCCCATTGTTGCAGGAAACCGAGCCGCTGGGCATCGTCGAGCGGCTCGACGTGGAACACGAGGCTCTGGCCGATGCGGGTGCGAAGATCCTCGCGCAACCCGAGATTGCGTGGTGGGGTGTCGCCAGTGACCACGAGGCGCTGCTCGAGTTCCCGCGCACGATTGTAGGCGTTGAAGAGCGCATGTTGCAGGACGGAATCGGCGCGCTGTACGTCGTCGATGAGCAGGATCGCTCCGGGCGTCTCCGGCAGCGCTTCGCCAAGAAAATGTTCGGCGGCGACATAATGCACCGGGCGGGCGTTGCGTTGGGCGAATTCGGCGGTGGCGATCAAAAGGTGGGTGCGACCACAGCCCGAGGCTCCCCAGAGGTAGAGGTGCGAGGGGGGCAGCGGGCCGCTGTCTCGCTCCAGTACCAGGGTTTGCAGCCTCGCCACCAGCTCCTCATTGCGGCCGATCACGGTACGTTCGAAAGTCGGCGCCGCGTCGTCGAAGAAGTCGAACACGAGCTGGGTGCTCACGTGCCTCCTCCGGGGCGACCGCGGTAGAGGCTGCTGCGCTTCCATGCTGCGAGTAGATCGCGCAGGACGACGAGTAGCACTGCGCCGGTGGGCAGCGCGATGAGCATGCCGACGAAACCGAACCAGTGGGCGAAGGCCATCAGCACGAAGATCACCGCGAGTGGGTGAAGCCCGATGCGTTCGCCCACGAGATGAGGCGTGAGGACATAGGTTTCCAGGACTTGACCCAACGTAAAGACGAGAATGACGGGCACCACGAGCATGGGCTCCGGCCCCTGAATCAGGGTAGCCAATGCCGCCAGGACCACCCCCGTGCCGTAGCCCACGTAGGGGATGAAGGCGATCAACCCCGTGATGATTCCGATGGGGAGCGCGAAATTGAGCCCGGCTAGACTCAGGCCGATGCTGTAGTAGAGTGCGAGCGAGCCCATGACCGACAGCTGTCCGCGGAGGAATTCGGAGAGCACTCGGTCGATTCCGCGCATCTTTTTCGCTGCGGGCTGTTGGCAGTGTCGAGGCAGCAGGCGCAGCAGCGTGCGACGCAGGTGCGGCGCTTCCACCAGGAGATAGAACATCGCCAGGGGAATGAGGGCGAGGTTGATGAGCGTAGCCATGAGCACGGCGCCACCGCTCCTGAGTTTGCCCAGCAGCAGCAACAGCCAATTTTGTGCGCTGTCCCAGTGCTCTTTGAGCCATTCACGCACGAACTCGGGGTCGATGCGATCGACGTCGACCCCGATGCGCTGCCCGACGTGCTGCAGGAACGAATCGAGACGCCCCAGCAAATCGGGTAACTGTTGGACGAAGATGGCGATCTGGCGCCAGAAGAGCGGTAGCACGAGCAAGACGACGGCTACGAGCAGGAAGCCGACGATGAGGATGGTGAGCCAGGCTGCCAGGGTGCGCGGCAGACCCAGTGCCTCGAGCCGGTCGGTGATGGGGCCGCAAATATAGGCGAGCACTGCGCCGATGATGAAGGGGGTCAGTACCGGCAGCAGCGAGTAGAGGAGGAACGCGAAGAGCGCCGCTAGCCCGCCCCACAGCCAAAATTCTGTGCGGATGGAGGGTGTGCCGTTCATGCGGTGTCGTACAATTTTGGATCGTTCGCCATGAGCGAGGACTCGGTCGGAACGGCCGCCTCGTGATAGTGATATATAGGGGTCAATTATCGCCGGGGAACCGGACGCTGAGCAAGAGGAGCCGACGTGACAGGATTGACTTATCGGGATGCTGGGGTAGACATCGATGCGGGAGATGCCTTGGTCGAGCGCATCAAACCCTTGGCGGCGCGCACCATGCGCCCGGAAGTGCTCGCCGGTATCGGCGGATTCGGGGCGCTCTTCGCGCTCGGTGGGCGCTATCGCGATCCCGTGCTCGTTTCCGGCACCGATGGGGTGGGTACCAAGCTCAAACTCGCCTTTGCCTGGGGGATGCACGACGGGGTGGGGCAGGACCTTGTGGCGATGAGCGTGAACGACATCCTCGTCCAAGGGGCCGAGCCGCTCTTTTTTCTCGATTATTTCGCCTGCGGCAAGCTCGACGTCGAGGTGGCGGCGCGGGTGGTGGCCGGCATCGCGCGCGGCTGTGAGCTCGCCGGCTGCGCGTTGATCGGCGGCGAGACGGCCGAGATGCCCGACATGTACCCCGAAGGGGAGTACGACCTGGCCGGATTCGCCGTCGGGGCGGTCGAGCGGGAGGCCATCCTCGACGGTTCGCGCATCGTTGCCGGCGACGTGCTCCTGGGATTGGCTTCCAGTGGTGCGCACTCGAACGGCTATTCTCTCATCCGCCGCGTGCTCGCGAAGGCAGGCTACGGCGCGGACGCGGCGCGCGATGCCGAACTCGTGCTCGACGGCAAGCCGCTGCGCGAGGCGGTGATGGCGCCTACCCGCATCTACGTGCGCAGTGTGCTCGAGTTGCTGCGCGAGCTGCCCGGTGCGCTCAAGGGACTCGCGCACATCACGGGCGGGGGGCTCAGGGAGAACGTGCCGCGCATCCTGGCCGAGCCGCTCGCCGCGCACATCGATCTCGGGAGTTGGCCCCGGCCGGCACTCTTTCGCTGGCTGCAGGAGCAGGGCGAGGTGGCCGAGGCGGAGATGACCCGTGTCTTCAACTGCGGCATCGGTATGGTGCTCGTGGTCGCACCCGAGCAGGCGGGGGCGGTAGAAGCCCTGCTGCGCGCGCAGGGTGAGACGGTTTATCGCATCGGCGAGGTGGTGCCGCGCGTGGGGGATGAGCCGCAGGCGCGCATCGTGGGCTCTCCGGCCTAACGCATTTCCGCCAGCGCTTCGGCCAAACGCCGTGGCGTCTCCGGGGCGAAGGGATCGAAGCGGCGCAGCTCGGGCCAGTTCTCGCCGAACTGGCGCAGCCACGTGAGCTGGCGTTTGGCCAGTTGCCGCGTGGCGGCGATGCCGGCTTCGATCATCGCTTCGCGGCCCATCGTGCCTTCGAGGTACTGCCAGACCTGGCGGTAACCCACCGCGCGCATGGACGGGTGGGCGAGCGTGAGATTTGGACGCTGCCGCAGCCGCATCACTTCCTCGACGAATCCGGCGTGCAGCATCGTGTGGAAGCGCTCGGCGATGCGCTCGTGCAGCCGTGCCCGATCCGTGGGCACGAGCGCGAGCGGCAGCCAGCGGTAACCGTGATCGGGGGTGCTGCGGCGGGCGTAGCGCGCGGCGAGCGGTTCGCCCGTGACAAGGACGATCTCGAGCGCGCGCTGGATGCGCTGCGCATCGGTGGGAGCGAGCCGGGCGGCGGCCTGAGGGTCGAGGCAGGCGAGCTCGGCGTGGAGCGCCGGCCAGCCCTCGCGTGCGGCCCGCGCGTCGATCTCGGCGCGCAACCGCGGATCGGCCGGCGGCAGGTCGGAGAGGCCGTCTCTGAGCGTCTTGAAGTAGAGCATGGTGCCGCCTACCAGTAGCGGCAGCCGTCCGCGGGCAAGGATTTCCCCGATCGCCGCGAGCGCATCGGCGAGAAAGCGCGCCGCCCCATAGGCTTCTTCCGGCTCGACGAGGTCGAGCAGGTGGTGCGGCACGCGCGCGCGCTCCTGCACAGTCGGTTTGGCGGTGCCGATGTCCATGCCGCGATAGACCAGCGCCGAGTCGACGCTGACGATCTCGAGCGAAAAACGCTCGGCGAGCGCGAGCGCGAAGGCGGTCTTGCCACTGGCCGTGGGGCCGAGCAACCAGGGGATGCAGGGGATGTCGTTCCGAGTCAGTGGGGTGTACATCTTCTTTCCATGGATGGCATAGAATCCGGCCGATTGTCTTCTCGTGCTCACTGGATTTTTGATGAAAATTTTCTCTGCGCTCTTCGACCGCGTGATGCGTTGGTCGCGCCATCCGCGGGCGCCATGGTACCTCGCGCTGCTGTCGTTCGCCGAATCCTCGTTTTTCCCCGTGCCGCCGGACGTGATGCTCGCGCCGATGGCTCTGGCTTCCCCGCGCCGTGCCTGGGTATTGGCGCTGATCACGACCGTGGCTTCGGTGCTGGGCGGATTGCTCGGCTACACCATCGGTTACTTCGCGTTCGCCACGATCCGGCCCTGGCTCGAGGGTTCCTCGTATTGGTCGTCTTATCTCGTGGCGCGGGCGTGGTTCGACGATTGGGGTGTATGGGCAGTGTTCGTCGCCGGCTTTTCTCCGATTCCGTACAAAGTCTTCACGATCGCCGCGGGGGTGGCGCAGATGGCGTTGCTGCCTTTTACTCTGGCTTCCCTCGTGGGGCGAGGTGGGCGTTTTTTCCTCGTCGCGGCCCTGATGCGTTGGGGGGGCGAGCGCATGGAGGCGAGGCTGCACCGCATCGTCGATCGGCTCGGCTGGGCGAGCGTGGCGCTGGCCGTGCTCGCCTTTGGCCTGTATCGCTTGGGCTGGATCTGAGCGACCGACTCGCCCGGATCAATTCACGGGTTCTACGGCGGGTGCGGGGCGTTCGGTCATGCTTCGGTACGCGGCGCTCCAGAACCATTCCCGTTCGCCGAACGCGGGTTCGAGTTCGTCTAGCCAAGTGGCGTTTTCGTCGTATCGGGCAAAGAAGGGGCGATAGGTCCATTGAGGATCGCGCGCCTGGAGAAATCTCAGGACGAAGACCCGTTCGCCGGCGACCGTGCTCACCCCTAGGATTTCCGCTTTGCCCGGCGAGGCGGACATACTGGGGCCGCGCACCGTGCGCGCCAGACCCGAGACGCGGCTCGCGGCGTCGCGATAGATCGTCCAGCAGCGTACCAACGGCACGGCGAAGTGTTGCTTGGCGCCGGTATCGCGTTCCACGAACATGTAGTAGGGAATGATGCCCAGCTCCACTTCTTTTTGCCACAGTTTCGCCCAGACGTCGGGGTCATCGTTGATGTGGCGAATCAAGGGGGCCTGGCCTCTGAGGGTCGCACCGATGCCGCGCAGTCTGGCGATGGCGCGTTGCGTCGCTTCGGGTTCGAGTTCGCGCCAATGGTTGAGGTGCGCCATGATCGCCAGGTGTTTTCCGGCGGCCAGCACGCGCTCGAAGAGCCGCATCAAGGCGTCGCCCTCATCGGGATCGAGGAAGCGGAACGGCCAGAAAGTAAGCGCCTTGGTGCCGATGCGTATGCTGCGAATGTGGGCGAATTCGGGTTCGAGCAGCGGCTCGAGATAGGCGGCGAGATGGGAGGTTTTCATCACCATCGGGTCGCCTCCGGTGAAGAGCACGTCGGTGACCTCGGGGTGACGGCGCAGGTATTCGGTGAGCTGACGCGCCTGCGAGGTGGCGATACGCAGGGTCTTGTCGCCCACGAATTGGGCCCAGCGAAAGCAGAAGGTGCAGTAGCTGTGGCAGGTCTGCCCTTGAGCCGGGAAGAAGAGCACCGTTTCCGGGTATTTGTGCTGTAGCCCCCAGATGGGCTCGCCGGAGTCGTCACGGGGAATGTTGAGTTCGATCTGGCCGGCGGGGTGCGGATTGAGCGCCTGGCGAATGCGCTTTACCGCTTCTTCCAACTGCGCTTTCTCCGCGCCTCGTTCTAGGAGGGTGGCGATCGTTTCATAGTGCTCGTCGGCGAGCATGCCCCGCTGCGGAAAAGTGAGCTGGTATATGGGATCGTCGGGAACGGCGTCCCAATCGATCAGGTGCTCGACGACGTAGCGGTTGACGCGAAAGGGCAGGACGGTCGATACGACTTGCATATCGAAGCGCGCTTGCCGTGGCAGGCGCTCCAGTTGCGGAATACGTTCGAGATCCCTGGCCGTATAGACTTCGAAGGCGGGGAAGGTGTTGGAGTCGAGAAGGGTCGCATTCATGGCGTTCTCCTGCGTTGGGGACCGCGCATCGCCCGGTACGATTTCAGGGGGAGGGCGGTCGATGGTCTCTTCGTGACGGCCGATTCCGGGGAATCGACGGCCTCGCTCGGTTCGGATCACGAACCCAGACGCTTTTCTTGGCGTCACCTCCTTTTTCGTTTGATGACAATATAGTAATACTCGAATACACGATGCGCCGAGGCGAGCGGGAATCGGCGCGGTGCAAAAGGGTGCGGCGTGTCGGATTGCCGGATCAGCGTCCGCGCAGGAACAAGCGGTCGAGCTCGGTGAGGCTCAATTGCACCCAGGTGGGGCGACCATGATTGCACTGGTCGCTGCGTTCGGTGCGCTCCATGGCACGCAGGAGCGCGTTCATCTCGGGGATCGTGAGTGGGCGGTTGGCCCGTACGGCCCCATGACAGGCCATCGTCGCCAGAATCTTATCACGGAATGATTCGACGGCAAGGCTTTGTGGAAATTCGGAAAGCTCGTGCAGCAGGGCGCGTAGCAAGGGTTCCAGCGCGCCTTGGGCGAGGAGCGCCGGCGCCGAGCGCACGGCCAATTGCCCCGGCCCGAGGGCGCCGATGTCAAAGCCCAGGCGCTCGAGCGTGCTGCGCTGTTCTTCCCAGGTGGCGTATTCCCGAGCATCGACCGCGAGCACGAGTGGCACGAGCAGGCGCTGCACGTTCGGCGTGCGATCCCAGGATTCCTTCAGATGCTCGTAGAGGATGCGCTCGTGCGCGGCGTGGATGTCGACGAGCACGAGCCCGGCGGCGTTCTGCGCGAGCAGATAGACCCCGTGCAGTTGCGCGAGCGCATAGCCCAGCGGCGGCGTGGCCATGGCATCGTCGGAGGCGATCTCGGCGACAGGGGCAGGGACGTCGAATGCGCTCGACTTGGCGTGCGCCGCGACCGATGCTTCATTCATTTCCTGCACCGGAGCAAGTGCCGACCGGGCGAAAGCAAGATAGGCGGCCTCGGCGGCGGCGTCATGCAGGCGCGGCACAGGGGATGGAGCGGAAGGGGGAATCACGCGCGAGGTCGGAGCGTCGCTCACGGAAGAGGAGGGAAGGCTTGGCTGCCGAGGCACGGAAGGCTCGACCGTGGCGGCCGCCGCTTCACCCCCATCGTTTTTCTCCTGCTCGAGGACGATGCGGCTCGGGGCGAGCGCCCGGCGTACCGCGTCGAGCACGAAACGGAACACTGCCTGCGAATCGCGAAAGCGCACCTCGATCTTGGCCGGATGGACGTTGACGTCGACGAGTGCCGGGTCGATGGTGAGGAAGAGAGCGAAGGCGGGCTGGCGTGAGCCGTGCAGGACGTCGGCGTAGGCCTGGCGCAGCGCCTGATTCAACATGCGATCACGGACGAAGCGGCCGTTGACGAACCAGTATTGCGGCGGACGATTCTCCCCGGCATGCCGCGGTTCGATCACTCGCCCGAAGAGCCGTACTGGCCCGGCTTCGGCCTCTACGGGGCGACTGTGCTCGACGAACTTCTCTCCCAGCAGGGCGGCGAGCCGCTCCTGGAAGGTGCCCGGCTTGAGATGCAGCACGCTGCGGGCGTTGTGGGTGAGCGCGAAAGCGACTTCCGGGCGCGACAAGGCCACGCGGCGCAGGGCTTCCTCACAGTGTGCGTATTCGGTGGATTCACTCTTGAGGAACTTGCGCCGTGCCGGCGTGTTGTAATAAAGGTCGGCGCAGTCGATCACCGTGCCGGATTCCAGGGCCGCCGGCGCTAGCTCGCCGCTCACGGCATCGAACCGCCAGGCGTGCTCGCTGCCCTGGGCACGGGAGGTGATCGTGAGCCGGCAGACGGAGGCGATCGCCGCGAGCGCTTCTCCGCGAAAACCCATCGTGGCGATGCGCTCCAGGTCTTCGGCGGTGTGCAGCTTGCTCGTGGCGTGGCGCATGACCGCGAGCGCGAGCTCCTCGGGCGCGATGCCGTGGCCGTCGTCCTTGACCCGGACGCGGCGCACGCCGCCCTGCTCGAGGCTGACTTCCACGGCGCGTGCGCCGGCATCGAGCGCATTCTCGACCAACTCTTTGACGAGAGAGGCGGGACGTTCGACGACTTCGCCGGCGGCGATCTGGTTGATGAGGGCATCGGGCAGCAGGTGGATACGGGACATGGGGTTCGGCGGTAGACGCTACAATCCAAGTTTATCGTGAAGCCGGCGTGAAAGGAGCAGGCGTGCGCAATGTGGTGATCCTCATTTCCGGCCGCGGCAGCAACATGGAGGCGATCGTGCGCGCCGCCATTCCAGGCGCACGCATCGCGGCGGTCATCAGCAACCGCCCCGAGGCCGCCGGCCTCGAATTCGCCCGGCGCCACGGCATCGCCACGGCGGTGGTCGATCACAAAGCCTACCCCTCGCGCGAGGCATTCGATACGGCGCTCGCCCAGGCGATCGACGCGTTCTCGCCCGATCTGGTGGTGCTCGCCGGCTTCATGCGGGTGCTGGGAGAGGCGTTCGTGCGCCGCTACGAGGGGCGGATGTTGAACATCCATCCCTCGCTGCTGCCGGCCTTTCCCGGGCTGCACACGCACGAGCGGGTGCTGCAGGAAGGGTGCCGCGTGCACGGGGCCACGGTGCATTTCGTCACTCCGGCGCTCGATCACGGGCCCATCGTCGTGCAGGCGGCGGTGCCGGTGCTGCCCGACGACACTCCCGAGACGCTGGCCGCGCGGGTGCTCGTGCAGGAACACCGTATCTATCCGCAAGCGGTGCGCTGGTTTGTCGAGGATCGTCTGCAGCTCACGCCCGAGGGTCGCGTGGTGCTGCAAGGAGCTCCGGCCAGCGTGCAAGAAGAGGCCCTCGTCTGGCCGCCATTGGAGTCATGATGTTGAAGAAAATTCTGGTCATTGTTGGCATGCTCGTTGCGGCATCCGCTTTCGCTGCCGAGTCGCAGCGGTTCGTCTATCGCGTGCTGAGCGGCGAAAAGGGGCTACAGATCGGCCAGGCCGACCTCGCCTGGACGCTGGGCGACGACGGGCGCTACGCCATGACCCTGCAATTACAAACCACCGGCTTGGTCGCGCTGGTCGCCCAGGTCAATGAGAAACGCATGAGCAACGGCACCTGGGACGCGAAGACGGGTTTTCATCCGCTGCACTACGAGCGCCAGCGACAGGGCAAGCCGCCCGAGCTGCTCGATTTCGACTGGAATGCCCGCAAAGTGCGGACCACGCGCAAGGGGCAGACGGCGGAGCTGCCCCTCACCGACCATGAGCAGGATTATCTCTCGCTGATGCATCAGCTCGGTTTCTTGCGTAAGAAAGGACCGCCGGAAGGCAAGATCGCCGTGGTCACGGGCAGGCGCATCAAGCAGGCGAGCTATCGCGTCGAACCGCAGCCGGAGCGTTTGAAAGTGGACGGCCTGGGAGAAATCCTGGTGCAGCGCATCACGGCGCGCACCGACAGCGGCGACTTCGCCATGACCGTGTGGTGGCAGTCCGAGCCCGTCTCCCGGCCGGTGCGCCTGCTCATCGAGTCCGAAGACGGCGTGTTCGATCATTGGTTGCAGCCGTGAGTGCTTCCCGTCGCCGCAAGGCCCCATTGGGCGAAACCGCGCCGCGTGCCCCCTGGCTGAGCGAGGCGGTGGCGGCGCTCGCCGAGGCGCTGCGTTTCGAGCGCCCGGCCGACGCCGTCTTATCGCGATTCTTCCGCGAACGGCCCCATTTGGGGCAGCGCGATCGCGGGGAGATCGCCGAGCGCGTCTACGCCGTGCTGCGGCATCGGCGCAGCCTGGAAACCTGGGCCGGGCGTACGAATCCGCGTGCGCTGCTGCTCGCCTGGCTCGTGCGCGGAGAAGGCTGGTCCCTCGCGCGCCTCGAGCCTTGGCTGGAGAAAGGGGAGCGCGCCTGGCTCGCCGAACGCAAGGCGGCCACGCCCGTGCTCTCACGCGCCGAGCGGCTCGATGCGCCCGACTGGCTCATCGAACGGCTCGATGCCGCCTATGGCCCACCGGAGACCGAAGCGCTGCTCACGTCCTCGAACCGACCGGCCCCGCTCGATCTGCGCATCAACCCATGGCGGACGACGCGAGAGGCGGTGCTCGCGCGGCTGCAGGCCGATGGCATCGACTGCGCGCCAACGCCGTTCTCGCCACTCGGCATTCGCGTGCGGGGCAAACCGGCGCTGCATGCCCATCCTTTCTTTCAGGACGGGATGTTCGAAGTGCAGGACGAAGGGAGCCAACTCGTGACCCTGCTCGTGGCCCCCCGTCGGGGCCAGACGGTGGTCGACTTCTGTGCCGGGGCCGGCGGCAAGACGCTGCAACTCGCCGCGGCGCTACGCAACACCGGTCAGGTCTACGCCTTCGACGTTTCCGCCGGTCGGCTCGCCAAGCTCAAACCGCGGCTCGTGCGCTCCGGGCTCACCAACGTGCAGCCCATGGTGCTCGCGCACGAGAACGACGAGCGACTCGATCGGCTCGCTGGCAAGGTCGATCGCGTGCTGGTGGATGCGCCCTGTTCCGGCTTGGGGACGCTGCGACGCAATCCGGATCTCAAGTGGCGTCAGCAACCGACGCTCGTCGAGGAGCTCATCGCCAAGCAGCGCGCCATTTTGCAGGCCGCGGCGCGTTTGGTGCGCCCCGGGGGGCATTTGGTCTACGTCACCTGCAGCCTCTTGCCCGAGGAAAACGAGACGGTGCTCGAAACGTTCCTCGCGCGGGAGTCGCGTTTTTCCCTGCTCGATCCCTGGCCGTCGCTCTTCAAGTCGGGCGTGCCCGAGCAGATCCCCCGCTGGGAAATTCCGACGGCCGATGCCCTGGTCGATCGCTTCAGCCCCACGGTGCTGCGCCTCGCGCCCCACGTACACGGCACCGACGGCTTTTTCGCTGCCGTGCTCGCGCGCAACGCCTCGCCCTGAGGCCCGATTTACTCACGAAGGAGGAGTCGCCATGACGCAAGAACGACAATTACCCGAAAAATTCAAATGCCTCATGATCCGCGAAGAGAATGGGGTGGTCCGCTCCGGCATCGAGGAGGTCGGCGTCGAGGTGCTCGATCCGGGTGAGGTGCTCATCCGTGTGGCCTATTCGAGCATCAATTTCAAGGATGCGCTCGCTGCCACGGGCAAGGGCAAGATCATCCGCCGCTTTCCCTGCATCGGCGGGATCGACCTCTCGGGCACGGTGCTCGAGTCGAGCGATCCGCGCTTTCGCCCCGGCGATCCGGTCATCGCCACCAGCTACGACATCGGCGTGTCGCACCACGGCGGCTATGCCGAATTCGCCCGCATCCCTGCCCGCTGGGTGATTCCGTTGCCGCAGGGGTTGGATCTGTTCGAGGCCATGGCACTGGGCACGGCCGGTTTCACCGCCGCGCTCGGCATCCAGCGCATGGAGGACAACGGCCTCGAGCCGGAAAAAGGTCCGGTGGTGGTGAGCGGCGCCACCGGCGGGGTAGGGGGCTTTGCCATCCAGATGCTCGCGGGGCGCGGCTATCGGGTCACGGCGCTCACCGGCAAGGCGCAGGAGAGCGGTTATCTGCAAGAATTGGGGGCGACCGAGATCCTGCTGCGCGACAGCATCGACTTCGCCGCCACGCGGCCGCTGGAGAAATCCCGTTGGGCCGGCGCCGTGGATAACGTCGGCGGCCCCATCTTGCACTGGATGCTTGCCACCATGCAGCAAGCCGGTACGGTGGCTTCCATCGGTAACGCCGCCTCGCCCAAGCTCGAGACGACGGTCTTTCCCTTCATCCTGCGCGGCGTGAGCCTGCTGGGGGTGGATTCGGGCTATATCGGTTTCCCGACGCGCGGCATCGTCTGGCAGCGGCTCGCCACGGACCTCAAACCGAAAAAGCTGCGCGAGATCACGCGCGTCATCACGCTCGACGAACTGCCCGGCGCCTTCGACGACTTCATCGCCGGTCGCGCCAAAGGGCGCACGGTGGTGCGCATCGGCGGCGAGTAAGCCCCATCCCGTTCGTGCCAGAACGCCCTGGTTTCGCGGTTCTGCCGCGAGGCCGGGGATTTCCCCTTTGACACCATGTCTTATAATAGACATCTTTCGTAAGACCGGACGGTGTCGTTCCGGAATTTATTCGTCATCGGGGAGAGGACATGGGCAAGTATCAGGATTTCTACCGTCGCTCGATCGAGGATCGCGACGCCTTCTGGGCCGAGCAGGCGCAGTTCATCCACTGGGAGAAAGCACCCGAGGTCATCTGCGACTACAGCAATCCTCCCTTCGTCAAATGGTTCAAGGGCGGGCTCACCAACCTCTGCTACAACGCCGTCGATCGCCATGCCGCCAAACGCCCCGACGCGCCGGCGCTCATCTACGTCTCCACCGAGACGGGTGAGGAGAAAACCTACTCCTACGGCGAGCTGCAGCGCGAAGTCGAGCGCATGGCGGCGATCTACCGCAAACTCGGCGTGGAGAAAGGCGACCGGGTGCTCATCTACATGCCGATGATCCCGCAAGCCGCGTTCGCCATGCTCGCCTGCGTGCGCCTGGGCGCCATTCATTCGGTCGTCTTTGGCGGCTTTGCCTCCGCCTCGCTCGCCACCCGCATCGACGATGCCAAACCCAAGCTCGTCGTCACCGCCGAAGCGGGCATGCGCAACGGCAACGTCATCCCCTACAAGCATCTGCTCGACGAGGCCTGCCGGATTTCTCAATCTCCCCCCGAGAAAGTGCTCATCGTCGATCGCGGGCTCGACCCCAACTTCGCTCGCGTCGAGGGGCGCGACCTCGACTATGCAACCCTGCGCGAGGAAGTGGGCGAAGCGCGCGTGCCGGTCGAATGGGTCGATGCGACGCACCCGAGCTACATCCTCTACACCTCCGGCACCACCGGCAAACCCAAAGGCGTGCAGCGCGACACCGGGGGTTACGCCGTGGCCCTCGCGAGTTCGATGAAGTACATCTTCTGCGGCGGCGAAGGCGAGACGATGTTCTGTACTTCCGACATCGGCTGGGTGGTCGGGCATGGCTACATCATCTATGGACCTCTGCTCGCCGGCATGGCCACGGTGATGTACGAAGGCACGCCGCTTCGCCCCGATCCCGGCATCTGGTGGCGGCTGGTGGAGAAATATCGCATCAACGTCATGTTCTCGGCACCTACCGCCGTACGGGTGCTCAAGAAGCAAGATCCTTCCTACATGAAGCGGGATCTCTCCTCGCTCAAGCATTTTTTCCTCGCCGGCGAGCCGCTCGACGAGACCACGCATCGCTGGATCCACGAAGCCTTGGGCGTGCCGGTGATCGACAACTACTGGCAGACCGAGAGCGGCTGGCCCATCCTCGCGCTATGCCGGGGCGTGCAAGAAGATCTGCCGATCAAGTACGGCTCTCCGGGACTGCCGGTCTACGGCTACGATCTGCACGTCTACCGCGAAGACGGCACCGAGTGCGGCCCCAACGAAAAAGGTATCGTCGGCGTCGTGCCGCCGCTGCCGCCCGGGTGCTTGAGCACCGTCTGGGGGCAGGACGATCGCTTCGTGTCCACCTATTTCAGCCTCTTCCGCGAGCCGCTCGTCTATTCCACCGCCGACTGGGGCATCCGGGACGAGAACGGCTACCTCACCATTCTCGGCCGCGTCGACGACGTCATCAACGTCGCGGGGCACCGCCTCGGCACGCGCGAGATTGAGGAGGCGATCCAGTCCAATCCCGCGATCGCCGAAGTGGCGGTGGTCGGGGTGCGCGACGAGGTGAAAGGGCAAGTGCCGGTGGCCTTCGCCGTGGTCAAGGATCCGTCTCGCATCGCCACGCGCGAGGCCCGTCGGGCACTCGAAGAAGAAGTCAAGAAGACCGTCGACGAGCTGCTCGGGGCGATCGCCCGTCCTCATCGCGTCTACTTCGTGCAAGGGCTGCCCAAGACGCGCTCGGGCAAGATGCTGCGCCGTTCGCTGCAGGCGCTCGCCGAAGGGCGTGACCCCGGAGATCTTCCCACCATCGAGGATCCTGCGGCCCTCGAGATGGTTGCCGAGGCCATTCGCGAGAGCTGAGCGTCCTGATCGTGCAAGAAGGTGGCGGCGCCGCTGGCGCCGCTTTTTGCTGGGGGCGCTCTTTCAAAAAAAGCGCCTTTCCCGTAAGATCATAGACTTTTCCTGATCCGGACCCCCTTCTTACTGTACGGGAAAACCGGATTTCGCGGGAGCGTCACGCATGTCGCATCTGATGAACACCTACGCCCGTCTGCCCGTGGCTTTCGTGCGCGGCGAAGGCGTCTGGCTCTACGACGAACAAGGCAAACCCTACCTCGATGCGCTGGCCGGCATCGCCGTCTCCACGCTGGGGCACGGCCATCCGCGCCTGGTCGAGGCGATCGCGCGCCAGGCGAAAGCCGTGATCCACACGTCCAACCTCTACCGCATCCCGGCGCAGGAGCGCTTGGCCGACCGCCTGTGTGAGCTCTCCGGCATGGACGAAGTCTTCTTCGGCAACTCGGGGGCGGAGGCCAACGAATGCGCCATCAAACTGGCGCGCTTCTACGGTCACAAAGTAAAGGGGGTGGAAACGCCCAAGATCGCCGTGATGGAGCAAGCCTTCCACGGACGTACCCTCGCCACCCTCTCGGCCACCGGCAACAAGAAAACCCAAGCCGGCTTCGAGCCGCTCGTCGAGGGATTCATCCGAGTGCCATTTGGCGATGCGGCAGCGCTGACCAAGGTGCTGGCCGAGACGCCCGATCTCGTGGCCGTGATGTTCGAAGTCGTCCAGGGCGAGGGCGGCATCCGGCTCGCCGATCCGGAATACCTGCGCGCCGTGCGCGCCCTGTGCGACGCGCATGGCCTGTTGATGATCTGCGACGAGGTGCAATGCGGCCTCGGGCGCACCGGCAAGTGGTTCGGTTGGCAGTGGAGCGAGGTGCGCCCCGACGTGATGACGCTCGCCAAGGGGCTCGGTTCGGGCGTGCCCATCGGCGCCTGCCTCGCCGCCGGGCCGGCTGCGGGGCTCTTTGGTCCGGGCAACCACGGCTCCACCTTCGGCGGCAACCCGCTCGCCTGCACCGCCGGGCTCACCACGCTCGATGTGATCGAGACCGACGCCCTGCTCGACAACGCCGCCCGTGTGGGGGGGTATCTCAAGGCGACGCTCACCGCGCGCCTGGCGCATCTAGCACAGATCAAGGGGGTGCGCGGCTTGGGGCTCATGCTCGGCGTCGAGCTCGATCGTCCCTGCGGAGCTTTGGTGCTCGATGCGTTGGAAGCGGGTCTGCTCATCAACGTCACCGCCGAGCGCGTCATTCGTTTGCTTCCGCCCTTGATCCTCACCATCGAGGAGGCGCAGCAGATCGTCGAGCGCCTGGTGCCGCTCGTCGAGCGTTTCGTCGCGCGTCATTGAGGGGGAACGTCATGCCGCCGAGACATTATCTCCAGTTCAAGGATTTCAGCGTCGACGAATACGCCTACCTCTTCGAGCGAACGGCCTGGATCAAGCGCAAGTTCAAGAACTACGAACCCTGGCACCCTCTCTTCGATCGCACCCTGGTGATGATCTTCGAGAAGGCGAGTACGCGCACGCGTCTCTCGTTCGAGGCCGGCATCCAGCAGCTCGGCGGTTTCGCGGTCTATCTCAACACGCGCGATTCCCAGCTCGGACGCGGTGAGCCGGTGGAGGATGCAGCCGAGGTCATCTCGCGCATGAGCGACCTAGTGATGATCCGCACCTTTGAGCAGGCGATTCTCGAGCGATTCGCCGCCCGTTCGCGCGTACCGGTGATCAACGGGCTCACCAACGAGTTCCATCCCTGCCAGGTGCTCGCCGACGTCTATACCTACATCGAGCACCGCGGCTCGATCCGCGGCAAGACCGTCGCCTGGATCGGAGATGCGAACAACATGTGCCACACCTGGCTGCAGGCGGCCGAAGTGCTCGATTTCACCGTGCACGTCTCCACGCCGCCCGGCTATACCGTCGATCCGCAGTTGGCGGGGGTCGTGCCCGGGGGGCACTATCGCTGCTTCGCCGACCCGATGGAGGCCGTGCGCGGGGCGGATCTCGTCACCACCGATGTCTGGACCTCCATGGGCTTCGAGCACGAGACCGACGACCGGCTCTCTGCGTTCGCCGATTGGCAGGTCGACGCGGCGATGATGGCCCAGGCCAAACCCGATGCGCTCTTCATGCACTGTCTGCCGGCGCACCGCGGCGAGGAAGTCACGGCCGAAGTGATCGACGGGCCGCAGTCCGTGGTCTGGGACGAGGCGGAGAACCGCCTGCACGTGCAGAAAGCGCTGATGGAATACCTCGTGCTCGGCCGGATGGAGAGTTGAAACGGATTTTGGAGATCCGGTGCATCCCGCATCCGGATCGTGTGCGAACGTTCGACGGGAAAGGACGATGAGCGAAGTCAAGAAAGTGGTACTGGCCTATTCCGGGGGGCTCGACACCTCCGTGATCCTGAAGTGGCTGCAAGACACCTACCGCTGCGAAGTGGTCACCTTCACCGCCGACCTGGGGCAGGGCGAAGAGCTCGAGCCGGCGCGGCAAAAGGCGCTCAAGCTCGGCATCAAGCCCGAGAACATCTACATCGACGATCTGCGCGAGGAATTCGTGCGCGACTTCGTCTTCCCCATGTTCCGCGCCAACACGATCTATGAAGGGGAATACCTGCTGGGCACCTCCATCGCGCGGCCTTTGATCGCCAAGCGCCAGATCGAGATCGCCAAACTCACCGGGGCCGATGCCGTGGCCCACGGCGCCACCGGCAAGGGCAACGATCAGGTGCGCTTCGAACTCGGCTACTACGCCCTCATGCCCGAGATCAAAGTGATCGCCCCCTGGCGCGAATGGAACCTCACCTCGCGCGAGAAACTGCTCGCCTACGCCGAGAAGGCCGGCATTCCCATCGAGATGAAACACCGCGAAGGCGGTTCGCCCTATTCGATGGACGCGAACCTGCTGCACATCAGCTACGAAGGGCGGCACCTGGAAAACCCGGCCGCCGAGCCGGAAGAATCCATGTGGCGCTGGACGACGGCTCCCGAGAAAGCGCCGGATGTACCGCAGTACGTCGAGCTGCAGTTCGAGAAGGGCGATCTCGTGGCCATCGACGGCGAGCGCCTGCGGCCGCACGAGCTCCTTGCCAAGCTCAACGAACTCGGCTCCAAGCACGGCATCGGCCGGCTCGACTTGGTGGAGAACCGCTACGTCGGCATGAAGAGCCGCGGCTGCTACGAAACGCCGGGCGGCACGATCCTGCTGAAGGCGCATCGGGCCATCGAATCGATCACCCTCGACCGGGAAGTGGCGCACCTCAAAGACCAGCTCATGCCGCGCTATGCCGAGATGATCTACAACGGCTATTGGTGGAGCCCCGAGCGCCGTGCGCTCCAAGCCCTCATCGACACCACCCAGCAAACGGTCAACGGCTGGGTGCGCGTCAAACTCTACAAGGGCAGCGTCATGGTGGTGGGACGTGACTCGCCCACCGACTCCCTCTTCGACCCGACGATCGCCACGTTCGAGGACGACCGCGGCGCCTACAACCAGAAAGACGCCGAGGGGTTCATTCGCTTGAATGCGCTGCGCTTGCGCATCGCCGCGAAACTCGAGCAGAAACGCGGCGCCTAAAAATATATTTTATAAATTGGCCGGGTCGACGGATCCGGCCAAGCGAGCACTCCCCATGGAAGACACGATACTCTTCGGACTCACCTTCCCCCAACTCGAAGACCTGGCCTTGAAGATCCTGGTGCCGGCCTTCATTCTCTACATGATTTTCATCATCGCTAACTTGGCGTGGAAGTCCAAGGCCGGCAAGTACGGCGCGATGTGGCTCTTCCTCGCGCTGGGCGTCGGGTTCATCGGCTTCGTCGCCAAAGCGCTGATTCAGTATATGCTCGGGATCGAGTGATCCCGAGCAGGTCGAACTACACTACGCGCTCAAGAGCTGTTCGGCCGGCGCCACCGAGGGTTGCGCCTGGCCGAAGTAGCCTTCGGTGTGGATCATCGAGTCTTCCGCCCCCAGGGCTTTCACCGCCGCGCTGCAATCGTCCACGAAGGCCGGGCTGCCGGCGATGAATACGTTGTAGCCGGTCAATGTGGGAAAGAGGTCGGGCAGGATCTGCGGGATGCGCCCGTGCAGCCACTGCGGATCGCGCTCCTGCGTGAGCGTGGCCTTGAAGGTGAAGTTGCGGTGCTTCGTCTCCCAATAGCGCATCAGACCGAGATCGTAGATGTCCTCCTTCGTCTTGCCGGAGAAGAGCAGCGTGACGGGTTTGCGATAGCCCCGGCGCAGCGCCGCTTCGGTGAGCGCACGGATCGGTGCCAGGCCCGAACCGGCCGCTAAGCACAACACGGGGGTGTCCAGCGACAGGTCGCCGATGAAGGTCCCGTAGGGGCCGTTGATGCGCACGATGTCGCCGATCTGCAGATGGTCGTGGATCCAGACGCTGGTCACGCCGCCCTCGATGCGCGTGATCTGGAGTGTGATCTCTCCGTCGGGTCGTGGCGCATTGGCGATCGAATAGCAGCGCGCCGGCACTTTGCCCTCCACGTCGCTCAAGGTTACGTATTGGCCGGGCCAATAGCGCATCGGCTGCCCCAACGGCCGGAGCCGGAATTCGGTGATCCGGGGCGTGCGCGGTACCCGGTCGATCACCGTATAGCGTTGGTTCTCGCGCGGTGGGAAGAGCTTGGGCTTGGCATCGGCCGTACCCCATTCGATCACCAGTTCGGGCGAGAGGGGTTTGGCCATGCACATGAGGCCGAAACCCTGCTTGCGCTCTTCGGCCGATAGGGCCATGTCGAGCACGACCCCCTGGTCGAAATGGCCGGAGAGAACCTTGACTTTGCATTCGCCGCAGGCCCCGGCCCGGCAGTTGTTGGGCAGTGCGTAGCCCGCCCGTTCGAGGGATTCCAGCACGGTCTCGCCGGGACGGGATTCGATCTGGCGGCCGGAAGGATGCAGTTTGATGAGGGTGCTCATTCGGGTTCGCTCTCTTGGGGTGAGGGGTTTCCTGGTCGACGAAACCGCCGGGGTCCAGGGAGGACGCCGGCGGCCAAGGCGCATCCGCGCGGCCGCCCCTGCAGGCGGCCGCCGAGGCTCAGAAGACCGGGATGATCGAGTCCATGTCGACTTCGGTCACTTCCTGGCCGTCGATACCGACTTCCGGAATGGCGGGGAAGGGGATGCCGTAGCGGGCCAGCACGCCTTCGAGGTTGAGCATGGCGTTGCGCCAGTTTTCTTTTTTCGCCTCGTAGGTGGGGATGCCGAAACCGGCGCCACGCGCGACTTCCTCGCCTTCACGCTGGTTTTTGATGAAGTCGGCGGGCAGGTCCCAGAACTCTTCCGGCGGCTCGAAGAGCACCGCCGACAGGAAGAGGTAGCCGGCGCGGATCTGCTTGGTGACGAGCGCCTTGTCCTCGGCGGCGAGCCGCGGATAGTCGCGTTCCATCAGCGCCAGGCAGATCGCCATGTGCCGCCCCTCGTCGCGACCGATGTGACGGAAAGCTTCCTTGAAGACGAGCTCGCGGCTGTTGTCGTGCATCTGCTTGAAGATGGTGGCCGCGGCGATCTCGCCCATCAGGAAGGAGGAAAAGAGCACGGCGAGGGAATACTTCGGCACGGCGTTCTTGTAACCGTTCCAGTAGCGACCGCCGTTGTAGTAGAGCCACTTGGCGTTTTTCTGCAGGCGCTTGCCCAGATCGGTCTTGGGCTGATAAGTGAGCGGATCGTCGTGCTCCAGCAACTTGGTGATCGCCAGACCGCACATCTGCTCGTGGTTTTGCTCGTCGCGCGTCACCGAGAAGAAACAGCGGCGCACCGGGTCTTCTTCGTGTTCTTCATAGGTCTTGATGAGCGCCGCAGCGAAGACAGGGGGCGCGGAAGCGTCGAACACGGAGAGCAGCGTCCACCAGTAGGCGATCGCCTCGCGCTCTTCCCAGCTGTAGGATTCGACGTCGAGCGTGTCCCAGGGGAGTTTTTTCGGATCCCAGACTTCGCGTTGCGCCGCATCCCAGATTTCTTCCATTTTCTGCGTCTTGGCGTGCCAGGACAGCGGGAAGACGTTGGGTTGCTGGATTTGCGGCGGGAATTCCATTTGTTGTGCAAGTTTGTCGTGATGAGCCATGGTGTTGCCTCCTTTAGGGTGGATAAGACGTCCATCCGGATCGTTCGCGGATCGACTTCAACATGGTAGAAGTCGTTCGCGTACCGTGAATGTACTGCAGGTTTTCACGGCAGAGTTTGATCTGGATCAATGAATAATAAAATAAACCGACCGGTTGGTCAAATAATTTTTGCTGAAGTCGACGCCGAGCCTGCCGTTTTTTTGTGCCACAATGAGCCGATGCGCGATGATGAACTCTTGGATCTGCTTTCCTCACCCGAACGGCTGCGTGAGCGCATCGCCGAGCGGCTGCAGCGGACAGCGAATCGGCCTCTTGGGCTTGCTGCAGGTGACGAAGGCGCTCGCGAAGTCCGCTGGCCCGCGGCGGTGCTCGCCCCTCTGGTCGCCGGCGAAGAAGGCCCTCGGGTGTTGCTCACGCGTCGCACGCCGCATCTCGTCCATCACCCCGGTCAGATCAGTTTCCCCGGCGGACGGGTGGAACCCGAAGATCCCGGTCCAGTAGAAGCCGCTCTGCGCGAGACCGAGGAAGAGATCGGGCTTGCGCCTCAGCGGGTGCAAGTGTTGGGTGCTTTGCCACCGTACGTCACCATCACCGGTTATCGCGTCACGCCGCTCGTGGGTTGGGTGGAAGACCCGGGTGATCTGCGACCCGATCCGTTCGAGGTGGCAGAAGTCTTCACCGTGCCCTTGGAACACGTGCTCGACCCGCGCCGCTACGTTCGTCATTCCCTGATTTATGGCGATCAGCGTCGCTACTATTGGGCCGTTCCCTGGCGACAGTATTTCATCTGGGGAGCGACGGCGGCCATGCTGCGCATGTTTCTCGAATTACTTCGTGGTAAAGAAGAATGAGTACGATCACCGAGGTGACAATCGTCACACTTTCGTCGTATCATGGGTTTTGCCGATGGAACCGTTTCATTTACTGACCAGCAAGGAGAGAGAGGCTATGTCGAACAAGGACGTCGTGGTATTGAGCGCCGTACGTTCCGCGATTGGAACCTTTGGCGGGACCCTGTCGCAGATCGAGCCGGCCGAGCTCGCCGGCCAGGTGATGAAGGCCGCGATCGAGCGCTCGGGCGTCGATCCCAACGAAGTCGAATACGTCACGGTCGGCAACTGCATTCCGACGGAGTCGCGCTATGCCTACGTGCCTCGGGTGGCGTCCATCCAGGCGGGGCTGCCGATGAGCTCGGTGGCGATGCAGGTCAACCGCCTGTGTTCTTCCGGTCTGCAGGGGATCGTGACCACGGCGCAGAACATCATGCTCGGCGACGCAGCCATGGGCGTGGGTGGCGGCGTGGAAGTGATGTCGCGCGGTGCCTACCTCTCCCCGACGATGCGCAACGGCGCGCGCATGGGCGACACGACCCTGATCGACGCGATGGTGGCGGTGCTCACCGATCCTTTCGGCGTCGGTCACATGGGCATCACGGCGGAGAATCTCGCCGTCAAGTGGGGGATCAGCCGGGAAGAGCAGGATGCCTTCGCGCTGGAGTCGCAGCGCCGCGCCGCGCGTGCGATCGAGGAAGGGCGCTTCCGCTCCCAGATCGTGCCGGTGACGATCAAGACGCGCAAGGGCGACGTGGTGTTCGAAGTCGATGAGCATCCCAAGCCCAACACGACGATGGAGAGCCTGGCCAAGCTCAAGCCGGCGTTCAAGAAAGACGGCACGGTCACGGCTGGTAACGCCTCCGGGATCAATGATGCGGCTTCCTTCCTCGTGCTTGCCGACGCCAAGGTTGCGGAACAGAAGAATCTGAAGCCGATTGCCCGTATCGTGGCCTATGCCGTGGCGGGGGTGCCCAACGACATCATGGGCGAAGGCCCGATCCCGGCCACCAAGAAAGCCTTGGAGAAGGCTGGCCTCAAGCTCGAAGACATGGACGTGATCGAGTCGAACGAGGCCTTCGCCGCTCAGGCGCTGGCGGTGATGAAAGGGCTCGGCCTCGATCCGGCCAAGACCAACCCCAATGGTGGAGCCATCGCCCTGGGGCACCCGGTGGGCGCGACCGGCGCGATCATCGCCACCAAGGCGATCCATGAACTGCATCGCATCGGTGGGCGCTACGCCCTGGTGACCCTGTGCATCGGCGGCGGCCAGGGTCTGTCGGTGATCTTCGAACGTCTCTGATCTCGGGCATGGGCCGCGGGCAAGGTGCTTACTTGCCCGCCCTGGACCGCCGCGTCAGCGCCTCGAGTTCGGTGCGAATGCGGCGGTAATGCTGCCAACGTTCGGCGCTGATCGCCCCATGCTCGGCCAGCGCGCGTAAGGCGCATCCCGGTTCGGCGTCGTGGCGACAATCACGAAACCGGCACTCACCCAAGGCCGGACGCAGTTCGGGGAAACAAGCATCCAGCGCCTCCAGCGGCACGTGCGCCAAGCCGAAGGTCTGCAGGCCGGGACTGTCGATGAGCCACCCTTCACGATAAGGGTAGAGCCGCGCGTCGGTGGTGGTGTGCCGCCCCGCGTCGAGGGCGCGCGAGATTTCTCCCGTACGTGCCCGGGCTTCTGGCACCAAGGCATTGACGAGGGTCGACTTCCCCATCCCCGATTGTCCGACGAGAAGGGATTTCCTCCGGGCCAAATGGGGCTCAAGCGGGGAGACGTCCCGTTTGGCCGAGAGCTCGAGCACCCGATAGCCTGCGGCGCGAAAAGGCTCGAGCTGCGCGCGTGCCGCATCCAGGCCGTCCGCGAGATCACACTTGTTGAGCACGATGCTCGCTTCGATTCCCTGGTGTTCGGCAGCCACGAGGCAGCGCGTCACCAGCTCGGGTGAGAAGGGGGGCTCGACCGCGGTGACGATGACGACATGATCGACGTTGGCGGCGATCAGCTTCTGTCGCACCCCATCGGCCCGCCAGAAGAGCGAGGAGCGCGGTCGATGCCGTTCGATCACCGCCTGGCCGGGAGCCGTGGCACGCGCTTCGACCACGTCGCCACACGCATAGTCGTGGCGCTTGCCACGCGTGACTGCGTGCCAGGGCGGCTCGTGCCAGGGAATCTCCCGGGCGAGCTCGTAGCTGCGGCCGTGCGCGGCGACGACGGTGGCAAGGAAGGATTCGTCCATGGGCGGAAAAATACGGAGTGATTCGCGCCATCGGGCACGCGGCCGTGGCAGTATAACGCACCCATCCCTTGGAGAAAGGAAAACCGCATGAGCGAGAAGAACGACGCGCCTTCAAGCAAATTGGTCTGGCTCGATCTGGAGATGACCGGGCTCGATCCCGACCGCGACCGTATCCTCGAGATCGCGATCGTGGTCACCGACAACGATTTGAACGTGCTCGCCGAAGCGCCGGTGATCGCGGTGCATCAAAGCGACGAGGTGCTCGCGGCGATGGACGAATGGAACCAGAAGACGCACGGGGCTTCGGGTCTGATCGAGCGGGTGCGCGCTTCGCGCATCGACGAGGCCGAGGCCGAGGAAACACTGCTCGAATTTCTACGGCCTTGGTTGCCACCGCGTTCGAGTCCCATGTGCGGCAACACCATCTGCCAGGATCGGCGTTTCCTCTATCGTTACATGCCGCGACTCGAGGCCTGGTTCCACTATCGCAATCTGGACGTTTCCACGCTCAAGGAGCTCGCGCGCCGTTGGGCGCCCGCCATCGTGCAGGGCTGGGAGAAGGAAAGCAAACACACGGCGCTCGCCGACGTCCATGAGTCGATCGAGGAGCTGCGCCGCTATCGGGCGTCTTTCCTGCGGCTCCCCGAAAACTGAGCGTTCGTTTCAGCGGTGCGCATCCAGTCGGGCGGCGAGCGCTCGCGTGGAAGGATCGAAGTCGGCGAGCGTTCCCCCGGCAGCGAGCGTGCGCGCCAGTTCTTTTCCGAGTTCCACTCCGTATTGGTCGAACGGATCGATGCCCCAGATCCAACCGCGCACGAACGTGGCATGCTCATGGGCGGCGAGCAGCTCCCCGAGCACGCCGGCATCCCAGCCGTCGGTGAGCAAGACGGAGCTCGGCCGATTGCCGGGAATCTCATGGTGCGGTGCGAGCGCCTCGATCTCGGAGGGAGGCAGCCCCTGCGCCCGTAGCGCCGCGCGCGCCTCGTCGCGCGTGCGCCCGAGGAGCAGCGCGCCGGCCTGTGCGAGGGCGTGTTGCGCCAACGCCCGCCGTCCGGCATCGAGCGGGCGGGGCAGCGGTACGATGAACTCCAACGTGATGCGTCGCGTACCCTGATAGAAGAGCTGATGGAAAGCGTGTTGCCCCAGAGTGCCGTTCATGCCCCAAACGACGGTGGCCGTCGAATAGGGCACGAGCGAGCCGTCGCGCCGGCAGCGCTTGCCGTTACTCTCCATCTCGAGTTGCTGCAACCAGGCGGGAAAGCAGGCGAGCCCTTGATCGTAGGGGAGCACGGCGCAGGAAGGAACATCGAGCAGGCTCGCGTTCCACAGGCCAAGCACGCCGAGCCACACCGGTAGGTTGCGCTCGAGCGGCGCCGTGCGGAAATGCTCGTCCATGCGGCGCGCGCCGGCGCGCAGTTCGAGGAAGCGCTCCCAGCCGAAGGCGAGCGCCACCGGTAATCCCACGGCCGACCACAGCGAATAGCGCCCCCCTACCCAGGGCGGTAGCCACAGGATGCGATCCGGACCGAACCCCAGCGCCTGCGCCTTGCCCGGATTGGAGGTGACGGCGAGGAAATGCGCCGCTGTTTCGTGCGTTCCCAGTTCCTGGGCGAGCCACGTCCGCGCGCGCTCGAGATTGGCGAGCGTCTCGGCAGTGCTGAAACTCTTGGAGGAGACGACGAAGAGCGTGCGCGCCGCTTCGAGCCCGCGCACCGTCGAGGTGAAATCGCTCGGATCGAGATTGGCGACGAATCGCACCCCATGGCGTGGCGGTTCGAGATGGGACAGTGCTTCACAGGCGAGCCGGGGTCCGAGGTCTGAACCGCCGATGCCGAGGTTGACGACGTGATCGAGCGGTGCGCCCGTGGCGCCTCGCAACGCACCGGCATGAAAGGCGGTAACGAAGGACTCCAGCCGCTCTTCCGTGGCAGTGAATTGCGCACGATCGCTGAGCGGTATCTCCGCCCCGCCGCGACAAGCCATGTGCAGCGCCGGTCTGCGTTCGGTGAAGTTGACCTCCGCGCCGCTGAAGAGCGCTTCGATTCCTTCCGGCAAACGCACCGCTCGAGCCAGCGCGAGGAGTCGTTGACATACCTCGAGATCCCAAGCCTGTTTGCTCGTGTCCAGCCACAGAGACCCTGCCTGAAGCGAGAGGGAATCGACTCGGTCGGATTGGCTCTCCAGGGCAGTGCGAATGGAGCGGACCATCCATGAATCGGCCGCCATGAGGAGGTCCAGCCACGGAGCCGTGTGCTCCGCGGGGATGAAAGGTGGCACCGTGGCGTTACTCATCGACAGACCCCGTGTTTATCCTCAGCAACCAGATTTCTTGTCGTTTCTCTTGGCCCCGGCTCATGGACCACAGAATGGAACCGTCCGGCTGGAGCGCCTGAGGCGAGCGTATCCGCTCGAAACGGATCGGGCAGCGCTCATCGAAGTGCGCCGGTACTCCAGCGAAATAGATCAATGCCGCGCGCACGTCGGGTTCGCGCCGTGGTACCGACACACAGTGGGGGGCATGGGCCTGCAGAACGGGTTGCATCCGTTCGATGATCGGACGGAGATTGCGCGTGTGTTCGAACCATGGCGCGAGCAATACGACCAACATCGACCACATGAAACTCACGCTGAGCGCCCAGTGAATGGTTGGACGAAGCGGCGATGCCGGCGTGGAAATGCTCGAGACGACCCAAGCGAACAAGAGTATGCCTGCAAGGATGAGTCGTTCGAACGAGTGGCTCATCTCGAACTCCGGCGCAACACGGGCGACGTGGCGTGCCAGACCGGGCGGCCAATCGGAATGCAGGGCGCTCCATGCGAGCCCGGTGAGCACGACGATCGTAATCGCCGTGGCGACCGAGAACCAGGAAAAGGCAGCCTGGGCGCCACGCGGCATGCGCTTGAGCCGCGTGGTGGCCAGGAGCGTCAAGGACGGGAGCAGGATGAGAAGGTCGCTCGGATTGCTGGGAGGCCAAATGGCGATGACGATCAAACCGGCCCCAAGTATCGCCCAGTTCAGCACACCGAGGCGTGAGATACGTGGATCGGAGGCGCGGCGTAGCGGCCAGAGCGCCAATAGCCATAAAGGCCAAGTGACCCAGGTGGCGTCGTTGCCGGCGTCGAGAAGATTCCCTCGGATGAACGCCGGATCGATATGAGGCGTTTGCAGGGCGAGCCAGGTACTTCCGTTCGGTGATGCCAGTACGGCCATGAGCCACGCAACCGGAAGAGCCAGGAGGGCAACGGTGACCAGTGCCAGGGGCAGACGCTTCGCGGGTGGCACGATGCTCCAGGCGGGAAACGTCGCGAGCCATGGGATCAACGACACGGGCAGGATCGCGAACCCTTGGGCGAGGAATCCGAGCGAGAACCCTGCCGTGGCGCACAACCACGCGCGCGCTGGGTGATGGAGCGCCCATGCAGCACCGGCAAGTGTCATTCCCAGCGTGGCCGTGCTCGCCAACAAGGACTGGTGTTGATGTGCCTCGAGCATCCATCCCAAGGTTCCCAGCCCCAGCAGCACTGCCCCGGCGTGCCAGGGTTTGCCGCAGGCAGGTAGCGCCGCCATCGCGACGCAACCCAGCGAAATCAGTACGAAGAGGGGAGATGCAAGTCGGGTCGCGTCGTGCAGGGCCAACCCGAGTGGCTCGAGCGCCATTCCCAGAAGCGCGGCCACCCAGTAGTAGAGGGGGGCGGCTGCCGGCACGGTACCGTCGACGAGGGCGGTGGGTAATAGCCATTCACCCTGCAACACTTGCCAGACTGCGAAAAAATGGCGTAGGTCGGCACCACGCCAGGGGTCGTGCCCCACCGTGCCGACGAGCAGGAATGCGAGCAGCAGCCCAGCCAGGCCCCATTTTCCGTAGACTCGTTGCTGCCAAGGTGGGGTCGGGCGCGGATCGAAGAACATGCCTTTGCCAAGCGTCGTATCGAAGGATTGATTATAGACTTTCGTCGTTCGGTCGCCTTGGACACGGAGAAACGGAAGGCACAAAAAAGGCAGCACCCGGCTGCCTTTTTTCTTTCGGGAGGGACGACGCTCAGCCGCGGTTGGCGAGGTTGCCGTATTTCTGGCGGAAGCGCTCGACGCGACCCGCGGTATCGACGATCTTCTGTTTGCCGGTATAGAAGGGGTGGCATTCGGAGCACACTTCCACGTGCAACGCCGGCTTGCCGATGGTGGAACGCGTCACGAAGGAATTGCCGCAAGAGCAAGTCACTTGAACTTCGGCATAAGTTGGATGAATGTTCTCTTTCATGGGGCACCTCGGGATCGGGCGGACGGCGGATTTGGCCGTCCCTTTGCTTGGAAAAACGGGAATTATCGCCGAACGATCCAGTACAGGCAAGAGGTTTTCGTTAAAATTCCCTTTTCTCTGCGATCGGGTCCCCATGAGCTACGGTATCTCTCGCATTCCCACCAGTGCCCAAGCCGACGTGCATGAGCGCCTGGACGGACTGGTGCGTCGCCATCTCGCGCAGCCCTTTCGCAAACCCTATGCGCCGTACAATCTTGCTGCCTTCGAGGCAACGCTCGCCGCTTGGGATGGGCGTTCGCCGTGGATCCTCGATTCCGGATGCGGCGTGGGGTGGTCGACGATCCTGCTGGCGCGGCGCAACCCCGATGCTTTCGTGGTCGGCGTGGACCAATCGCAAGAGCGGCTCTCGCGGCAGAAACCCTACCCTCGCGCGAGCTGGCCCGAGAATTTGCGGTTCGTGCGGGCGGACGTGATCGACTTTTGGCGCCTGGCGGTGGAGTCCGGCGTCCCGGTGCGCGAGCATTGGTGGCTCTATCCCAACCCCTGGCCCAAGATCGGGCACCTCGGGCGGCGCTGGTATGCCCATCCAGTCTGGCCTGCCGTGCTGCAACTCGGCGGGCGTTTCGAGTGCCGCACGAATTGGTCGGTCTATGCCCGCGAGCTCACCGCCGCACTGGCACTTTCAGGGATACAGGGCGAATGCACCCCATTCGCGCCCGAGGAGCCGATGACGCCTTTCGAGCGCAAGTACCGGGATTCGGGGCAGACGCTGTGGCGCGTCACCGCCGATCTCTCAGCGTTTGCCCGAGGCGAGCTCGGCGCGAGGCCAGCCGAGGGTACATAGTCCTTCGACGAGATCGAGCGCGGCGAGCGCGCGCAGTTTTTCGGGGGAGGCGGCAAAGAGCGAGCCAGCGTAGCCCAGCGCGTTGACCGACACGCCGGCGAGCCGTTCGACTCGCCGCGGAATGAAGAACAGGCGATCGAGCCGCAGCAGGAGGTCGTAGGGCGGTAGCTGAGACGCATCGGGGCTCCACCCCATCGCGACCAGCGCAGCGCAGTAGGCACGATGGGCTGCCGCGCCCCAGTCGGCGTCTTCGGCGTGCAGGGGCAACGGCTCGTGCCAGGCCGCCCAAGGAAGTTCCGCCCAGCCGGTTTCGCCCGGTGGCAGGAACGCATGCAGTTGCTCCTTGCCCAGATGGCCGTCCGGGATCCACTGCAGATGCCGGTGCGGCTGACTTGCCCCGGCGATCTCGCCGCCGTTGTAAAACCCCAGCCCCCCTTCGGCGAGCAGCGCGTACCAGGCGAGGAAGTCGTCGCCGGAAAGCGGGGCCGTCTGCGGTTCGAAATCGCGCGTGACGATGAGCGTGTGACCAGAGAAAACGGGGTATTTGTTGAGCACCACCAAGTGTCGAGCCCCCAGCGCCCCGACCGTGAGCTCCGGTTCGGGGGGCAAGAAGGGGTTGTGCCTTTTGGATTCTTGTGTGTTTGCAGGGGGCGGCTTACGCGCGAGCGTCGAGACCCAGCGCAATACGAAGGGGAAACCGTGCTCACACCGTTCGATCGCGTCCGTGGCGATCGGCTCCAGAGCGCCACGGAGCAGCGCCCGTTGCGCAACGGCATGGATGCGCTCACTCCATCGTTCCATGTTCAGGCTCCCCGCGTGCGGCTCTCCCACCAGCGTCCCAGCCAGGTCTGCGCTCGTTCACGGCCTTCGAGCAGGTAATGGAGCGTCGGCTCATAACCGCAGATTTCTTTGAGGTCGGCCAGGGCCCCGGCAGTACCACTTAGCAGCAATACATCGCCGGGGCGCAACGGGGTCGTGGCTTCGGGCAAGGGGCGCCAATGTCCGTCGTGCGCCATCGCTAGCACGTGCAAGGCCAGAGGTTCAGGTTTCGGAGTCGGTGATCGCAGTAAACGCTCGAGGGTGATTTCTTGGCCCTCGGCCAATGCGCCCCACAACGCCGGGGTAGTCTGGGGCAAGACCGGCAACTTGAGATTGCGCAAGGGACCTTTTTGCTTCAATTTCATCAGCTGTTCCAGCAGCTTTTCGGCTTCGGCATGCGTGGCATTGGCCAGCCAGCCGAGGAAGGCGAGGAGCTCCGGAAGGCGAAGCCAGGCAAGCGCTTCGGCGGCGACGAGGTGACGGGGAACGACGCGGAGGTCGTATGCGAACGATGAAAAGAGTACCCCGTTGCGTCGCCGATTTTGCCGTACTATGGTGTAGAGGGAAGGATTGAGGTTGCGTGCAGTGGCAATGATGGCGAGGTTATCCACGTCATGAGCCGTCGCGGCGACGATGCCGACTGCTTCTTCGATGCCTGCTTCGCGCAAGACCTCCGGCTGGGTGGCATCGCCATTGATCCACTTCGAATGTTTTCCTACGGCCATGGCGGAACGATCGATCATCACCAGCTCGATGTCACTGCTGCACAGCGCCGCTTGCGCTGCTTGTCCTAGGCGGCCGGCGCCACAAATGATCCATTTGCCCCTCGGTGGTGGTCTCTCGGTGCGGATTTCGTCGAGTGGCATGTCGAGCAGGATCTGGCGAATCCGCCAAGCCGCCTGATGTTCGAGCGCAAGCGCCAGGTCTTTCTGGAAGACGTGGAAAGGATCGATGATGACCGAAGTGCCGAAAGCGGCCATTTTGGCCACCGTCGCATCATGCTCGGCGCGACACACGGCGGGCAAATGAGGCGCGAGCAAGCGTTGCGCTTCGGCTACCGTGAGGTTGGCCATATCGTCGTCGGTCATCGCCGCAACGGCTGCACATCGCGGCTGAATCAGCCCCGAGGCGAGTAGCACGTTCGGGTCGCTTGCATCTTCCACCAAGGTCAGCGGTGGATGGATGAATTCCATCATTTCCGAGGCTTCGATTTTTTTGGGATCGAGGTCGAGCGCCACGGTCGCGATCCCTTCACGGTCCAGAGCCTGGGCGAGATGCACGCCCGTTTCACCGAAACCCGCGATCAGTACGAAGGGTTGATGCAGACGGTGTACCTTCCGCGCAAACGTGAGCGCGGCCCCGCCCGGCGCAGCGCCTCGTCCTGCATCAGCGTGATCGCTTGTTTGAGCAAGTAAGCCCATGACAGCACGCTCAAGTAAATGACGACGATCGTCCACAGGCGCTGAGCGTCGGAAAAATCGTTCGGTATTTCGCCAAAACCGATGGTGGTGGCGGTGTAACTGACGAAATAGAAAGCGTGAAAGAGACTCATGCGCGTGGGGCGCCCTTCGGCGTCGGGCAAGCCGGGAGCGAGCGTCAGACCGAGTACCGACAAGGCAAAGAGGCTGACCATGAGGATCAAGGGGCCCCGCACCCGGCGCAAGACCAGCAGAATGACACTGAAATTGCGCTCGAATCCGACGATGTTCATGGAGCGTGCGCCTCAACGCCGTTGCATCAGAGTTTCAGCCACGAGGATGGTGACCGATACCAAGTTGGCAAGCAAAGCGCCCCCCGAAAGAGAGACGATGCGCGCGAAGATCGCCGGGGTGACGCCAGTAGGAGAGACGTGCTCGGCGTAGGCCCAGACGATGGCTGCAGTGATCAGCTGCAGGTCGGCCACGAGCGAAGTAGCGAGGTGCACCGCTCCGATCTGGGTGCGATCGCCCAGTTTCAGGATGGTGGCGATCAGGCTCACGACGAGGGCGGCAAAAAGCTCATAGAGATCGTGATGTTCGGCTACGTCGATCTCACCGATGAAAAAACCGAAGTTGAGGGTGGCAGCCAACAGGATGAAGAAACCGAAGACGACTTTTTCTGGGTTCACGGCAGTTCCTACCTAAAAGGAGCCCCCACCCGAAGGCGGGGGCGGATCGATCAAACGCGCGCCAGGATCTGGCGCAGCACGTAGGGGAGGATACCGCCGTGGCGGTAGTATTCCACCTCGATCGGTGTGTCGATGCGCGAGAGCACCGGCACGTCCTGCGTGCTGCCGTCGGCCCTGCGGATGCGCAAGCTGAGCTGCTGCTGGGGTGCGAGCCGTGCTTCATCGAGCCCCAGGATGTCGAAAGTCTCTGAACCGTCGATGCCCAGCTTCTGCCAGGAATCGTCGCCCAGGAATTGCAAAGGCAGCACGCCCATGCCCACGAGGTTGGAGCGGTGGATGCGCTCGAAGCTGCGGGCGATCACCGCCCGGATGCCCAACAGCATCGTTCCCTTGGCTGCCCAGTCGCGCGAAGAACCTGTGCCGTATTCCTCGCCGGCGAAGACCACCGTGGGGATGCCGCGCTCGCGGTAGGCCATGGCCGCCTCATAGACGGTGGTTTGCTGGCCATCGAGCAGCGTATAGCCCCCTTCGATGCGGCTGCCGTCGGGTTTGGGCGGCAGCATCAGGTTCTTCAGTCGGACGTTGGCGAAGGTGCCGCGCACCATCACCTCGTGGTTGCCGCGCCGCGCTCCATAGGAGTTGAAGTCCTTGCGCTCGACGCCGTGCGCCTTGAGCCATTGACCCGCGGGGGAATTCTCGGGGATCGAACCGGCCGGAGAAATATGGTCGGTGGTCACCGAGTCGCCCAGCAGCAGGAGGGCCTTGGCGCCCGTGATCGGCTGCACGCCCGGCGGTTGCATGGAGAAACGATCGAAGAAGGGCGGGCGGGCGATGTAGGTCGACTTCGGCCAGTCGTAGACTTCACCCGTGGGCGCCGGGATGGAATTCCATAGGTCGTGATCCTTGGTGAAATCACGATACAGACGCCGGAAGACCTCCGGATCGTTGGCGTAGGGCAGGATGGCATGGATCTCCTCGCTGCTCGGCCAGATGTCGCGCAGATAGACCGGTTTTCCATCCGACCCCATGCCCAGCGGCTCGCTCGTGAGATCGACGTTCACCCGCCCGGCGATGGCGAAGGCCACCACCAAGGGTGGCGAGGCGAGGTAGTTCGCCCGGATGTTGGGGTGGATACGCGCTTCGAAGTTGCGGTTGCCCGAGAGCACCGCCGCCACCACCAGATCGTTCTGCGTGATCGTCTGGTTGAGCTCGGGGGCGAGATCCCCGGCGTTACCGATGCAGGTCGTGCAGCCGTAGCCGGCCAGCGCAAATCCGAGCTTGGCGAGCGGATCGAGCAGGCCCGCTTTCTGCAGATATTCGGTGACCACACGAGAACCGGGGGCGAGCGAGGTCTTGATGTGCGGCGCCACGCTCAACCCTTTTTCGACCGCTTTTTTCGCCAGCAACCCTGCGGCGATGAGCACTGCCGGGTTGCTCGTGTTGGTGCAGGAAGTGATCGCAGCGATGAGCACGTCGCCATGCCCCAGCGTGAGCCCCTCGCGGCCCGGCACCGGGTAGCGCTTGCCCAGCTCCTCGGCCGGCTTGCCGAAACCGTTTTCGCTCCCGGGTTTGGCAAAGAGCGTTTCGAAGTTCGACTTCATCGCCTGCAGCTCGATGCGATCCTGCGGGCGTTTCGGACCGGCGAGCGAGGCGCGCACGGTGGAGAGGTCGAGTCGCAGCGTGCGCGTATAGTCGATCTCGCCCGCACGTGGCATGCCGAAAAGGTTCTGTGCCCGGAAGTAGGCTTCGAACGCGGCGATCTCCTCCTGCGTGCGGCCAGTGGCGCGCAGGTACTCCAGCGTTTTCTCGTCCACCGGGAAGAAACCCATGGTGGCGCCGTATTCGGGGGCCATGTTGGCGATGGTGGCACGATCGGGCACGCTCAGGCTCGCAGCCCCCTCACCGAAGAATTCAACGAACTGCCCGACCACTTTCGCCTTGCGCAGCATCTCGGTGATCGTGAGCACGAGGTCGGTGGCGGTGACCCCTTCGGGGAGCGAGCCGACCAGTTCCACCCCGACCACGTCAGGTGTGAGGAAATACATCGGCTGTCCGAGCATGGCCGCCTCGGCCTCGATTCCGCCCACGCCCCAGCCGACCACGCCCACGGCATTGATCATGGTCGTATGGCTATCGGTGCCCACCAGCGTGTCGGGATAATAGACGGGGCCTTCGGGCGTATCCTGCCGACGAACGCCGCGGAAGAGGTATTCGAGGTTGACTTGGTGGATGATGCCGACGCCCGGCGGGATGACGCGGAAGGTGTCGAACGCCTGCATGCCCCACTTCATGAACTGATAGCGCTCGCGGTTGCGTGCGAACTCCAGCTCCATGTTTTTGCGCAGCGCATCCGGCGTGCCGTAATAATCCACCTGCACGGAATGGTCGACCACCAGATCGACGGGTACGAGCGGCTCGATCGCTTTGGGGTTTTTCCCCATTTCGGCCGCCGTCGAGCGCATCGCCGCCAGGTCGCACAGTAGCGGCACGCCGGTGAAATCCTGTAGCACCACCCGGGCGACGACGAAGGGAATCTCGTCGGTGCGTTTCCCTTGCGGTTGCCAGTTGGCGAGCTCGCGCACATGGTGTTCTTCGACGCGTACCCCGTCGCAATTGCGCACGAGCGATTCCAGCACCAGACGGATCGATACCGGCAGGCGTTTCACCGAGCCGATACCGAGCGCTTCCAGCGCCTGTAAATCGTGGAATTTCCCCGTCCCGACGCCCGGGATGTGGAAGGTCTTGAGCGTAGCGGCAGCAACGGACATCGGACACCTCCTATGAAAAACGCTCGTCAAACGGTTTCGTCGTCTGGCAATAGTCTAGAACATCTTCGACCCGATTGCCATCCAAGGGGCGATCGAAGTGAATTATCGTTCCGATCGAGGGTTCTTGCGCCTTGCCCTTTGGTACAATGAGCCGGGAGACGCTTGGGTCTTATAAAAGACATATAATATCGAACCTGTCCTTTTTCGCGGTCTTTGCCCAAACCCAGATGAGGTGATCGTCGTGCTAGAAGCCTATCGTGCCCATGCCGCCGAACGCGCCGCGCTCGGCATTCCTCCCCTGCCTCTGTCGAAAGAACAAACCGAGCAGCTCGTCGAGCTGCTGCGCCATCCGCCCGCCGGCGAAGAGGCTTTCCTGCTCGAGTTGCTCGAACAGCGCGTGCCGCCCGGCGTCGACGATGCCGCCAAGGTCAAGGCCGAATTCCTCGCGCGCGTGGCCAAGGGCGAAGAGAGCAATCCGCTGCTGTCGCGCGAGCGTGCCACCGAGCTGCTCGGCACCATGCTCGGCGGCTACAACGTCCAGCCCCTGATCGACTTGCTCGACGATGCGCTCGTCGGCCCCATCGCCGCCGAAGGGCTCAAGAAGACGCTCCTGGTGTTCGACTATTTCCATGACGTGAAGGAAAAAGCCGACCAGGGCAACGCGAACGCCCAAGCCGTGCTGCGCTCCTGGGCCGAAGGCGAATGGTTCACCTCCCGACCCCCCGTGCCCGAGCGCATCAAGATCACCGTCTTCAAAGTGCCCGGCGAGACCAACACCGACGACCTCTCCCCCGCGCCGGACGCCTGGTCGCGCCCCGACATTCCGCTGCACGCGCTGGCGATGCTCAAGAATCCCCGCCCCGGCATCGAACCGGACGAACCCGGACAGCGCGGCCCGATCCGCCTCATCGAGGAACTCAAGAAGAAAGGCAACGTGGTCGCCTACGTCGGCGACGTGGTCGGCACCGGCTCCTCGCGCAAGTCCGCCACCAACTCCGTGATCTGGTGGACCGGCCAAGATATCCCCTTCGTACCCAACAAGCGCTACGGCGGCATTTGCCTCGGTGGCAAGATCGCCCCCATCTTCTTCAATACCCAGGAAGACGCTGGCGCCTTGCCCATCGAGATCGACGTCAGCAAGATGGAGATGGGTGACGAGGTCGAGCTCGTCATCGACCACGACACCGCCGAAGTCAAAGCCTACAAGAACGGTGAGCTGATCGCCGAGTCTCGCCTCAAGACCCCGGTGCTGCTCGACGAAGTACGCGCCGGCGGCCGCATCCCGCTCATCATCGGCCGTGGGCTCACCGCCAAGGCGCGCGAAGCGCTGGGCCTGCCGCCGAGCACGCTCTTCCGTCTGCCGCAGCAGCCCAAGGACACCGGCAAGGGCTTCACGCTGGCGCAGAAGATGGTCGGTCGCGCTTGCGGTCTGCCCGAAGGACAGGGCGTGCGCCCCGGAACCTACTGCGAACCGCGCATGACCACCGTCGGCTCGCAGGACACTACCGGCCCCATGACGCGCGACGAGCTCAAGGACCTCGCCTGTCTCGGATTTTCCGCCGACCTGGTGATGCAGTCCTTCTGCCATACCGCCGCCTATCCCAAGCCCGTCGACGTCAAGATGCACCGCGAGCTGCCGAAATTCATCACCGAGCGCGGCGGCGTGTCCCTGCGCCCGGGCGACGGCGTCATCCATTCCTGGCTCAACCGCATGCTGCTGCCCGACACCGTCGGCACCGGCGGCGACTCGCACACCCGCTTCCCCATCGGCATCTCCTTCCCGGCCGGTTCGGGGCTGGTAGCCTTCGCCGCCGCCACCGGCGCCATGCCGCTCGACATGCCCGAATCGGTGCTGGTCAAGTTCAAGGGCGAAATGCAGCCCGGCATCACGCTGCGCGATCTCGTCAATGCCATCCCCTACTACGCGATCCAGCAAGGGCTCCTCACCGTCGAGAAGAAGGGCAAGAAGAACATCTTCTCCGGCCGCATCCTCGAGATCGAAGGGCTGCCGCAGCTCAAGGTCGAGCAAGCCTTCGAACTCTCCGATGCCTCCGCCGAGCGCTCCGCCGCCGCCTGCACGGTCAAGCTCGACAAAGAACCGATCATCGAATACCTGCGCTCGAACATCGCGCTCCTCAAGTGGATGATCGCCGAAGGCTATCAGGATCGCCGCACCCTCGAGCGGCGCATCAAGGCGATGGAAGACTGGATCGCAAACCCGCAGCTGCTCGAGCGCGATCCGGACGCCGAATACGCCGCGGTGATCGAAATCGACCTCTCCGAGATCACCGAGCCCATCATCGCCTGCCCGAACGACCCCGACGACGTCAAACGTCTCTCGGAAGTCGCCGGAGACAAGATCGACGAGGTCTTCATCGGCTCGTGCATGACCAACATCGGCCACTTCCGCGCCGCCGCCAAGGTGCTCGAAGGCAAGACCGACCTCCCGACGCGGCTGTGGATCGCCCCGCCCACCAAGATGGACGAGATGATGCTGCGCGAGGAGGGCTATTACGGCATCCTCGGCCGCGCCGGTGCCCGCATGGAGATGCCCGGCTGCTCCCTGTGCATGGGTAACCAGGCGCAGATCAAACGCGGCGCCACCGCGATGTCGACCTCGACGCGCAACTTCCCCAACCGTCTGGGGCTGGATACGCGCGTCTATCTCGGGTCGGCCGAACTCGCGGCGGTCTGCGCGCTGCTCGGCCGTATCCCGACGGTGGAGGAATACCTCGCGCACCTGCAGCCGGTGACGAGCAAGGCGAACGAGATCTACCGCTACATGAACTTCGACCAGATTCCCGAGTTCGCCGAAGTCGCCGAAAGCGTTGCGGTCTGAGCAGGAACCGAATCCCTGCTCCTCGAGGCAGGGATGCATCATCCTTGGGACGGCACCTTCATGGGTGCCGTTTTTTTATGGATCCGATCAAAATTTCTTGTTTGCACTCATTGCTGCCATTGCCTAGAATGCGCCTCTCTTCTGCTGCGGCCCCGGTGTCGTGTGGCCGAAGTGGGGGGTGT